>DEAW01000037.1 GCA_002348315.1 Planctomycetaceae bacterium UBA2972 | reverse complement strand
ACTAGCCAAGTGCCCCCACTAGGACTCGAACCTAGAACCCTCTGATTAAGAGTCAGATGCTCTGCCAGTTGAGCTATAGGGGCTGAACAATCTATCCTAATCCAAAGCATTGACCCGGCAAGGGGTTACAGTCGGCACGGTTTACAACCCTTAGCTATTCTCCTCTAGACTCATCCCTAACTGACCCATTTTGCGATACAAGTTAGAACGATGAAGGCCCAGCTGACGAGCCACTTCGGTCATATTTCCACCACTGCGCTTGATCTGCGTCCGGATCAACTCAATTTGAAAATTCATGGTTGCTTCATTTAAAGTACCACTGAACTCGAGATGGCTAACCCCACGAGCCGTAGTGTCCGCAAACTGAAGATCACTCGCTTCCAGCTTATCCGAATCACTTAAGTAAATGATCCGTTCAATAAGGTTGCGTAACTCTCGCACATTTCCCGGCCAGGAATGAGTGAGTAGTTTCTTTCGGGCACCCGATGTGATGCGGGGAACAGTACGCCGTGCCTGCCCCGAGAGATGCTTCAGAAAATGCTCGGCCAGAAGAATAATGTCTTCACCTCGCTCACGCAGAGGAGGCATCTCGACAGTCATAACATTCAAGCGATAAAACAGATCTTCACGAAATCGCTTCTCGCGAACCATTTCACTCAAATCCTGATTAGTCGCAGCAATTACCCGGGCATCCGTATGAATCGGAGTGGAACCACCCACCCGGACGACCACCTTATCTTCTAATACGCGCAGCAATTTGGCCTGCCCCGGCAAACTCATGTCACCAATCTCGTCGAGCAATAAAGTGCCCCGACTTGCTAACTCAAATTTACCTTCCCGATCGTCGCGGGCATCGGTAAACGCTCCCTGAACATGGCCGAATAATTCACTTTCTAACAACGATTCAGAGATGGCCGCACAATTAACGGCCACTAAGGGTTCATCACGCCGGTCGCTTTGGAAATGCAACAGCTGACTAACAACTTCCTTACCGGTTCCGTTTTCTCCTAAGATCAAGACGGCCAGATCAGTGTTGGCAATTCGTTCAAGTGTTGTTCGCAGAGCAACAATCTGAGGGCATTCGCCAATGAGAGTCACACCTTCGGCAGCCTGCTCAGCGATCAGACTGCGACTCGCGATAATCTGCTCAACTTCCTGAGCCTCCTGAAGTGCAGAAACAATATGATCCGCTAAATCTTCCAGAGCTTTAAGGTCGGCGGAAGTAAATGTGCCCGCACGTTTGTTTAACACTTCGAACGCACCGATGATTTCATCCCGATCGTTTTTCAACGGACAGCAGATCAAATTATGCGTTGTGAAATTGAGCTGATTATCCACATCGCGATTAATCTGATCTTGCCCCTCCACTTCGTCGATACGCAGTGATTCACCGGAATGTACGACTTCGCCCACCACGCCTGCTGCATCCGGAACTCGTAGTTCGTTACCGTCAATTCCTAAAGCAGGGCGCGCCACTAACTGTTGGTTACCTTTATCCCACAGGAACAGACTCGCGCGCTCAGCATCCAACAACTGCGTCGAAGCTTCAACAATTTCAGTAATCAATTGATCCGTCTGCTTGATCCCATGCCACTGAGCGGCAATTTGAAGAATCGTCTCACTGCGCAAAACCCGATCCTGCAACTGACAGATACGGTGCCACTCAATGACACCTGTCAGTATGGATTGATAAACACCCTGCAGTGCAGTCGTCGCCTGCTCGTGATCGGTGAACTCGACGGCAACACAAAATTGCTCCGGACTCTCAACGGCAGTGTGCCCACAGGCAAAACTTATCCAATCAGTGCCACCCACTAATTCTGAAGATTCCAGTGATTGTTGCAGTTGAGATTCGCCGGGACTGCGATCACCAAATCGACCCAACTCAACCCAACGAATCCCATCGGCTACCTGAATGACACATCCCTGACTCCACGATTGACTCGCCAACAACTGCGCAATTTGTCGCGGATAATCCCGATCCGAAACCTTCAACTCTATCAATGAACTTAACATCAATATCCTCCACTTGTTATCAATATGATACACACAGATACCGCTAAAGTGTAGTCAAAATGACGAACCTGAAAATTGGCTTGATCTGATCGAGTGGGTGGCACCTATTCGGGAGTTTTCTGATGAGTGGGTGTCACTTATTGGGGTAAGTTTTGATATGGTGGAGCAAGGAAACCTTGTTTTGTAGTGGAAAACAGCAAATGATCGATGTGAGTCAATCGTTGAATTATGAGTCCCTGGCCGGATTGCTCGATAATTTTTGGAAGATCTCAGGTGAGAAAATCGCCAAATTGGAAGCCGAACGAAATCCGGAAGACGGGACTCCGGTTTTTACCATCAACGGACAATATGTCGCACAGGGGTGGACCGAATGGACTCAGGGATTTCAATTTGGCTCAGCCATCCTTCAGTACGACGCCACAGGTAATTCCGACTTCCTTGATAGTGGACGTCAGGCCACGGTCGATAAAATGGCATCTCATGTCACTCATTTTGGAGTGCATGACCACGGATTCAATAATGTCAGCACCTATGGCGCCCTACGACGATTAATGCTCGAGGGCCGTCTTCCCGACAATCAGTGGGAATTGCAATTCTATGAGTTGGCACTTAAAAGCAGCGCCGCAGTTCAGGCCTATCGATGGTCTGAAACGATTGACGGAGATGGATTTATATACTCCTTCAATGGTCCCCATTCACTCTTCTGTGACACGATCCGCAGTCTTCGCAGTCTGTCAGTCGGCCATCAACTTGGCCACGAATTAATGCACGAAAATGATGATCGCGTGTCGTTACTTGATCGAATGCTGCAACACGCCAGAAGCACCGCTCGCTATAGTGTCTACTACGGTGAAGGCCGCGATGACTATGACCATTGGGGCCGCGTAGCACATGAAAGTGTTTTCAACATTAATGACGGTCGCTATCGCTGTCCCAGCACCCAACAGGGCTACTCCCCGTTTTCAACCTGGACGCGCGGTCTCGCCTGGATCATGACTGGTTATCCTGAACAACTTGAGTTTCTGCAAACCGTTAGTGACGACGAGCTCGACCTCTACGGTGGACGACAGCAAATCGAAGCGATGATGCTAAAGGCAGCCCGGGCAAGCTGTGATTTCTATATCGAAAATACACCGACCGATGGCATCCCGTATTGGGATACAGGAGCCCCCGGCCTGACTGCGCTGGGTGATTACCTAAACGTGAATTCAGATCCGTTTAATGCTCACGAACCCATTGATAGCTCGGCCGCAGCAATCGGAGCTCAGGGACTCCTGCGATTAGGACGCTTTCTCAACCAACAAGGTGAAGATGGCACACGCTATATTCAAGCAGGCCTGGTTGCAACGCGGTCCTTATTGACCGAACCCTATCTATGCAGTGATCCCAATCATCAGGGACTACTTTTACATAGTGTTTACCATCGCCCCCGTGGATGGGACCATACGCCGGATGAAGATCGGGTACCACACGGGGAAGCCTGTATGTGGGGGGATTATCACCTCCGTGAATTGGCGTTGTATGTTCAACGCCTTCTCGATGACGGAACCTACTACACATTTTTTTCAACTCCAAACTAATCAGTAGTGAGGCACTTTCTGATGCGAATGTGGGCATACGTTTTCCTGACATTAACCTATTTTTCCACCGCCAGTTCTCTTATGGCCAAGGTGGAATCATTCGATATCACCAGCCGAACTCTGTTTGCAGATGGTAAACAATTTGGCAATGTTGGCACGTATGATTTGCTAAGAGGCTCAGTGCACTTCACTCTGGATCCATCACTTGAGCAGAATGTCCGGGTGGTCGATTTACAGTATGCGAAGCCCGACGACGACGGGTTAGTACGATTCTACGCGGATCTGGTTATTCTGACGCCAACCAATCCGGCACGATCAAACGGAGCAGTTCTCTATGACGTGAACAATCGCGGCAACATGCGGACGCTCGACTTCTTTAACAACGCCCCTTCAAGCAACCTTCTCAATAAAGTAACTCACGCCGGTAACGGATTTCTGATGAAGTATGGCTGGACCGTAATCTCGAGCGGCTGGGATGGAGAGTTGTTAGCGGGTACGCCCCGATTGAAACTTTATCCACCAACGCTCAGTGAAAAATTCAAAGGGCTGGTTCGATATGAATTTTCGATGGAGGAAGGGAAGGAATTTGGAGGTATCACTCGCGCTGGTCACGGATCATTCCAGCACGATTACTCCAGCATCGATCAGGCCACACTCACGCAACGACCGCATGCCCGGTCTGAACGTACTCTGATCGCTCGGGATCAATGGTTTACCAAGATCACCGAAACCACAGATGCGAAACCAGGAGACCAAAAGCACATTGACCTGTATCTGCTATCCAAAGGAGAACAAGGTCAAATCTATGAGCTCATCTACACAGCCCATTCTCCTCAGGTACATGGTACCTGCTTTACCTCGGTACGCGATTTGATCGACGCGGTGAAAACAGGCCGGGGCGAGGGTAATCCGATGATTCATCTGGATAAACCCTATATCCAACGCGCTCATGCCTTTGGTATTTCACAGTCAGGACGCTACCTGCGTGAGTTTCTCTATTCAGGATTTAACGAATCTGAATCAGGCGACAAGGTATTTGACGGGCTGATTCCACATGTTTCAGGAGCAGGTATGGGATCGTTTAACCACCGCTTTGCTCAGCCCACTCGGTTTTCCGGTCAGCGATTCAATCACGACTATCCGGTCGATCGATTTCCCTTTGCTTATGAAAAACAGCGACATCCGTTTCGTGATCAACTTCAAGATGGATTGCTGGAGCAGGCCCGAGCGACCAAAACGATGCCAAAGATTATGCATACTCAGTCAAGTTCCGAGTACTGGCATCGCGCCGGATCGTTAACGCATACCGACCCACTGGGAACCCGGGACGCACGGGCTCAACGTCACGTCAGGTTTTATACCTTTGGAGGTACACAACACGGCCCGGCATCTTATCCACCCACGAAAGGTGACGGAGCCTATATCAAAAACCCCGCTGACTTCAGACCGATCATGCGTAGCCTGCTGTTAAAGCTCGATGGCTGGGTGCAGGGTAAAAAAATGCCGGCCAGTGTGATCCCCACCATCAAATCAGGATCGTTAGTTCATTGGGAGCAGCACTCAGTCGGATTTCCTGACATTCCCGGCACTCGTTTCCCAACCGTGATTCATCAACCCAACGACTGGTACTATGGTGACGTATGGGAGTCTGATCGCTCACAAGTTTTGACTCATCCTCCGACCATGAGGAACGACTATCGTGTACTGGTACCGCGAACTGATCCGGATGGAAATGAAATCGGATGTATACAACCGCCTGAAGTTGCGGTTCCATTAGGGACATACGCCAGTTGGAATTTGTATCCGGACGATCACCCGGCGCAGACGGATTTGGTTGGTTTGGCCGGAGCGTTTTTCCCGTTTGCTGTAACCAAACAGCAACGAGAATCAAATTCGGATCCGCGATTGTCATTGGCAGAACGATACCAATCCCGCCAGGCTTACTTAGAGTTGTTTCAGCAGGCGTGTCAGAGACTAGTGGAACAGGGCTTCTTGTTAGAAACGGAAGTCCCCGTTCTATTAGAGAAACACAACGCACGTTATGAACAGTTCGTCGAAAACAACGAGTAAGTTACCCGCATCACGAGTCAGGATGAGCAACTATGAATAGCGGCTGGAATAGCGGTTGGGTACGCACTCTCTACCTACATCGCCAGCGTCTGTTGCTGTTGGCTATAGTGGTGATCACGGTGCTGTCGCTGATCGGCTTTCAGCGGTTTTCATTCGACAATGAGGCACGAGGTCTCTTTCGTACAAACGACAAACCGTTTGAACAGCTGGAAGAAATCTTTGAGCAATTCCGACCGGATGAAAATGACTGCCTGGTCATACTCAAGAAACCTGAGTCCACATTCTTTACCACCGAGCATGTTGCCAAAATGCAACAACTGGTAAAGACTCTCGAAGCGGATGACCTGGTTAGCGATGTCGTATCCATTTTCAGTCCTGAGATGCTTGTGGTTGACCCTCTCCCACGCCCGCTCGTTCCTCCAGCCGGCACAGCATCGGTCGATTGGTCGATGGTCGAACGTGAAGTACTCTCTCATCCCATTGCCGCAGGGAATCTAATCACCGCCGATGCTTCTTCCATGATGATGGTGATTCAACTGGGAAGCGAAGACCTGCTTGTCAGTGACTACCAGCCGACGGTTGACCATCTGAAACAGGTGCTAACTGAGTGGCGAGAGCAGTCAGGAATTCAAGCTTACTTAACAGGCTTGCCACCTGTGCGAGTTGAGATCTTCCGGTCGATTAAGACCGACACTTTTAACATGATGGTGGCTGGTGCCTGCATCGCCGTACTGATCGCGCTGATCGCATTTCGCAACTGGGCATTGGCATTTATGGCGGTTGCGGGTGCAGGTATTGGAAGTTTTTGGGCACTCGGTTTACTGAGCCTGACGGGTGTGAAAATCAACCTCATCACGACGATCCTGCCGGTGCTCGTTGTGGTGATCGGACTGACCGACGCCGTGCACCTGGTATTTGACGTGCGCGAGTCCCGCGTCCGGGGGATAAAACCTGAACGTGCAGCCTGGCTGGCCGTCCGCCGACTTGGAATTGCCTGTGCCTTTACTTCGATTACCACAGCGATTGGTTTTGGGTCGCTGACTGTCAGCAGTATCGAAGTCATCAGTCAGTTCGGAATCACCTGTGCTGTAGGAACCCTGATCACGTTTTTAGCCGTAGTGATTGTCGTGCCGTGGCTGGCATCCACGGGCCTGATCGGTGGCGCGTATCAGGGAAAAGTGAGTCGTGATTCTTTATGGCTGAAAAAATTCTCAGTGGCGTACGGTATCTTTATTTTGAAATATCGTTACATCGTGCTGGCTTTGTTTGCAGCACTGCTGGTCTGGATGACAGTTACCACGTTGCAGTTACATCCCGATAGCCATATTGCTGAGTCGATTCCGAAGGGGAGTGAAGCAGAGGTGGCTTTGCGTGAAGTGGATCAGCAGTTTGGTGGCATGCTAAGTGCAATCGTCTTAGTCGAATGGGACCGGGACCGCGAGTCCTCTGTCGATCCACTGGCCGTGTTACGTCAGGTTGAAGCAGATATTGATGGTGATCAGGACATCATGAATCCGATGTCTATTTTGAATTTCAACGAAGTGGTGGATCAGAGCCCTATCATCTCGTTGCCTCAGGCGATTTCAGATCAGTGGATCCGAAATGATCTGGGGCGATCGATTGTCGTGGCTCGCTTAGCCGACCAGGGCATGTATCACCATCGGCAGGTAATCAAACGGTTTCGAGAGCGACTGGCAGTGATTGAAAGTCAGTTTCCGGGCGTGTCCCTCTCGGTCTCCGGATCCGCGGTGGTTGCTGCTCGCAATCTCTCTACGATGATTAACGATCTGGTGAAGTCACTGATTATTGCTGCAGCAGTCATCATGGTGGTGCTAACCGTGATGTTTCGATCTATCAAAATGGGGTTGGTCAGCTTGCTGCCTAACTGCCTTCCGTTAATCTTTACGGCCAGTTTTCTCGTTTGGACGGGGGAACCGTTACGTTTAACGAGTGTCCTGCTGTTTACTGTCAGTCTGGGGATTGCGGTTGATGACACGATTCACTTTCTGGTGCGGTTCCGTCGGGAACAGTCAGAAGGCAAAACGGTTGACGAGGCGATTAAAAACTCGATTAGTTCCGTTGGTGCTGCGTTGGTCGTCAGTACGCTTGTCCTGATCGCTGGATTTTCGGCGAGTGCTATTAGCGTGATGCCTCACAGTCAGTTGTTCTCCAAATTAGCCTGCATTTCAGTAGCTCTCGCGTTTATCGGCGATATGGTGTTATTGCCGGCAATTCTATCTATAGCCTACCGGGACAAGTCGTCTGTTTAGGGTATCTTTCGCGTACTGATGTGCTGTGATACATTGACATCATCAACGCAACAAGCCGTTTAACGAGACTACTATAACTCGAACAGTTTAGAAATATTATCAGGAGAGAATAAGCCATGCTTACAGTTGGCGATAAGTTTCCAGAATACAACGTAAAGTGCAATGTAGGGTCAGACCCGGAAAGCCTCAAAGGCCTGACGAATTCAGACTACGATGGCAAATGGGTTTGCTATTTCTTCTACCCGAAGGACTTTACATTCATTTGTCCTACTGAAATTGCTGAATTTAACACACAGTTGGCTGAGTTCAATGACCGCGATTGTGAAGTTGTTGGTGGTAGCACGGACAACGAATATTGTCACCTGGCCTGGTGTCAGAGTCACGATGATTTGAAGGGTCTTGCTTATCCTCTAATCGGAGCCCAGCGTCTTGCTCATGATCTTGGCATTGTGGATCCCAATGCAGACGTCTGTCTGCGAGCTACCTTCCTGGTAGATCCTAATGGTGTCATCCAATGGTCGAGTGCCAATGCTCTGAGCGTTGGTCGTAATGTGAATGAGATCCTGCGAGTGCTGGATGCGATTCAATCGGATGAACTCTGCCCATGTAACTGGAAGAAAGGTGACCCGACTCTATAAGAGCTGGAGATTCACTCATAACAGTGACACGAAAAAACCCTGCCTGGCATGTTCGCGAGGCAGGGTTTTTTGATGGAATCTAAAATCTGTTATTCGGTGGGAGCGGTGGTGGCTCGGAAGGATACGGCTTGAGTTTGATTTTCCTTTGGATTCAGTTTGAGTGCTTCACTGAAATCTGCAACCGCTTCATCCTGTTGTCCGTTGGCTTTGTAAGCTAACCCGCGATTGTAATAAGCTTCTGCCCACTTTGGTTTCAATTCGATGGCAATGCCGTAATCCGCAATCGCTTTCTCGTTCTTGCCCTGGCTGGCAAAAATATCAGCTCGGCTCATGTAGGCACGAGCGTGTTCCGGATTAGCACGGATCGTGTCGGTGAAGTCAGCAATCGCCTCGTCAAACTGCTGCGTATTGTTGTAAATAATCGCTCGGTTGAAAAAGGCATCAGGGTTGTCTGGATTGATACGAATTGCCTGAGTGAGGTCAGAAATCGTCTTGTCGATGTTGCCTTTATTTGCGAAAGCGACTGCTCGATTGTTATAGGCCTCCACGAATTCGGGTTTAATGCGAATCGCTTCACTAAAGTTTACAATCGCAATATCGATACTTCCCTGATTGGCATAGGCGACGCCCAGACGGTTGTAGGCTTCGGCATGATCAACATCTAACTGAAGAACGGAACCATAATCTGCAATTTCTTTCGCTTTGTTCCCTATCTTCCCCTGAGCAATACCACGCAGATAGTAGGCTTCGATATTTGTTCGGTCTAGACGAATGGAGTGAGTGTAACAGGCGATCGCGGTGTCCATATCCCCCTTTTCGAAAAAGGCTTTGCCCTTCTCAATTTCAATCTTTACTCGATCATTGATCTTTTTGCTTTTCAGGACCTTGTCAATTTCGTTTTGGGCCTCTTTGGATAGTGCACTGGTTCCGACTTCGTCCAGCTGCGATTCGATATCCGGTTTTTCAAACGTTTTAAATAACGGAGCTGTTGTCAGCACTTCTTGAAACGGCATTGCAGGAGTGCCCACGCAACCAGTGAAAGCCAGGCTTCCGAGTATCAGAATGGAGCAGATCGAGTAGTTTTTCATGATGGGTATACCAAATTCAGGTTGTTGTCTCGCGGTTGGCGAGGATCATCAAGTTCGCGATCGCTGTTTTAAAACGCACTGTGGCGCGCAAACCTAACTTCCGCTATATGCGTTTTTCGACCAGGCCAACCGTTATCTTTAGAAAAATCTGTATAAGTTGGCTAACCCGCACATCTTAACAGGAAGATCAGCAGGATTTATGCATGGTTTTACATCTCCGAATTGCTGAAATCCTATGTTTTCAGCGACCTTCGCAGGCACTGCGTACCGTTCCAAACGCTATTTGAACTTGTTAGATTGAAGGCTGACTGCATCCTTTATATATACAAGCGAATAGGAGAGAGGTTTTGGAAAACATCAATGCACTGCGGAGTCAAATGACAGATCCGGTCAAGGACATCAAACTGAATTTGTCATCGGTACTGACTCAGAGTCAGGTTTTGGACGCAGAACAGACCTGGGCAGTCGCTCTCTGTTCAGCCTACTTTATTGAGGATTCAACATTAGCCTCGGCGATTGAATCGGATGCAGGAGATGCTCTCAGTCCGGAAGCGCGCGAAGACGCCAAAGCTGCAGCGGCAATTATGGCCATGAATACAGTTTTCTACCGGTTCCGACATATGGTGGGTAAAGAGAGTTATTCACAGATGCGAGCAGGCTTGCGTATGAACCGCATGACAAGTCCCGCGACTTCAACAGCTTTGTTTGAATTGTGCTCGATGGCTTGTGCAGTGCTCGAAGGATGTGAACTGTGTGTGCAATCTCATGAAGCCAAGCTTGCTGAAGAGTTAAGTGAAAATCACGTTCATGAAGCAGTACGAATTGCTGCAGTGATTAAGGGCGCGTCGGTCGCCCTAAGCTAAGCAAGACTTTTGTCCGGCTTGGTTACTTACGAGGTTGCTTACGAGGATGCAAACCATGGCATTTTTTAAATCATTGCCATATGGAATCTCAGATTACTCAACTCAGGCTGAACCTGAAGATGAGCGTTTGTGGATACCCCAGGCAGAAAATGTTTGGTTTCGCCCGCTTCATCTCAATCGCACTTCAGGCCAATGGGTGAATTTGCTCAAAGTCCGTAAGTCAGGCGTCCTCAGCAGGCACCGTCATCCGGCTCCGGTTCACGGGTATGTCATCAAGGGGAGTTGGCGGTACTTAGAGCATGAGTGGGTTGCCACTCAGGGGACATACGTCTACGAGCCGCCCGGTGATGTCCACACTTTAGTTTGCGACGAGGGTGTGGAGGAGATGATCACGCTGTTTCATATCACTGGTGCCTTAATCTATCTCGATGAAGATCACCAGCCAGTCGGCTATGATGATGTGCATAAAAAGATAGAAATGTGCATGCAGCACTTCGAGCGAGTGGGGCTCGGCGAAGATTACGTCGAGCAATTCATTCGCTGAACCACAACTATGATTACATAACGCTGTAGCCACCATCGACTGGCAGCGTCACTCCGGTTATAAATCCGGCAGCTTCGGAAGCCAGAAAAAGTGCAGGGCCGGCCACTTCTGACGGATCACCCCAACGATCCATCGGCGTTCGGTCTGTGATTTCTTTGCTTCGTTGTGGATCCTCAGCCAGTGGTTTGGTAAGTTCTGTCTTGATCCATCCGGGAGCAATCGCGTTGACCCGGATTTTCTGCGGAGCCCAGGCAATCGCCAGACTCTTGGTGAACTGCACGACGCCCCCCTTACTGGCACTATAGGCCGGCACAAAACCACTGCCAAAATAACTCAGCATAGACGCAGTATTGATCACGCATCCCTGACTTTCCTGAAGTAGTTTCCTGGCGGCATAACACATCCGCATCGTTCCGTGCAGGTTGATGTCGATCGCTTCTTCGAAGCCCGCAACTGTATGTTCCTGATTGTCCCGCAGGATGACACCGGCACAATTGACTAACACATTGAGCTCAGTCAATGACGCCACCAGTTCCGCGATCTGAGCTTCATTTTTTACGTCGAGAACCTGACAACGTAATTCAGCGTGGGCTTGCTGAGTCTGTTGTACTTCTTGTTGTGAGACACCCGTGGCAATGATTTGATAGCCTGCCGTATGGAATCCTTGGGCTATTGCTAAACCGATTCCACTTGTTCCGCCGGTGATGAGTGCTGTTTTTGTCATAGATAAACCGTGCTTTACGTCCTGACTGTAGCGTATTTAATACATGTCAGATTTTCATTGTATTACTTTGATGATTGGTGATAATACTCGACGGTCGATAAAATAAATAGAACTCTCTCCGTGATAATCCACAGTAACAGGGGCAGCTGTTATGTTGCTATTCGATTTGCAACTTCCATTTGGCTTTCTTCGCTTTTTAGAAGATGGCGGATGTTGTTTCTTCGTTTTTATTGCAATCCTGGTCGTGATCGTGCTAGTAGCTCGACGAAGCACGGCTAGCAATCCGCAATCGTGTGAAATCTGCCACCAACAGAATCCAGCGTCGGCATTCTTTTGCCATCAGTGCGGACAGGCATTTAAACAATCGAAGACACCGTTTTCCTTTTATCACAACGTAACGGTACGGATTACGAATTGGAAAAAATGGGGTTGGATTGACGATGAACAGGCTCGGCTACTTGCAAATCTGAATCAGGCGGACCAGGAAGTATTCGGAGGTAAAAAACCAACCGAAGTCATGGTTGGAATACAGCCATCTCAGGAGTCAGGTGAAGAACTTCTCGACTTTGAGGAGTTTGAAGTTGCCGACTCAGCTTCGGATGAAATTGAGGATACAAAATCTGAAGCTGTTAAAGCCGTCTCTGATTTGCCTGCTGACTCGGGTAAGTCTGTAGAACCGGTTGAAGAAACAGAACAGGCCACTCAAAACGCTGATGACCATCAGGCAACTGATGTTGGCAAACCTGATGCTGACACAACCGAAATGCCGCAGCCTGTAACTGCTGATGAATCGGATAAGCCTCAGCCAGTTGGAGAATCAGCTACCGAACCAGAGCTGCCGAAGCCGGTTGTTCCCTCGGCCCGTCCCGTCTCACCAATTCAACCTGCCGTGGCTCGACGAGTTGAACCCGTCGCTACTGCCATTGCAGTCGGAACGAATGAAATCAAAGAGTCGTTCGTAGCTACTACATCAGTAGAGCCTGCTAATATTGTAGCTGCGCCGCCTGCCAAACCACCTCGTAGGCTAGCGGATATTCTGAGAGGGTTCATGGATGAAAGTAACATCAAGTTAGGCGAATTCGTTGCCGGTTTATTGATTGTCATTGGCTCGATTGGCCTGGTGACTGCGTTGAATGCCACATTCCAAGATAAGATTCCCTATCTTTCTTCGGTGGTATTTCTGACCGTTGTAACCTTGTTCCACGTGATCGGAATTTACTCGTTCAAAAAATGGAATCTTGTTTCTTCAAGTCGAGTCATATTGATCATTGGTAATTTGTTGATTCCTTTAAATGTGCTCATGACGACCATGGGGAATACTTCCATTCAGAACAATGGAATTGTCTTCATTTTGGCGGTGCTGATTGCCGGCGTTAGTTTTGGGGCAATGAGTTTTTACTCGGCGAAATTACTATCACCACAGCGTCCCTGGTCTTTAATCATTGCCTTGATGGGGCCCTGTTTATGTCAACTAATTATAAAGCTTTATGTAACGGGTGCTGGTTTTGCGCCAACGGTGTTTAATACCAATGTATTGATTCTGTTACCTCTCGCTTTCATTAGCTTGGCGGTTCTTAGTGAACATCGTTATTTCCGAAAAAGAAAAGAAGTTTCACCGGATGATGCATTCTCGTTATTACGGGTTTTGGGCATGGGAGTGTTCTCTTTAGGTGCCTGTATCGCACTTCTGTTTGCACGAACAACGACAGAGGGTGCCATTGATCTTTCACAAACCCTTTCCAACCCATTGATGATTCTCTGTTTTATCGTCGTTTCATCAGGCATGTTGATTTATAGAAGGATTGATAGCGACGATAGTTTGAAGCTGCAAATGGCAGGCATGTGGATGGCCGTAACCGGCACGATGGGAATCGTGATCATGATGCTGCTTGCCGTACCGCATATCAACAGCATGATTACGGTGAGTTTTGTAGGTGCTGTTCTGGCTTTGATTTTCGGATATGTAACAAGAATTACTTTCCTGACGGCTGCCGGTACGCTTTGTATTGGTCTGGGGATTTGGAGTCTGTATCTACGTGGACATTATGAGAAAGACGCGCTTGAGATCGTAGAATTACGTGATTCACTAATCAACGGTATGACGTCGATTATTTTTACAATTACTGCCCTGTTGACCGGCGGCTTACATTACATCTTTGAGAGGGTGGAAAATCGTGAAAGACCAGAGTTTAGCAAGGCTGGTTATCTGGGTGTCTTAATTTTAGCCGGTGTCGGTTTGTTGAGTGCTTTTGGATCCAATTTGCCTTTCTTCACTTCTGAAAATTCTGACCTGACCTTAGCTGTCTTTTTGATTTATGCGGTCTCTGCTCTCATAGCCTCCTTATTCACTTCAAAAAAATTGGTTCATTATGTAGCAACTGGTTTGGTAATCGTCACGTCACTTAAGCTGGCCAACGCAGATTTTGTTGAAAGCTGGGGGTGGTTGCCTGAAGAAAATTGGCTGGGCCGGCTGACGGTCATGGGCTGGGCTTTCCTGACGGCTTACGTCCTGACGGTGATTGCTCAGTGGACACAGCAAAAGTCCCGCGCCGAGAAATTGGCGAAGTCCGGTCAATTGATTTCTGATTTTGAATCCAGCTGGCCATTGACGATGACGACACTTTCCTATTTTGTCGTCACGGCATTAAATTTCTTCTATATCTATCTCGAACAGCAGTCTTATCAGGTGGCTGTGGGACAAAGTCTTTTGCTGCTTGGCGTGGCAGTGATTCTGGCGATTCGGCATCGGACTGACTGGACCTGGATGTTTGTTCAGATCCAGACGATTTGCGCTATTGCCTGTATGACGACGATGATTCACACCGGTTGGGCTGAAGACAATTTTGAGTTCTGGGGATGGGGGCATCTCCGTTGGCAGATGATTGTTCTGGCGGTTGGAATGCTTGGCTGGACAGCCGTGAGGAAAGTAAGCCAGCAATCACAACACTTAAAAGATATTGTTGTGACCGACTTGATGTACGTTGATTTCTTTCTCCACGCCCTTGCCACGATGATCGTTTATGTGATTTGGGTAATTATGCTGGTTAGCCCGCTGCAAAGTGTCTACGAGAATTCGGCATTTCTTGAAAGTGCTTTACAGTTTTACGGATCCTCTTCGGTTTCTCAGTCTCAGGATTGGATACTATGGGCGCTTAATCTGCTGGCCTGGATTTGCGTGATTCCGGACAGGCATCGACGGATTTCCAGTTTCTGTGGTTTACTGACACTGAGCGCTTTACCGATTCTTGCCAGCACAAATCTGGCGTATGATTCGGCGAATGAAATCAACGGGATGGATTTAATCCATTACCTTAAATGGGGTTATGGAATCTTTGGAGTGATTGTCACTTCGTTGGTTTGTACGGATCGTTATTGGTGGCGGTCCTTAGAAGATAGATTCCCCCGCTTGATGGCCAATCAGGATCAGAAGTCGGCAGGTGACCATGCTGAATACACCTGGATGGCGCTGAGGATCGTTTCCTTCATTGCCGCTTCCTTACCGGTGGTGATATTAACGGCAGCACACTTTGCTTATACTTCTTCGGTGTCAGGAATTGGTAAGGAAGATAATCTAACGGTACTACTGCAGTCAGAACAGAATGAGTTGGCCGCGATGTGGAATTTCGGCGGCCCATTCTTCTTACTAGTCATCTCAGCCTGGATCTGTGCCGTTCGTTCGCTCCGTCCGCTTTATTTAATGGCAGCCTTTCCGATGTGGGTTTTGGGTTGGATGTTTTTCAGCCTGATCCCTCTTTGGACGGATGGAGCGGATCTCAACTTTCCCACCGCTTTTGAAAGTGCAAAATGGGCATTAATCGGAATTGGGATTTACGGTTTTGCCTGGTCTGCAGCGGGGCTCAAAGCTGATGGCCAGAGACGTCAACAGCTGTTTCAAACGTCTACCGCGTCAAACTTTGTTTACTTCATCACGGCTTGCGGTGTTTGTTTATATGCCCTGGTTGTCAATCTGGATGCATTCGTGGTGATTGAAGAAGTTCGGTCTGCTGCTGAATGGAAAGGCTGGAGGCTGGCATTTGCGAATCCGTCTGCCTTTGTGTGTGTGGTGTTGTTGCCGGCGGTATGCTGGATGTTTAATCGCGTGAGTAATGGCGACCGTGGAGTGTCCTTTGTACTAATCGGTACAGTAGCTTTCAATGCAACCATCGCTCACTTAGCAGTTTCTGGAGCATCTTCGCCAGGTACGAGTGTTCTGTTCTTCCAGACAATTGGATGGATAGTCGCCATGTTTGCCTGCGTCGTCAGTTTTGCTACTCGCCTCAAACTTGGAAAGTTTAAGGCTGAATCTGAGGAATCTCACTGGCTGACAGTACGCCGAGTCCAGGGGCGTTGGGTTGGCTGGGTTTCGGCATTAGCCTGCGTGATTTACGTTGCTTTCGCGATTTTCTGGAGTATGCCCAATAGTGGAAGTGTAACTTACGACGATGGATTTCTGCTCAGCCTGATGGCTCTGGTGGTCTTGCTAAGTATTACAATGAGTCAATTGGTTCAAAATGGCACAACGATAACTATGAGTTTATTGTTAATGTTCCCTCTTGCTGTACTGGCGAGCCTGAAGCTAGTCAGTTTCACAATGGTTGATCTCGAGTCCCTAAGTTCAGGTCTCGTCGCCAACGTTCCCGAGATTCTAGAAGGGAATAATCTGCCGTTGGGACGAATGATCATCGCTGGATTTACAGTCTATGTGATTACAACCTCGTTCATCCAATCTCAATGTCAGCGTTGGCTTGGCTTCTTTGCACAGAAGGAGCAAATTACAGTCACGGTCTTACGTAGTTTGATGACACTGTGTGTCTCATTACTTGTCATCCATTCGCTTGCCGCCTTTTGGGCATTACCGCATAACCCAAATCAAGGTTGGTTTGAATTTGACTTTGAGTGGGGTATCGTTCTATTGACGCTCATTGGTCTGCAGATGAGTAGTCAGGTTTTCCGATTTGATCGACTCATTTCGTTACTTTACTTCTTTGGATTTTCAATCGCTACGACCTGTCTGATCTACCAATTTGATCCCAAAGTGAATTGGTCGCTAGCTGACAGGCAGATTTATCACTTCGCATTTTGGATGATACTAGCTGGTTATATTGCCTTTTGGGGATTGCTCTATCGATTTAACCAATTTTCAGCGGGTGTATTGGAAAAACTACGATTACCCGGAGCATCGGAGTTACTTGGTCATAACCAGCCTCGAATAGCAAGGCTCCAATTTTACATGGGAGTCATCGTTTCGGTGGTTGCATTACTGAGTACTTTTTATCTCAGTGGCTTAGACGAAGAAGTTACCACCTATCGATATCTGGCGTCGCTTGCTCCGCTACTGGTCATCATTGGACTGGATTCCCTGCGTAATACATCTCTTGACCGATATCGCCAACATTTCACTCTTAACTTGCCGTTGCTATCTCTGACGATTTTGTTGTGGGCTGGTATTAATCAGGACCTTACCAGTATTGAAAGTTGGTACCATCGCTCGGCCCGGATGTTTATAGCTTTTGCCATTCTGGGTTCGCTGAGTTATTTCACTTACCGGAAAATGAATATTCCGCGATGGAAGGCAGCGGTGGAACAGTGGTTAGCTAATGTGGCAGTTATCGCATGTGTTTCCATTTCACTATCGCTCGTGCTCGAAACAGCTATTTATTATTTTTCTCCGGGAACCCTGCACGTTGAGATTGAAGGCTTTGAGTTAGTTGGAATTAGTATTGGATTGGTCTGTGCTGTTCTCACACTGGCCTATATCGGTTTACGCCCTGAGTTTGATCAGTCATCGGGAGATTATCGCATTGTCCGACCGATGATGACATTTTTGTCGATGATGTTTCTTTCAGTGTTGTTCGGTCATTTGGAAATGGTACGTTCCACAGATGGTGTTCGGTTTGCTCAAATGCTGGGATGGATTGTACTATTAGTGGCGTCATTGGTTTGGCTCACTTTAATTGTGAAACGCCAAATTGTTGTCCGGGTTGATCAAAGCCGGCAGTGGACGAATCTTGCTAATTTCGGAGGAATCTGGATTTTATGGATGACCTTCCTGTCAGCTATCCTGGTAGCCGGCTGTCTCTATTTCTTCGGACAATCTCCGGCGGAAGTATGGTTCCAGTCGTACTTGCTACACTGGTTTATTCTCTCTTTGGTTGTCTTCCTGTACTTGCTATTTTCCTCTATTCATCAGGACTCAGTTACTTCCGGATTAGCGGTGGTCCTATTTTCGGTTTGGACGATTATTTCAGTCTTTATGGTGCAGGGCGCATTCACCGAATCTGAAAATGTCTATGACGCCATTTCCCGGTTAAGTGACTCAAGCTATGTTTATCTTCGCATGATATTTGCTTCTTACTCAGTTCTGGCCTTATTGCGGTTGGTCTTCGTTCGGGTGAGTCATGTGATTACCGGATTACCAAGACAGCAGAATTCAATTATGTCGCGTTCAGCCCGTTGGCTTGCCAACTTTAGCGTCGTAAGTCTGCTCGGAGTTTCTTTGGTGGCAATGTTAGGCAAGGTGGGCGATGCAACGGCTGTTTGGATAGAGGTTCAGTATGAATGGGCAGTCCTGTTATTGCCTTTAGTCGCGATGTACTGTTGTGCCCGTTATGTCAGTTCAGAGCGTTCTTCCACGCTAAGCATTTATGCTTACGGTAGCACGCTGGTGGTCACGTTGTTGACTCTATGTTTTGAGATGGCGGATCATAATACTCATAAATTTGTTTTCTTTATTTGTCTGGCACTTGCCGTGTATCTGGCGGTTTGGGGAGTGATTTATCGTTGGCATGAGACTGTAGTGTATGGACTTGCCAAAATTGGGATTCGAGATGCCGGACAATGGATGTCTGCTAGCAGACACGTCATCGCGGGATTACAAGTTAGTTTGGGATTGATTCTTTTAGCTTGCTCATTCCTTAGCACGTTTTACCTTTCCAATGAAACAGGCATAGAAATTTATCGATATCTCTCGGCTTTGTTGCCGCTGCTGGTAGTTGTGGGGCTTGAAGTCCTACGGGAAACCCCGCTCTCCATTGTTCGCCGTCATATTGTGCTGAACGCTCCCTTTGTAGCCGGAATTGTTTTATTGTGGGCTAATTTGGAACCTGGTCTTATTGATGCTAATCACTGGTATCAGCGAATTGGCAGAGTGTTCATATTGACTTCGGTGCTGGCAGTTAGCTTTGTATTTAGGCTGTCGAATTTAAGTGAGCGGAGTGAGTGGTTCGAGCCATTCCGACGCATTCGTATTAATACAACCGCGACGGCATTAGTGACGTTATTTGTGACTCTTGTGATTGAAGCTTATTTAAGACTGCAAGGTGATTTCGATCCAGTCACCTTTGAAGTGATTGGAATCGCGGTTGGTATTATTGCGATTATTATTACGCTGCTGACGGTTGGGTTGAATCCAAGCTTGAGTCCGGTCAAGCAGACAAGTTTGAAGGTTCAACAGGCATATGTCTATGTAGCTGAGATATTGATACTTGTTTTCTTCGGCCATGTTTGGCTGGGTAAGCCAAACTGGTTTGGAGCATTAGGTGAGTACTGGCCATTAGTACTCATGTTGCTCGCTTTTGTCGGCGTCTTTATTTCTGAGGTCTTCCGTAAACGGGAAAACCACGTTCTTTCAGAACCGCTTCATAATACGGCCTTTCTGTTACCAATGATTCCGATCCTGACTCTATGGATGTTTCCGTCCGAGGGGGGAGGCCTCTTTATCGGTTATCCGGAAATCTTCTTCGGTGCGGCGTTGCTTAATGTGCTAATGGCGTGTTTGCGACGATCGTTCTTGCATTCCGTGATTGCAGCAGTAGCCGGCAATGCCAGTTTATGGATGTTCTTTACTTCCTCCGATTCCTTTTCGTTTGCTGATGATCCTCAGTTTTGGGTGATTCCACCGGCTATATCGATGATCATTGTTGCTCAGATATTTAAAGAAAAACTGACCAAAAAACAGATTTCGCTGATTCGCTATATGTGTTTGACTTTGATCTATCTCACAGCCAGTTTTGAAATGATTGCTAACTGGGCAGCAAGTGTCGGCCACCTCAACCAAATGCTTTTGCTGGGCGCATTTTCGCTAATCGGGATTGGGTGTGGTGCAGTCTTTAGAATCCCTCAGTTCATCTATCTGGGGATGATTTTCCTAGTGATGACACTGGTGTCGATGGTGATTTCTGCCATTGAAGCGGCTGGCGACTTCCAAAAGATTGTCATGTTCCTCGTGGTTATTTTGGTGGGTGTTCTGATTCTGCTGGTGATTATCTTACGAGATAAATTCGAGAAACAACTGAAGGCATGGATTGAGCATATGGACTCATGGGATTAGCGATGGTCTGTTCTCCGGAAAGCTGTTGATCCGATCACTAGGCAGCTATCATGTTTTGCCTACTATCCGGCAAAATCTGTCTTAAGCATAATAGATGATTACACCAAAAGATCATTAGCTGAATGGAATGTGAGTCATGACCATTAGTGGATTAATTCCCGCCGTACATTCTCCTTTT
>DEAW01000146.1 GCA_002348315.1 Planctomycetaceae bacterium UBA2972 | reverse complement strand
AAACCCAGACCTCGTCGTGACTTTCTAAAGACTTCCGCCGCAGTGGCAAGTGGATATTGGATAAGCAATTCCGTCGCTGATGTCAGCGCTCGATCGGCAAATGAAAAGTTAAATATTGCATGTATCGGTGTCGGCGGTCAGGGAGGCAGTAATGTAGGGCGTGTATCCGGTGAAAACATTATTGCGATGTGCGACGTTGACGAAGTCAAAGCCGGAAAACGGTTTCAGGAGTTTAACAAGGCAGGTAAGTTCAAAGATTATCGCGTTATGTTTGACAACCTAGGCAAACAAATCGATGCGGTCGTGATCAGCACACCCGATCACATGCACTTCCATCCCGCGCGACAGGCGATGCTTGAAGGGAAACACGTCTATTGCGAAAAACCTCTGGCACACTCCGCATGGGAAATTCGCCAACTTACCCGAATCGCTAAAAAGATGGATGTTGCCACCCAGTTGGGAAACCAACGCCACGCAAATGAAGGAATGGCTCGAGCTGTAGAAGCTGTCCAATCGGGAATGATCGGTGAAATAAAAGACGTATTCTGCGCCATCGGCGGATCTCGCGGAATGCCGGAGATGCCAAAGGCCTTTCCCGCCGTACCGAGCCATCTGGATTGGGAACTTTGGCAAGGCCCGGTACCACACCGTAAATACGCTCCTGACTACGTACCTTACAAATGGCGCTTTTGGTGGGACTACGGCACGGGCGAAACGGGGAACTGGGGCTGCCACATCCTTGATATACCCTATTGGGCATTAGGTCTCAAATATCCAACGCGTGTCGACCTCGATATTGTACCTACCGCTGATCAAATTGATGCTTTGCGTACCCCTAAAACAATGAAGACCCGTTTAGAATACAAAGCCGAGAATGGACATGACGCAGTATCACTCCATTGGTGGCATGGATCACTGGACGAAATCTTTGCGAAATACAAAGCAGAAAAGTATGGGAATACACTGTTTGTTGGCGAATACGGCACCATCTCAGCCGGATTCTCTGGATACAAAGCCAAATTGAACGACGGTTCAATCCCACAGCCCCCTAAACCATCCATCGCTAAATCCCCCGGTTTCCATCAGGAGTGGATTAACGCATGTAAAGGCGGGCCGCGATCAACCTGTGATTTCGTCGATTATTCCGGAGCATTGTCCGAAGCCGTTCTGCTAGCAAACGCTGCCTATCGTGCAGGGGGCGGATTTGACTGGAATGCCGAATTATTAAAAGCTAGTGGCAACTCACGTGCAGAACAATACATCACATCCCAATTTACCAGGGCCTGGGAAGTCGAAGAGATTTAATCTCAGAACACTATCTAAGGTTTCTCCAAAAGGGCCCCTGATCGGAACGAGTGGCTCTTTAGGCATTTTAAGTGTAACAATCATGACAAGTTGACTTATAAATAGCAGGGGCGTCAGTATCGATTGACCGATGTGCATGGGGCAATTATCAAGGGTGTGCTTAGCTAATGAGCACCCTTTCTATCGTATAATGAGCCTACACTAAACCCATCGCGCAAACCCCTACTATCAGGTTGTCATCATGGTTCGTCCCATCCTGTCGTTACTCGCATTTATTACTCTGATTCCGATCTCCTCTTATGCAGGTGACAAAGGATTTACATCCGTATTTGACGGTAAGTCACTCAAGGGCTGGGAACCAACCAAAGGCGCGGAATCTGCCTGGCGGGTTGACCGCGGCATTCTCATCGGTACAGGCGACAAAGGACGTGGATACCTGACATATACGGGAAATATGGAAATCGCCGACCTTGAAATGAAATTCAGTTATCGATTCCCCGGCAATGGAAATAGTGGCGTTAGCATTCGTGCAGTGGCCGATGAAACAGGCAAACGCGATTACAAGAGCTATCACGCTGACCTTGGACATAAAGGGATTGGGAAACAGGTAATGGGGGCATGGGATTTTCACACGCCCGGCCGACGCGAACATCGATGTTTCCGCGGGGACCGTCTGGTCATCAAAGAAAACGATGAACCTGTGATCACTGCAATCGAGAATGCACTTACGGCTGACGACATCCATAAGAATGGCTGGAACGAAGTCCATATTGTCGCTCGGGGAAATAGATTCCGACTGTTTATTAATGGAAAGCTATCATCTGAATTTACCGAACACCTACCGAGCGATAAACGTCTCGACCGAGGCATGATACAACTTCAACTTCACGATCCCGGAATGGTAGTCGAGTTTAAGGATATCCAGTTAAAGATACTGAAGTAAGCAAAGACAAATCCCAGCGCGCCTATGAACACAGCAAATGACCAAAACCCCTATGCAATTCCCCAGATGGCGAACTCCATCAATCCAGCTCAAGCGGACTTGCAATTTCATTTTCAACATCTTGGCGGCCTTACAACCGTCCTGTCTGTTCTATTAGGATTGGGCTTAGTGGTTGAAATTGCCACTGCCTGGTCCTCACTACTACAGTATGATTTACTTACCCGTATGCAGAACGGCGGCCAGTTTACAGCCGCCGAGGCGGACGCGAATGACTCTCGAGTAGGCCTGATAGCAATCGCCGCTTTATTGCTATTCCTCGTCACTATTGTGACGTTTGCGATTTGGATTTCCAAGTCACATAAGAATCTCTATGCCCTGAAAGTCCCCAACCTGACGTTTACTCCCGGTTGGGCGGTGGGCTGGTATTTCATCCCAATTCTAAACCTAATTCGACCCTATCAGTCGATGAAAGAGCTTTGGCACGCCAGCCATCACGGTCCTAACTGGGTGAAAACAGCACCTGCCAGTTTGGTCGGTGCATGGTGGGCACTCTGGTTATTAAACAGCGTCTATGGACATATCTCTACCCAGATAAACGAAGATGTACTAATTGACGTAGCCCCTACACTGGAAGATTTGATCTTCGCCACTCAAGTCGAAATGGCGACCATCATTTTTGCAGCACGTTTACACGTTTTTGCATTCGTTCTGGTACGGCGAATCAATCGAGCTCAACAGGCCTTTGACTTCGACGCCTTAAATGCATCGCCTGGTTATTGATTGATTTCTTCCAGAATAGTCATCGCCATTTTGGACTGGTCGGCATCCGGAGCCCGTTTGATTATTCGTGCGAGATGGTGAGCAGCTTCTTCGTTACCACCACGGGCAAGATCGCAGGCCTCCTGAAACCCCTTGTCGGAAAACGACCAGTCTTTCGGTACGATTTCCAAACCGGGATTCTTCCAATAATATTGCAACGCATCTGAGTCCCAATCTGCATAAGTATCTTCCCAGCCAAAGGGACTCATGCTGGCCAAATGAGGCTCCGTCATATGTTCAGCAATCGGATCGTCAATTGCCTGATAACGGTTATCCAGAGACAATCGCAACCGATCTTCGGTAACATTGGGCAATGCCATATGAATTGTAAGCGCCGGAAAAATTAACGTGTCGCCAATTTCATAATTCGTAGTTTGCCATTGTAGTCCCAAGGATTCATAATCCTGTTCGTCAATCATGAGACTCCCCGCACCTAGCGAGAAATGATGCTCCAGTACATGCCCGACTCGATGAGATCCCTTAAGTACAGCCAGACCACCCAACTCGATTGGACAATTGCCCACCGGTGCCCAACAGGTCAGATTTTCATAGGTTCCCTGAAAATGCACAAAGTCCTGATGGATGGGAGTTGTATGAGCCGTGTATTTCGGAAACCACAGGCGTGCCACTTTTTGGGGCTGAGGAATCATTTCGCGTCCTGTAATATCTGACACCGTTTTTAACATCACATCAGAATGAGCAGACTCGTGGAACAACTGATTGCGATATACCTGATGGTAAACATCGGTATATTCAAGATCGCCCTCCGTACACTGTACGCCGGGTTCGGCAATTCCATCGAGTGGATTGGTGCCTTGTTTAATCCAGCCACCTTCCTGCATGGTCGTTAACAATTGACGCCTCAATTCAGTCAACATAGCCGGATCCTGCAATTGACGAAAAAACAGATAACCATCTTCAGCAATTCTATTTTGAAGCTCCAACGGATTATTCAATATGTCGTTTGATTCACGGAGTTCTTCGAGATTAGTGAGTGTTGGTATCATTTTTTATGTCATCTTGAGGTATCTATCAGATTCGCCTTGGTGCACCGGTGAGGCTTCGTTCTACGGAGAAGGGTTTGGATCAACCCGCCAGCCTTTTGTGGATATCGATCCATAATATGGATAATAGTCCCATAACACCGGACCGCCAATAACACGTGGATCCGAGGTCACAGCAAGGTGGTCAAACAACTGCTTGTGTAACCGTTGTTGGATATCCAGCATATCAACGTGACCGGCGAGATTCGTCATTTGGTGTGGATCTTTTTGTACGTCATAGAGCTCCACCCGAGGCCTCATGCCAAAGGCCAACTCTGCCAAAGGAGCCACTTCATGTTCGAAACGATGGTTCATCAAAAAGGTTTTTGTAGGGGATGTGTCAATTTCGCCGAATGGAATGCTGCGTGCACACACACTTGCATCTGGCGAACCCGCTGGCCAGCGCGTGGGTTCAAAATTATAAATATATAAATACCTC
>DEAW01000116.1:21715-23328 GCA_002348315.1 Planctomycetaceae bacterium UBA2972 | reverse complement strand
TCTATTGCTATGCGGGCCGTGGAGGTTCAATTCCTCTGATCTTAGAATCCCAACTCTATTCCCATCGTATGCAAGCTAGACAAAATTCTTGCCGGCACGCGACTCGTCCAGATATTCGATTGGTTTTTCACCAAAGGTTCGGCGCAAAAGACCTATTTGACCGATGTGAATATGCTCGTGGTGCGTAAGCCACTCGAGTGCTCCACCCTTTCTCGTAAAGATTGGGTGGTGGTCAAATTCAGGATCGTCAAAAATACAAGATTCAGTCAGTACGTCCGCAGACATTTCTCTGGTTTCCAGCATCACCTGATCATGCACCTGATTAAGTACAGTGCGTAATTCATTAGGGCTTGGATAGATGGTCGAGTCAGCCGAAACTTCGGAGCCATATCCGAATAGTCCACGGTATGTTTCCGGAATGATTCCGGCGTCGGAATCTCGAGGACCACGTACCAGAAACAGCCCTAAGAAATATTCAGCAATTGCAATATGCCCAACGTTCCAGGCCACATGGGTAATTCCCATCGGCATGTCATACCATTTTTCATGATCAATACGATCAATCATTTGAAGTGAGAGTACACGAGTCCGACTTAATTGAAAAAGTATTCGTTCTTTATCAAACATGTTATTTATAGAACTTCCTGAAATTAGTTATTGAGATTTTCCCAGGTAGAGAAAGATAGCTTACATCAAATGAAAAAAACCAGGCTAGTTGTCTGGAGGCTCTGGCTGCGTGATTAGATTAACGCCCTTCTATTTGTGTATTAATGATAACTGCAGACTCTTTAGATTCTTCAAATAGCTGGCTCATTACCCGTGGACGGAGAGTGGTGCTTTAACAAACTTGACATACTAATAAGCGTAGGGAGTATGTATGCTCCGAATCAATTATGGAGAAAAGGCGATTGGCAAGCCATGTATATGGAATTACGATAACATGGTCGTAGTCTAGAAGGTTGAAATATGATTATCCAAAAGCAATACAAGTTTTACGCCGCTCACCGAAATGAACAGTTACTGGACAAATGCCGGAATCTTCATGGGCATCGTTATGGACTGGTTTGCTTTTTTGAAGTCGAGCGAGATGGAGCTTTATCTACCTTATTCGGCGACTTTGATGACAAGATCGAACCGTTGATCAAAGAGTTTTATGATCATTGTTTTATCGTGAATCGTGAAGACCCACTTTATGAGACTTTATTGGGGCACCAAGAGAAGCATAACGAAGAATTTCGTATGAAGGTTCTTGAATTCCCTTCAACTGTCGAAAATATTGCTTTCCAATTATTTACCGAAATCACCGAGCATGGATTTCGTTTGAACCGTCTTGAACTTCGAGAGACGGACACTTCCGTGATTGAATACACCCGTGAAGATTGGGTGGCAGATTGTCGTACGGATCTGAGGAATCAGGAAAAATCATCGGGCTAATGTAAGTCCGTTCTCTTTAATTCTATGCTCCCAATAATGAAGTACCGGTTAGCCTTGTCTATCTTTGCGTCAGTTGTTCCGAGCATTGTCTCGTGAGCAAGATTGAACTTTTTAGGGGCGATTTTCTTGCTCCATTTTAGGGTAACGCGTTTGTTGTGGATGTATTCTTTGGAACGGTT
>DEAW01000116.1:10539-21363 GCA_002348315.1 Planctomycetaceae bacterium UBA2972 | reverse complement strand
TGAGGAAGATGACTTAATAAACGGCCTGCCCTAAACCGTTTGCTACATGGAAGGTTCCAGTATTCGGTTGCAGTCGGTGAATCTTTAATTTGGAAGCGTGATCAATGTGGCTGATTCAACTGGGCACATTAAAAAACTCTCGCCTTCCGATAGATCGGGTGGCGAGAGTTAAATGGTGATCCTATTCAAGGGCCGTTATTTAATCTTCGAGTAATCTGTCGACTGCATGTAGACCGAGATGGGGGGCTTAGCCAATCGTCCCACGCCTGAAGCTGCTGCTGCAGCTTTCCAATCCGGATCAGCAATGAAGCCCTTCCATGACGCCGCCGCAGCATCTTTGCTCGCATGCCAGATGATGTAGTACAGATGATCCTCGGATTGAGGTTCGTCGGTTGCGTGCCAATAGGCAAGATTCTTCATGCCGTGCTTTTCAAAGAGCTTCATCGTGTGATCGCGGAATCGAGCATCCAGCTTGCCAAGCTTTCCTTCGGCAGCCTGATAAATCCGTAATTCAAAATATCCGCCTTCGTCTTTGTTAGACCATTTCTTCTTAGGCGTATAATCAGTCGCTTCCAAAAAAGTGGCTTCCGGAGCTTTCGAGAGTAATGGCCCATCGACGCGCGATGCCTTAAACACCTTTTGCCAATTTGGGTCCTGTACAAAACCGGCCCAGGACTTTTTGGCGGCATCCCGGCTTTTATGACTGATCACATAAATCAATTTGTTGGTCGAACCTTCCGGTACCCAGTAGCCAATGTTGGTCATCCCGTGTTTCTCAAATAACTTCATGGTGTGATCACGAAAGCGAGCATGAAGATCATCCAGTTTACCTTCATGAGTCGTGTAAACTCGTAATTCAAAAACTTCTGCGTTGGCGGTGTTCGTCATGGAAATACTTCCCAGCAATATGAGGGCAGCTAGTGAGGATAGGAGCTTATTCATTATTCAGTCTTTATCTTGAAATATAGGTATTCAATTAATCTGGGCACCGAGGAGTCGATACTGCTCTGATTATAACGTTTTCCAGAATAGAGGTTGTTCGTTTCTCCGGCTAATCCATCCTTTTGAGGAGTCGTTATAATTAAAACGTACTCTCAAAATATTCCCCTTCTGGATTCAAGTAATGAAGCAGTCCCTCCATGTCATCACGCTTTGTCTATTCATGTTGGCCACGGTATCTAGCGGAACGCTGAAAGCGGCAGAAACTCGACCTAACGTAGTCTTTTTCCTGCTGGATGATTTGGGATGGAAAGACCTGGGATGTTATGGAAGCAGCTTCTACGAGACTCCGAACATTGATCAATTTGCCAAAGAGAGCGTGAAGTTTACTCAGGCATATGCAACCTGCCATGTCTGTTCACCGACCCGAGCAAGCATCATGACTGGCAAGTATCCGGCTAGGCTGGATATGACTGACTGGTTATCCGGACGACGGGATTTCTCCTTTCAACAACTCCTTAATGCTGAAATTCATCAATACCTGCCACTCTCAGAAGTTACCATCGCGGAAGCGTTAAAAGCAGCAGGATATCAAACAGCCCACATTGGAAAGTGGCATTTGGGAGAAGAGCCTCACGGTCCGACGGCACAAGGGTTTGATTTGCAGATTCCTCGCTGGAACAAGGGATGGCCGAAGCGAGGATATCACGCACCGTTTGGACTGGAAGGCTTAAATGAACAACCTGGTGATTATCTGACAGACCGACTTACCGACGAAGCGATAAAGTTTATCGAGACCAACAAAGAACAACCTTTCTTCTTATATATGTCTCACTATGCAGTCCACGACCCCATTCACGGCCGTAAGGATCTGGTGGAAAAATACAAAAAGAAGCTCGCTGCCGTGAAGCGACCCACAGGTCCGGCTTATATTCTCGAAGGGAATCCGGATGACCCAAACCCACTAACACGGGAACAATTAACTCAGAACTTGTCCGACCCGTCCTATGCTCCGTTTAGCATTTTGGCTCACCGGACAGTCAAGATAAAGCAGTTTCAGGACAACGTGGAATTTGCCGCCATGGTCGAGACGGTGGATGAAAGTTTAGGGCGTATTCGGGAAAAATTGAGTGCATTAGGACTGGCTGAAAACACTATCGTGATTCTGTTTTCAGACAACGGTGGTATGTCTGCCGGGAACTTTGGAAATCCGAAACGCGTGATTAATCCCGATCGACTCGACACAGCCTTTTCCACATCCAATCTTCCATTGCGAGGTGCCAAGGGATTCCTCTACGAGGGAGGGATCCGGGAACCGATGATTGTTCATTGGCCCGGGCATCATCAAAGTGGATCTGTTTGCGATGTCCCTGTTGTCAGCACGGATTTCTATCCCACGATTTTGGAAATGGTGGGCCTGCCTGCTCAGCCTACACAACACGCTGATGGAGTGAGTCTGACGGATTTGGTAAAAGGAGCCAAGTCGTTGGAACGAGATGGAATCTATTGGCATTTCCCGCACTATAGTAACCATGGTATGCAAAGCCCGGGAGGAGCGATTCGTGTAGGTGACTGGAAGTTGCTTGAGTATTTCGAGAACGGCACCGTTCAGCTCTTTAACTTGAAGGACGATCTGAGTGAACAGCATGACCTCTCGAAACAGAATCCCCGGAAAACAGCCGAGTTGCTGAGTCAATTACAAGACTGGCGAAAACGAGTGGGAGCGAATATGATGCCACCTAATCCGGACTACCAGACTCCCTGATTATCTAGTTCAACCAGATCGACTAATTCGACTGGTCCTGTTCGTTCTATTTACTTTGCCCCAGACAGTACAGATGGGTTGCCGTTCTGACGAACAGCTGGTCATCGGCAATCGCCGGTGATGCCATGCAGCCGGACTCGAGCGTATTACGGCTGGCAACTTTGTACTCTCGCCCCAGTTTGACCACGGTGGTCGCTCCCGTGCGGTCGAAAAAGTAGATGTGATCACTGGTCGCTACCGGTGAAGTACTAAAAGACCCGCCAATCCGTTCTCGCCATACCAACTCACCAGTGTCGGCTGTAATACACGAAGCAACTCCGGTTTTATCAGCGACGAAGTAGATCAGTCCATCTTTGATAATCAGGGATGGAGTCGACGGGCAGGTGGTGTTGTATTTCCACTTAATGTCCTTTTCACCGAGAACGCCCTTGCCGGAAACGTCGACAGCCCAGATTTCAGGTCGACCGAAGTCCGTCACGATATAGGCCAGTTTGCCGTGAAACACAGGTTGGGGCACAGCAGAAAAACCTGAGTAGGCAATTCGCCACACTTCTTCACCGGTGTTTGGATCGTAGGCATAACATCCCTGAGCTGCCGGGCTAACCAACAGATCTTTTCCGTTAACTTTGCGAACGACAGGGGTGACAAATGCTTTGCGAGCGTGATTGCCCACGTGAGAAAGGTCGAGCGACCGCGTTGTCGCCCAGACCGTCTTGCCCGTCTGTTTATCTAAGGCGGTGATATGTTGCACGTCATAGCCGTCACAATGGAATATCAACAAGCCTTTGTAAAGAATCGGAGAAGAGCCGGGACCCTCCTGATGATTCAGATTGATATCCTGACGACTCCATTTGATTTTTCCAGATGCTGTTTCAATCGCAGCGACGCCGTAAGTTCCAAAATATAGATACACGGTTCCGGCTTCGATGACGGGTGTAGGGGATGCAAACGAATTGAGAGAATTGCTGGCTTCCAGCTTTTCGATATGAAAGAGCTTAACGTTGTATTTCAACTTTCCGTCGCGGTTAAAACAAATCGCATGCAGATCATGTCCCTCGTTCATGGCAGTGCCCATCCATATCTGATCTTCCCAAATGACCGGAGACGAATGGCCTTTACCAGGAGTTTCAGATTTCCAGACAACATTGTCCGACTCACTCCAGTTGGTCGGCAACTTAGCAGAGTGATGCAGCCCGTCTGCGTTAGGGCCACGAAATCTCGGCCAGTTTTCAGCCTGCACAACGGTCGTTAGCAGGAGGATCGTCAATGCGGATAGAGTGATACGGAATTGCATGTTGGCATCTCTTGTTTGTCGAATGAGGAAAGCTAAACTGTTGAATATTATAACTGTTCAATTACATGGAATCCCGGAGAGTCAGGAATGCACTCAAAAATTACATTTGTCACTCTTAGTTTTTTCCTCACGTTGCCAGTCTGCAGCCAGGCAATCGAACCGGATCAGGAACTCAACTACCCAAGTTACACCGCATCTGAAAATGACATTGTGATATCCAGACAGGACTACCATGAAAAACTCCAGGGATTCTGGCTGGCGGAGTGTATTGCGAATTGGACAGGCTTGCGTACAGAAGGAGTTAAAAAAACGGCTCCGTTTTATACCGATGCTGCCTGGGGAACCAAACAGGGACGGCGGAAAAACGGGCAGCCTCAGATGATTGAATTTGTTTTGGTCGAGGAAGGTGACGTCTGGGGAGCTGATGATGATACGGATATCGAATACATCTATCAGAACATTCTGGATGTCAACAATACCAGCGTGGTTTCGGGGAAGATGATACGCGATGGATGGCTTAAGCACATTAAGCATGAAGAACAAAACTTCCTGTGGGTATCCAATGAAAAAGCATTGCACCTGATGCTGGATGGATTCACTCCTCCGTTAACAAGCCTGCCAGAGAATAATCCGCACTTTGACCAGATTGATGCTCAACTGACAACAGAAATCTTCGGCTTGCTGGCACCTTCGAGGCCGGATGTCGCTTTGAAAATGTCGCACCTGCCGATTCGTACTACTGCTTATCGGGACGCTGAGTGGATTGCGGAATTCTATGTAGTCATGCACGCTTTGGCACCTGTGGTCGATCCGGAATTGTCGACGCATGAACAGGTAATGTGGTTAGCAGCCGAAGCCCGTAAGCGTATTCCTCATGAATCCTTTGCGGCCAAGATGTACGATTTTGTGAAACGTGAATACGAAAAAAATGAAGATAAAGACAACTGGGAAGTAACCAGAGATTTCTTGAATTGGCGGCACACCGGTCAGACGACAGATGGATACAACTATCGCAGTTGGTTCGACGCCGGTATCAACTATGGTGCCAGTCTGATCAGTCTGTTTTATGGGCAGGGGGATTTGAAACGGACAATCCGTATTGGTTCGCTTTGTGGTTGGGATTCAGATAATCCAACGGCTACCTGGGGAGGACTCATCGGTTTTCTGATCGGCAAGGAAGGTGTTGAGAATGCTTTTCCTGACAAAAAGTTATCGACGTTGTACCGTATTGGTCGAACTCGTGTGAACTTTCCCGACCGCACCCCGAATCAGGATGGTGATGATTCCTTTGAATTGATGTCGACTCGCGGTATTCATGTGATTGACCGGGTTGTTATCGAAGAGATGGGCGGTGGAGTCGATCTTGAAAAGGATGTCTGGTATATCCCGTCCAATCCGACCGTGACGCGAGCGAATTACTAGAGTCCGTTGCCGTTTCCCCAGATTAGATTCATAGAGTTAACTAGAAATGCGTCTTAAAAAAAATCCAACAATATATCGTTTGAAGGTAACTGTTTCGGCTTTAACCATTGCTATCGTGCTGCTAGCGAATGTCTCGCAAGGCCAACAGATTGAGCGTACAGAGTTAAGAAATATTGAGACCCGTGGTGATTTGGCTGAACGCATCGAGTTGGCGGTTGCGTATCTCGATTTAGCAACTCGACAGCAGTTATGGAGTGGTTTTGAAGCAGAACTAACCGATGATCACTCGTTTGGATTATGGGCAGCCGATTGGCCCGGCCGTACGTTGGAAGCTTATGCTCGAACGTCACTGGCTTTAGGGAAACCAACTTCGAAACGCTTTGATGAAGTTGGGTTTGGACTACTGGGAAACCAGCGGCGTGATGGAGCATTTAAAAATGGAAAGCCCATTGCTCCGGAGCGAACAGGCTATGCGTATTCCAACGGCTATTGGTTTGGGAATGCCCGCGGCTTGCTGGGGTTGATTTGGGCTCACAAATATAGGCCGCAACAAGAAGCTTATCTCGACGGCGCTAAAAAGTTAGGTGATCACTTCCTTGCGAATTACTTTGCGGAAGGGCAACTAGGTGCTCCGAGTTCTTTTTGGTGGGTGAGTACGGAAGCCATGGTTGAGTTGTATGGTATTACCGGGGATCGTAAGTATTTAGATTTTGGAGTGCGTATTGCCGAATCAGTGCCGGATGTTAATCCAATCAGCCAGCATACCCATTCCTACCTTTTAGCGATCCGCGGCATAGTCAATATCTGTGCTCACTTGCAATCGGAGGAAGAAAAAACCATCAGAGGGGCGTTACTTGCCAAGGCACTAAAACAGCATGAGTATTTTGAAAACCATGTAATGTGGCCAGGTGGTGGAATTGTGGAACATCTGGGACAGACGGAGGGCTATAGTCTCAACTATTGGTTTGACGAGGGTTGCAGCGTGTTTGACTGGTGGGGGCTGAATGTAGATCTTTGGCGAGTCACCAAAGAGACTCGATTCCTGGATATGGCCGAACGCACAGCTCGAAACCACCTTTTGTTTAATCAGGATCGTTCGGGTGGATTTTGTGGTGATCGGGGAATTGATTTCGTCAGAGAGGGATCACCCTGGCCGTTTTGTTGTGCTATGCACGGAACACGTACGCTGGCGGAGATTCCTCAGTACATTGCCACGACGGATAAAGAATCAGTCTTTGTAAGTTTCTATTATCCGTCGACCACGAATTTGGTTGTTCAGAACCACCCGGTCACGATTGAGATGGAGTGTGATTATCTGACCAGGGGAGTTGTCGAAATAACAGTTGAATCGGCGCAGGAGTTAGAGATGCCATTCAATATACGAGTACCTGCATGGAGTCGAGTGGCCAAACTCGTTATTAACGGGGAACCGCAGGAAGCGGTTGTCGAAGACGGGTGGTGTGTTCTTGATCGTGTTTGGAAAGCAACAACGGATATTCGAATACAGTTTGAAATGACAGTGCGGACTGAGCCCATGAATGACTTTATAGGCCTTCAGGAAGGCGACGATACCTCGCGAAAAAGCCTTTGGTTTGGTCCTCGCCAACTGGTTTATAACCAGTCGCTCAATCAGGATCTTCGTGAGGTTGTCCAGGGGCAGCCTGCACTGCGACACGTCTATCAAGCTTATGGTGAGTTGCAACTGGATCGGTCTACAAAACAGACACCGCTTACGATTGGAGAAAAGAAGTACAAGAAAGGTCTTGGTACGCATTCGGTTAGCGAAATTACCTATTGGCTGGACGGGCAGTTCAAGGAATTTCGGTCTGATATTGGTATCGACGCATCTTCCGAGGGAGCAGGTGCCGTAAGATTCAAAGTCTGTACTGACGGTAAAGTTGTTCATGGTGACGTCGTTAAGGCCAGTATTGGTGAAAATAATGAGGGGCAGGTTCAGTCTCTTTATGGGTTTGAAGTGACGGCCATGTCGGGAAGGGATCCTGCCAGATCCATACAGGTCAACGTTGCCGATGCTAAGTTGCTCACTTTGGTTGTGGACGAAGCGGTCAATGGCCTTGCCAAAGATTATGCCAACTGGGCCGGGGCGCGTTTGATTAAAGAGGATGGTACCGTAGTTTATCTTAGCGATCTTCCAAACGATCGGGACAAGGGGATCCCTTTCGATCAATTAGAGATTGATGAGGAGAACGTACAGAACATAGCTAAAGAGCGGGTGGTTTTTGGTGTTTCTATCGGAGGCAAAGATGTGCCAGTCGTATTTAGTTTTCTTGATTCGCTGGGCTACGATCTAATGAAGAATAGACCGGTATTACGGTCCTACGTGAAAACATCAGATAATTAACTCCACAATATAGAGGAATGTCGGTGAAGAATTTTCATGCAACCAGTTTTCAACTTTTGTGGATCGTTTGCATAGGAGCCGCGGTCCCCGGATTGTTACAGGCAAAGGATTCGCGTCCCAATCTGATCGTCGTACTTTGTGACGATTTAGGCTATGGCGATCTCGGCTGTTATGGAAACCAGATTGTAAAGACTCCGAATCTGGATCAGTTTGCGGCGAATGGACTGAAGTTTACTCGCTGCTATTCAGCGGCTCCTAATTGTTCGCCAGCCAGAACGGGATTGATGACAGGCCGGACACCCTACCGAGCGGGGATTCATAACTGGATTCCATATAACTCGCCGATGCACGTGCGTGCTCAGGAAACCACGCTGGCGACCCTACTTCAGAAATCGGGCTATCAAACATGCCATGTTGGTAAGTGGCATATGAATGGAAACCTCACAGATAAAGATTATCCTCAACCTGCCGACCATGGATTCGACTGGTCCTTTGGCACTCAAAATAATGCCTTGCCTTGCCACAAGAATCCTGTGAATTTCGTTCGTAATGGAAAAGCGGTGGGGTCATTGAAAGGGTATGCTGCCGATCTGGTGACTGACGAAGCGATTGATTGGCTCGACGAACAACGAAATGACGAGGAACCATTTTTTCTGTTCGTCGCCTATCACGAACCTCATGAACCGATCGCTTCTGATCACAAATATACCGAGCTCTATGAACCGCAGGGTAAGCCCAGTATCTATGATCCTGAAGTAACCAGTTTCCAGGCACACCATGGCAATATCACACAAATGGATGCTGCCTTTGGTCGTCTGCTCAAGCATTTGGAAAAGCGTGGCCTGCGAGAAGATACGATACTGTTTTTTACCAGTGACAACGGGCCGGCAATTACGAGTGCTCATCCGCACGGCAGTACGGCTGGTTTGCGGAATAAGAAAGGTTCGGTGTACGAAGGTGGGATTCGAGTTCCCGGGATGATTCAATGGCCACGCGCGCTGACGCAGCCACAAGTTCTCGATATTCCGATTAGTGGAGTCGATGTTCTGCCGTCGTTTTGTCAGCTGGCTGGAATCAAACCTCCCAAGTCGTTAAATCTGGACGGTGCCAGCTTTATTGGAGCATTAGGTGGAAGACCAATTCGCCGCTCGAAACCTCTTTACTGGCAATTTCATGGAGCTCGTGGGGAAGACCAGATTGCAATCATCAAAGACAATTGGAAACTGGTTGGTCAGTTTGAGGGAGGCAGCTTGCCACCTCACGGTGATATTTTTGCGGAGCACCAGGAGCGAATTCACTCGGCCAAAATCACTCGCTATCAATTGTTTGATTTGTCAAAAAATGAGATGACAGATGTACAGGATGAGTTTTCGGGAGTTTCCAGACAACTCGTTGCTGAGATGAACCGTCTGTTTTCTTCAGTACAAGCGGATAATCCGACCTGGCCGGCGTGGGTTTGGCCCAAAGAAGAGGGTAAGCAGATTCGAGCGTATGTCGACTCGCTGAAGACTAAACAGCAGTAGCCATCCAAGCCGATGAAACTATTAGCAGGAGTTTAATTCCTTTTGAGCTAAAGTATGTTTTTAGTTTAAGATGAATGTTAAGACGAATGCACAATTCACGAGTATTTGGAATTTAATCGTATGCATCATCCCCACCTTCCTAACTCACCCACGATTCACGTCGGGTCACGACGCTGGTTTTTGAAAACCGGAAGCGCAGCGATGGCCAGCCTGCCATTGGCAACCTTGCAACAGGTAGAGGCTCAGGCCAATGCCGGTTCGTCTAAGAAATCGGTGATTCTGTTTTGGTTAAGTGGTGGTCCAAGTCAAATTGACATGTGGGATCCTAAACCGGATGCTCCGGTAGAAATTCGCAGCCCGTTCGGAACGATATCAACAGTAGTACCCGGAGTGCAGTTTACCGAGTGCTTACCGCGGCAGGCAGCAATCGCCGATAAGCTTGCCGTCTTGCGAGGAGTCGATTGTTCAGCCAGTAATCATACACCGATTACGATGCAGGCAGGAAATCCACTTGCTCGTCGCACCAACGACGGAAAGGATGGCGGTGGCTATCCATCGATGGGCTCGGTGGTTGCTAAATTCCGTGGAGCCAATGATCCGTCGATGCCCGCCTTTGTAGGATTAGCCAAAACCTGGACATCTGATGTTTACGGTGCCGGCCATATGGGTTCCAAATTCGAGCCTGTAAAAGGGTTGGAACTGGCGGACAAATTCAAGCTCCCTGACGGCTTAAATATTGAGCGTTTGCAGAATCGTGCAGCATTGCGTGAGCAAATTAACCAGGCCCGCCGTCGACTTGAAAACAACGAGGTACTTGACCGCTTCGATGCCAATACCCAACGAGCCTATGAAATGGTTTTATCGGGTAAGGTTGAACGCGCCTTTGACATTAGTCAGGAAACTGATGAATTGCGGGAAAGCTATGGTCGGGTGAGTGTAGGCGAGAAAGCAATTCTGGCTCGACGGCTTGTCGAGGCAGGTGTTTCTTTTGTACTGGTTAGTGGAGCCTGGGGATACTTTGATCATCACGGTGATAGTGTCCGTTGGGGAGGAATTGAAAAAGGACTAAAGCCTTTATTGCCACGAGTAGATCAGGTTTACGCCGCCTTGATTGAAGACCTGGAACAGCGTGGGATGCTCGATGATACGCTGGTAATGATGATGGGAGAATTTGGCAGATCACCCAAGATTAATACCGATGCAGGACGGGATCACTGGGTACCCGTGATGTCGATGATCATGTCAGGCGGAGGAATCCAGGGAGGTCAGGTTATTGGTAGCACTGATCGTACTGGTGGTGAAATCAAATCCGGAAAAGTTAGACCTCAGGATCTGGCCGCGACAACCTTTAAGCATCTGGGCATCAATCTTGATAGCCACTGGACTGATCCTCAGGGACGACCAATACCGATTGTCCAGGAAGGTGGCCAACCCGTATCAGGGTTGATCTAGAACGAATGAAACCATTTGTTGTCCTATTAACTCTATTCGTCCCGTTGGCTTCGGTCTCAGCTCAGAC
>DEAW01000116.1:0-10210 GCA_002348315.1 Planctomycetaceae bacterium UBA2972 | reverse complement strand
GACCCGTCAAAATGCGATGGTGGCCACGGTGCATCCGTTGGCTTCTCAGGCTGCTTATAAGACGCTTGCCAGTGGTGGTAATGCTGTGGATGCTGCGCTGACAGCTGCCATCACGTTGGGAGTCGTCGATGGTTACAACTCGGGAATCGGCGGGGGATGTTTTATTCTGATTCGGACACCGAGTGGTAAACTCTACGCCATCGACGGTCGCGAAACCGCTCCTCGTCATGCGACCGTTGAAATGTATTATCGTGATGGGACACCGGATACGGCGTTGTCACAAGTCGGAGCCTTGGCGTCCGGAACTCCCGGAGCCATCGCAGCTTATCATTTGGCCTGGCGTAAATGCGGACAAGTCGATTGGAGTGAACACTTTACTGAGGCTGCCAGGATCGCTCGGGAAGGTTTTCCGATCTCAGAACGATATGCTCGGAGATTGGCAGGAAAGCAGGAACTGTTTGAGCGTTTTTCAGGAAGCCGGGACGTCTTCATTCACAACGGGAAGACTTTGGGAGCAGGCGAGCGACTTGTGCAAGCCGATCTGGCTACGACACTTGATGGTATTGCCACTTACGGGCCATCGTATTTCTATCGAGGCCCGGTCGCTAAGAAGATTAGCGAGTGGATGGCACACAATGGCGGTGTTCTTAATGAACAGGACTTTGCAAATTACCGAGCTAAAATGCGAAAACCGATTGTGACTTCCTATCGAGGCCACACGGTGATCGGGATGCCGCCGCCAAGTTCAGGGGGCGTCCATGTGGCTCAGATTCTGAACATGCTGGAGCAATTTCCTATGCGAGATTTGTATCGGGAAGAGTCTGCACAGTATATCCATCATGTGGCGGAAGCTATGAAATTGGCGTTTGCCGACCGAGCGTTTTATTTGGGCGACCCGGACTTCAGTCGAGTTCCCTCCGGCCTGATAGCAAAATCGTACGCTCAGCAACTCGCAAACCGTATCGATGCCAACGCATCAACGCCTGTTGAATCACATGGCGTACCCCCGAATCGAATCCCATTCAAAACTCAAAGGCATACAACACATATCGCGGTGGCTGACCAGCAGGGGTATTGGGTTGCCATGACAGCGACGGTTAACACTTCCTTTGGTTCCAAAGTGATTGTCCCTGGGACTGGTGTCGTCCTGAATAACGAAATGGACGATTTTGCTTTAGCTCCAGGGGTTGCCAATGCATTTGGACTGGTTGGAAGTGAAGCCAATAAAGTGGAGTCCCTGAAACGACCGCTCTCGAGTATGTCGCCGACCATTGTTTTAGGTAAAGATTCCCAGCAACCGCTTTTCACTTTGGGCGCTGCCGGTGGGCCTAAAATTATTACGTCTGTGGTGCTGGGAATCAGTGGTGTCATTGATTTAGAACTGTCCCCGTATGAAACGCTAAAGCGGCCTCGTTTTCATCACCAATGGTCTCCGGATCGGTTGGTTTTGGAACGCAGCAACAGCTCGGAAATCTTAGCTGTAATGAAAGCCCGGGGCCACAATGTCTACTCAACATCTTCTGCCGGAGTCATGCAGATGATCTATCAGGATCCCGAGACCGGAGAGTTTACCGGAGTTGTGGAACCAAGGTTGAGAGATAAGTAGACCGGACAAGCGTGTCAACAGTTAGACCTAGCCGTCGTCTTCCTTCGTCGGGCGCAGTTTATACGTCGTAGCCCAAAGGGCAAAGACGTAGCGGCTAAACTCATGGTCTCTAAAATGCAGATTACCAATCAAAACTTTAGTCGGCCGAAGGATCGACGAAGCCTTAACTGAGATCTTAAATACTGGTGCAATCTAGTTGTCTAGCTGTCTCGGGCATGTGATTAGGTATGGAACACATTGGTTTTGCTAGCCAAGTCGTATAGTGTTTGGCGCGACTCCCCTAAGGCCACAAACATGCCGGCAAATAGAATAGTGAAGGCATAATCGGACAGATCGACGAAAAAGTCGACATCCAATAAAAGTCCCAACAGGAAAAGCCAGGCCGGTGCATATTTCATGGCGGATCGGATAAATAGAATGCCTTTGCCAGCTTCCATTCCATCATCCCGATACACCTTGGTCCCCAGTAGCTTACCTGCCGGAGTCGTGCCAAAGAATCCTTCTATGATCATAAAAACTACAGCAATGATGAATGGACCAATGATGAATCCTAAGATCCCGCCTAATACTCCCCCCAGAGCCTCCACCCCCTGTGCTCCCGCTCCAGTGCTTTCGTTTCCCGCAGCTATGTGTGCCCTTGCCACCATTCCGCCAAATAACATACCAAAGACGGTCCCGGAGACTGCGATGAATATTCCGTCCAGCACACCGACAAGCACTCGCTTCATCGGTTCCACGACGTCGCCATAACTGTTTCTGCTCGTTCTCGAATACATTGAATTACCCTGTAGATTAGAAAACGCAATCTGTTTCCGCCTAATCGACTAGGTGCTTTTCGTATCCACTACAGGGCGCTTTAAACGTGCTACAGAAGCAAAAAGCACATCTTACGGTGTGGCAGGATATAATGTATTCTTCCGGTTTACATGATCTTATTCGGGCTAGAAATGGTGAATTCCATGCGACATTCCTTACCCAGACGAAAATTCCTGTCCGCAGCAGGTGTGTCGATTGCGTTGCCTATGCTCGAAGCGATGCCGAATGTGGCAAGGGTGTCCACTGCCAAGCCAGTCAAGCGATTTATCTGTATGTCCAACAACTACGGAATCTATCGTGACGCGTTTTTTCCGGAAGCAGAACAGGCTGGTGCCGATTATGAAATGCCTGAAACCTTAAAACCGCTCGAGAAACACCGTCAGGACTTTACAGTATTCTCCAATCTGGACCACGGTAACACAATTGGTCATCAGGGTGTTCCGGTTTTGCTTAGCGGAGTTCGACCTCATCTGGCATCGTATTATGCAGAAGGCAATATAAGCGTTGATCAGAAGATAGCTGAGTACGAAGGTGCTAATACTCGCTTTCCTTCGATGACGGTTCGAGTGAATGAATCAAATCTAATCAGTTTTACTCGTACCGGTGTGCAGGTGCCTGCGATCGATTTGCGAGGCATGTTTCGAGCGCTCTTTATTGAAGATCCGGCTGATAAGAAAGCGACGGCGGCAGAACGGTTTAAGCGTCAGAACAGTATTCTGGATGTAGTGTTAGATAAAGCCAAAGCGGTTGAGAAAGATCTTGGCAAACGCGACCAGCAGAAATTCGCAGAATATCTGGAAGCGGTGCGTAGCCTCGAAAAGAAAATTGAATTGCAACAACCCTGGTTGGATCGCCCGAAGCCGAAAACCGATAGGTCGGAACCGCAACAGGGTAAAGGCACGGAAGCAGATTTGCGGGCGATGGTCGAATTGATGGCTCTGGCCATTCAGACGGATTCGACCCGGGCGATTACATTGAGCTCGGGGTTTGTAAACGGAGACTTTGGTCTTAGCGGCGGATACCATGGATTTTCACATCACGGCAACCGACCTGATCATATCGCAGCACTTAAGAAAATTGAAAACAACATTATGTGTCAGATGACACATTTGGTAGATCTACTCAAAGCACAGGAAGATGTTATCAACGGCGGCACTTTACTCGACCACACGACTGTGATGTTCGGCTGCGGGATGGCAACAGGACCACACTCGACGAAAAACTTGCCTTTAGTCGTTGCCGGTGGTGGCTTTAAGCATGGTGAGCACAAGGTATATCCCGATCCCGAGTCGGCTCATCGGATTCCTGCTGCCAACCTACTATTATCCATTCTGCAAAACCATGGTCTGGAAATCGATCGGTTTGGTACCAGTTCCGGCACGCTGGCTGACTTTCCGTGGAGACAGTCGTAATGTTTAGTGCTCGTGGCACAACGGCACTTATTGCGATCCTATTGTTTACCTTGTCGCCAGCCGATGTCGCAAAGGGTGACGCTCCGCAAAATGAAGTGCGTCCATTTCTTAAGAAGTACTGTACTGAATGCCATGGTGCGGATATTCAGGAAAATAGTAAACGGTTTGATAACCTCGATACCAATTTGAAAAACCTGGAGACGCTTCAGCTCTGGCAAGGCATTGTCGATCAACTTAACCTCGGTGACATGCCACCGAAAGACTCTCCGCAACCGTCAGCGAATGAAATTGCAGAAGTCGTTGAGAAACTGACGCCCGTTCTTCAGGATGCTTATTCTGATCTTAAGAGCACCGGAGCTCAGACCGTAACGCGTCGCTTGAACCGGTTTGAATTACGAAATACTGTTCGTGACTTGTTGTATATCAATGATCCGGAACTACGTATCGGTAACAAACCACGGCTGGTAGACAACAACGGCAATGGTCGCGTCGAGAACACAAGTACTGACCCTTTTAGAGCGTTTCCAGGTGATGAAATCGAAGAAGGTTTCGATAACATTGGCAACCGACTCGTGATGTCAGATTTTCTGTTGCGACTGATGTTTGATGCCGCTGAGGAGAGTTTGGCTCTGGCAACCTATTCAGGAACTAAGCCGGAGATCCCGGTGCGAGAATATAAAGGACTGCTGCTGCGGACGCACCGCAAAGATTTACCTCGTCTGGCAAACGACGTCTATCCGGATGTCGATACGGTTTTCTTTCGTGAAATGGTCACGCCGGATGAACTTCGTGGGGGGATGCGAGTCTCTGCGAAATATCGAATTACGCTTGAACTGTCCGCTCATAATCAAAAGCACCCCTGGGGAGAAGTGCTGCCGACGGACCAGTCACAACCAATGTTGGTGAACCTGCGTTTATTCAAACGAGGGACGCGAAATGACAATATTCCATTGCAAATGATCGAGATTCCAGGCGACGGTCGGCGGCATACAATCTCGGTGGAATCGTGGATTGATAAAGATTGGTTGCCCCAGTTGATTTGGGAGAATGGCCCGACTGATCGGCAGGCTCGCCCGGATCTTCTCGCGAAGACCTATTTGCCGGATGTGTATAGAGACCCGCCGGATCGCAAAGTAATTACCGACAAGAAAAAGTTTGATGAAGCGAACAAAGCCTGGAATTTGGCGATGCACCAGGGAGTGATTGCTCAGTATCAGGGACCAACGATTCAAATCCATGGAATGAAGATTGAGCCAATATTGGATCAATGGCCACCGCAAAGTCACACCGAATTGTATGGTGACGAATCTTTCACGGATGTCGAGGTTGTACAGTTATTGCAAAGATTCGCTCAGCGGGCGTTTCGCAGGCCGGTCTCGAAGGAAGAAATTGCTCCCTATGTAGAACTTGTCCTGTCTCAGTTGCATGCCAAACCGGACGTTCCCAACGGTGGGATTCATGACCTGACATTTAAAGTTTATGACGGAAAATGGACCAGGCTTCCAGTCTACGATGAGTTGAAACCAATTCGGACAGGCCCATTGGCCGAAGGTCTGGTCGATATTCGTGTTGCTCAAAAAAATGAACACTACGGACTCGTCTTTGAAGGTCAACTGGAAGTCAAAACGGACGGAGAATATGAATTTAAGCTGGCATCCGATGATGGAGCACGGTTGCTGATCGATGGCGAACGTGTCATTGACCACGACGGCTTACACGGCGCGTCAACGAAAACGGGTAAAGCGGTACTTGCCCGAGGCAGTCGCAAGATTCGAATTGAATATTTCGCCTATGGGCAACCCAATAGCCTGCGAGCGTATTGGAGTGGCCCCGGTTTTGTCGACATTCCGTTCGCAGTGGAGAACCAGAATAACACACCAGTGGTCACCGATGAAAACACACTTGCCGGCATTAAAGCGATGCAAATGGGTTATACAGCTATTCTTTGTTCTCCGGATTTCCTTTATCTAAAAGAGATGAAGGAAAAATTGACGGATTATGAAGTGGCCAGCCGACTCTCTTATTTTCTCTGGTCCTCGATGCCGGATGAGACGCTCTTGAAATTAGCTGCAGATCGCAAACTCCATCAACCGCGAGTCCTACAAGCTCAGGTGGATCGAATGCTGGCAGATCCTCGTGCTACTGCTTTTGTCCAGCACTTCACCGAACGATGGTTGCGACTGGATAAAATCTCGGAAAGCCCACCGGAATTGAATGGCCCTTTTCGAATCTATTGGGATCGACGTATGGAACCTCAGATCCTGGAGCAGACGAGCGTGTACTTTGGGGACTTGTTACGTAACAACGGTCCTATTCGCTTACTGGTTGACTCGGATTATACATTTCTGAATGAGCAGATCGCTCAGGTGTTTTACAACCGAAATGACATCAAAGGGGATCATTTGAGGCGAGTGGCAATCGAGGACGTTCGACGAGGCGGAGTACTGACGATGCCGAGTGTCATGACGTCGACGGCAAATGGTGTCGATACGTCGCCGGTTGTCCGGGGAGTTTGGGTACTGGAGAATATTTTGGGAACACCACCGGCTGCTCCGCCACCGGATGTGGAACCACTATCACCCGATCTCACCAATGCAAAGACGATTCGTGAACAGCTTGAGATTCATCGTGAGCAGGCAACTTGTAACAGTTGCCACCGCAAAATCGACCCACTAGGGTTTGCCTTTGAAAACTTCGATCCGATTGGCCGCTGGCGGGATCGATATCGAGTCGGAGGAGAGATTGATCCGTCAACGACGTTGGCCAATGGCACCGAATTAGCAGATATTGTTGCCTTGAAGAAGATGTTGGTTGAAAATGAATCTCAAGTTGTACGAGGGCTAACTCGAAAAATGCTGGCCTATGCTAGTGGCCGAGTGCTCGAACCGGTTGACCGTGGTGAAGTGGAAGAAATCGTTCTGGATTTAAACAAATCCGGAAACCACTTGCAGGATCTGGTTAAGCAGGTCGTGATTAGCGATGTGTTCCTCAGCAAATAGTTATTTGTTTTCCACCTTTTGCGTGGCAATTCCATAGATTTTGCGCCTAAGTCGGATTGGTGTGTCATCTATTCTGTTAACGCAGAAAACTTTTTTACCGTTATGGCTCTAATCAATTTTCATCAATGCTCTCGTTGGAAGATAAATGGGGGTATTTTCGCAGGTTTACTTGAAGTATGAATGACCCACAGACGTTTTCAGGAGGCGTCTTTCACGATTCGATTGAGAGTGGTAGAGCTGGAGCTGAAATTTCCATTGATACTCAATCTGTAGTAGCCAAGTTGCAGGATGGTCAGCGATTTTCATTGCGTTTTCAACAGCTAGAATTAGAAATTGGTGGCGCTTCAGGCAGGATGGTGTTTTGCCGTAACGAAGATCGATCGTTAACCATTTTTTCGGAAGCTAAAGGTTTTTTAAGCACACTAGAGCATTCAGGTGATTTGCTCACCAATCAAAAAGTTCAGCAAGTAAAAAAATCCAGTCGTTCCAACCGCCGTAAAAGCCGTCGTTCGATCCTGCTCGGTCTAGTTGTCATCGCGTTATTGGGGTGGGGTATCTTTGAATTGGTTGTGTATGGAGCCCGCGCAGCAGTGACGGCCTTGCCTATAAGCGTTGATCAGCAGATAGGTGAGTTTGCCATGGATTCAATGGAATTACAGGGGCCGATACTGAAAGACGAGGTAGTCACAGCAGCCATTAAATCTATGATTGATCGTTTGCAACCTCATACTTCTATCCGGGGATTTCGATATGAAGTCACGATCGTGGAAGCTGATATTATGAATGCCTTTGCACTGCCAGGCGGATATCTGGTGGTGTACACAGGCTTGATTAGAAAGGCTGATCGACCGGAACAGGTTGCAGGCGTACTGGCTCATGAGATCGCACACGTTACAAAGCGTCATGGTCTGCAACGTATAGGACAGACGATTGGAATAAGTGGTCTGGCAGGTTTATTTGCCGGCGACATTGGTGGACTGGCGGTATTAGCTGAGTTACTTGAGTTCTCCACGATCAACAAATATAGCCGTGATCATGAGACCGAAGCAGATCTGGAGGGAGTAAGAATGTTGCTTGCTGCTGAAATTGACCCGCAGGGGTTGGCGGAATTTTTTGAGATCATGCAGCATGAGCAGGGAGGTTTTCCTGAAGCTCTTAAATGGATTAGCACTCATCCGGACCATGACTCACGAATAAACGACATTAATGAAACGTTGCAGGCTTCCGGTAACGTCAGCTTCAAACCAATTTCGATTGACTGGCAAGATGTGCTAAAGCGTGTCAGTAGACATTAGTAGACAATCAACGATTATTTGAAAGGTTTTATCAAAATGGAAACGGAGATAAGGAATCGCCCTTCTTTTGCAAACATCCGTGTGGGATTAAAGACGGGAGATACTATTGTGGCCGAAGCAGGAGCGATGGCCAGTATGAGTAGTTCGGTGAATATTAACACCAGATTGAATGGAGGTTTTTTCAAGGCTATTTTCAAACGTTTTTTAGGTAATGAAAGTTTGTTTGTTAATGAATTCTCCACTGAGTCGGAAGGTGAGGTAATACTGACTCAGGCATTTCCAGGTGATATTGAGTGCATCGAGTTGAAGGGGAATACGATGTACCTTCAACCCGGAGCATTTTTGGCATGTGAGCCTGGTGTCAAGCTTGGCTTGGGTTGGGCCGGAATTGCCAGTTTCGTGGGACGCGAAGGGCTATTTCGGTTAAAGGTATCCGGAACCGGCAAAGTTTGGTTTGGCGCATACGGTGGAATTGTCGCGAAGCAGGTGGAGGGTGACTATGTAGTCGATACAGGACATCTGGTTGCTTATGAACCGAGTGTGGGTATTAAGATGGGCATGGCCGGAGGACTGTTTTCCAGTTTCTTTAGCGGTGAAGGCCTGGTAACGAAAGTAAAGGGCCCGGGGTGTATCTACCTGCAGTCAAGATCATTAGACGGATTGGCTTCCTGGACAAATTCCCATCTTTGATTAAACGAGCATTTATTAGGAGTATACGAAAATGCAATTTGAACTATTAGCACGTCCCGCTGCCTCTGCTGCTCGTCTTACACTGGAAGCAGGTGAATCTGTGACTTGTGAGGTAGGTGCCATGATTAGCATGAGCTCAGGATTCGACGTTGAAACCACTTCTAAAAACCGTGGAAGTGGAAAGGGGGGCTTGATGAAGGGGTTAAAAAGAATGTTTTCAGGCGAAAGCTTCTTTCTTAATCACTTTACGGCCTCTGAAGCAAATCAGACGCTACTTATCGGTCCGCAACAATTAGGTGATATTTTGCACCATCCAATGTCCGGTGGCACGTTGATCGTACAGGGCGGAAGTTGGTTGGCATCCAGTAGCGATGTGGAAATTGATACGACATTCCAGGGACTTGGCAATGCATTGTTAAGTGGAGAAGGCATCTTTTGGGTGAAATGTTCCGGAAGCGGTGACCTCTTCCTTAATAGTTTTGGTGCAGTCTATGAAGTCGACGTTGATGGTGAATATACAGTTGATACGGGGCACATTGTTGCCTACGAAGATACTTTGCAATTCAAAGTTGGCAAATCTAATAAGAGTCTGATTGGAAGCTTTTTGGGTGGAGAGGGAATTGTCTGTAAGTTTCAGGGACAAGGAAAACTTTATTGTCAAAGCCATAATCCACCAGGCTTTGGGCAGATTGTTGGTCCTAAGCTGAAAGCCCGTTAAACCCTTTTCAGGAGAATTGAAATGACTAGTACACTAAACTTTGAAATGTCTCAGCGTCCTGATTTCGGGATGTTGACGGTTCAATTAGAAGATGGTCAGCAAATATTTGCAGAGACATCTGCAATGGCCACAATGGATAGCAATATCAACTTAAAGTCCGGACTGAAAGGTGGGATTGGCAAAGCTCTTATGAGAGGTTTGGGAGGTGAAAGTATGATTGTTAATACTTTTACTGCTCAGAACGGTGGAGGTGAAATCTCGTTTGCCCCCGGCCCTCCTGGAGACATGTTGCACTATCATCTTGATGGTAACAGCCTGATGTTACAACGTGGAGCTTTTGTTGCTCATAGCGATGGGGTGGAAGTCACCGGTAAGTGGAACGGTGCCAAAGGTTTCTTTAGCGGCGAAGGTCTGGTCCTGTTGAAGGCTTCAGGCAATGGCGATATCTTCTTTAACTCTTACGGGGCAATCATCGAAGTCGATGTTACCGATGGCTATTATGTTGATACAGGATATATTGTAGCCTTTGAAGATACTTTGGATTACAGCGTTACTGTTCTGCCGGGGCTAAGCCGTGGCGGAAAGGTAAAGAGTTTCTTTTTTGGTGGTGAAGGATTAGTTTGTAAATTCAGCGGACAGGGCAAGGTTTGGATTCAGACTCGAAATGTCAATCC
>DEAW01000232.1 GCA_002348315.1 Planctomycetaceae bacterium UBA2972 | reverse complement strand
GACTTCGGCGGGGATACTGTTGACAGGGGGTTGGTTGGTGCAGCATAAAAGACGACGATCTTCGAGCTGCTCCAGAAACAGTTTGCGTCGACGAGAGGTATTAACTAGGCGGGGGCTGCGCGTCATAGACCGACATCCATACAACGTGAAAAACATACCAATAGATGTTCTTCAGTCTATCAGTGAGGCGGTTCATGATCAAAAAAACAACCATCTAAAAAGGATGGTTGCAAACGACAGGATTGATCCGTTAAATGATCTCGCGCTTACGAGAAACATAGTCCCAGACTACATAACGATCCAGGTCGCTTCCCGCCGTAAAGAAAACCCGCCCGCTGGTCGATTCTGCCACTCGATAGGCAAACTGAATGTCTTCTTCTGTTTGGGACCAACTCGGGATTAAAAAGAAATTGATCGTGATCCCGGCCTGTTTACACAATAGTGCCTCCCGCAGTGTGGCATCCTCGGTGAGTGGGTCAGGTGGGTAAAGCAGGTATAACCATTCTTCGGAATAATGAGCGGTGGGTAGTCCGTCCGTGATCAGAATGATTTGTCGATTAGGTGTATCCACGTTGGCCAGATTGAGTCGGGCCAATTGAAGCGCATGTTGAATGTTGGTGAAATGCGGAGGAAGCTGATATTCACTTAATTCCGTATTCGACATGTCAATTTTGTATCGCACGATCGGGTCGTTGATCGTCACCGGCTTGGGCAGCAGGTTGATAATCTCGTTGGGGGGGCAGGGCTTGGCATGCGTATACATTTCAATGAAATTCAAATGGTCACCCGGGAACTCACTCGTAATAAGCCCCTGTAACGCCAATGCCATCTTCTTCACATTGATGTACTGCCCTTCATAACGCATGCTCCCGCTCATATCCATAATGACGGAGGTAGCGCACTTCGGTGAATTCTTTGTTTTATGAACGACGATATCATCCGCGTTGACCCGTAAGGCAGAAGAATTCCCTGGTTCACTGTGATGACGGATGACGGCATTGATCAGCGATTGAGGGAAATCCATGTGCGCCATGCTGTCGCCAAACTCATATTGTTTGACTTCCTGCAATTCCACACTTCCCTCACCGGCAAGAGGGCTATTGTGACGGCCTGTTTTCGAAGCCTCCAGATGCTCAAATATTTTTTCCAGCAGCCGCCCCTGGAAAATTTTATAAGCCTGCGGACTTAAACGCATGGCGCCCGACGGATCGCTGGTAATCCCCTGTTGCTCAGCTAACTCGCTGAGGTAGTCTTTGACTTGTTGCTGTAGATTGGAAAGGTCCTCCAGATCAGGTTCTTCAACAAACTCGGCGAGTGTGTCCATATCGATCAGATAGATTTCAGCGTTTTCGAGAGCCTGCTTGAGTTGCTCAAGTAACTCGTCGATCTTTTCAAGCTGCTCCTTGATTTCCAACGCCTCTTCGATGGACATCGGTTTTCGTCCGGTGAAATCATATCGCCCGTACATATCCTCTATCTGGTATTGCTGGCTCAGGGCTTCCATCATTTGGACGAGGGTTCGGGCAAATTCACTTCGTTCGTCGGGAAGATCGTACCACAGTCGTTCGAGATCATAAATCTGGCGCCCATGTGCGAGGAGGAAAAACCGTTCTTTGTAATCATCGGGCGGGTTCGTGTTTTCCAGAAATAAATCGTATTGTTGCCAGGCCTGTTCCAGCACGGAATCGGCTTCGTAGGTCTCAAGGAGCTTTTGTTTCTGAGCTTCGAGCATCGCAATCAAAGATTCCAGACTGGGACCAAACCCCTGGAGGCCTTTGATTTGTTCAGGATCCAGACGGATTGCTCGTGCCAGTTGTTCTGCGGTTAGGCTGCGTGCATTACCCCATTGCAGCATATGATCGAATGCGGAAGAAACCACGTCTGGTGGTGGGGCGGTAGGACTGGGGAAACGTACCGGGTCATACCGCTGATAGGTATGGATGACCCCGCCAGGTGTCCCGTCCTGTTTTTTTCTGCCCGATTTCATGGTTTAGTTACTCGGGGATTTGGTAGTCGATAGTGCCATATTGCTGATGCCTGGAAATTTTGTCCATCGCATGTAGACCGGCAAGAATGAACTCGACGCAGGATGCTCTCACTGCCTCGTCGTCTGCGGCATTGACTTCGAACGCTTTGTTCCAAACTTCGGGAACGTTAGAGAGTCGTTTTGCATACTCGCCTGATGGAAGCAGGTCGCCGACTTCAATCCTCACGCCTTTTCCAAAGATTTCAGCAATCTCGGCCAGTCCGTGTTCTTCAACATATTCTTCGAAGACCGTTTTGATTGCGGTACTGATGATATGGTCCAGAACCTGAGTCTCCTTCATTTGGTGACTACCCATCAGATCAAGTTCCAGTTTTCCCAATGCACTACTCACTAAATGCGCGAGATCGCTGATGCGAGGGACCGCTGGTGATTCATTAAGAAGGATCGCGCGACGACGTGCACTGGAGATCATTGTTTTATAATTTGCCAGCGAGAATCGTACGCTAACACCGGATTGCTGATCAACATACTTGCTGCGACGGGCTTCGATCGTGATTTGCTCCAGGACTTCGAGCATGAATCGCGGAATCACGACAGGGTATTCATCGTTCGGTTCGTTTAAGTTTGATTCCTGTTGGGTGATTTCGATTCCCAACTCCCGATCGACAGGGTAATGCGTTTGGATAAGGGAACCGATTCGGTCCTTCAGTTGGGGAATGACTTTGCCACTGCGGTTATAAGTGGAGGGATTGGCGGAAAACAAAATCAGTACATCGAGGTCGAATCGAATAGGATACCCTCTGACCTGGACATCACGTTCTTCCAGAATGTTGAACAGACCGACCTGAACAAGTTCGTCCAGTTCGGGTAGTTCATTCATAGCGAAGATTCCCCGATGCATGCGGGGGATCAGCCCGAAGTGCAAAGCCTCTTCGGCGGACATGCTCGTACCTGCCAGAAGTTTTGCAGGGTCGATTTCTCCAATCACATCGGCAAATTTTGTTCCGGGTGCCAACCTCTCCGTGTAACGATCATCGCGATGCCACCATGCGATAGGAACATCCGAATCGTCATGGGCGGCGAGAAATTTTTTGGCCTGACTTGTAATTGGATGATAGGGATCTTCGTGGATCGGTATTTCAGGAAGATCCAGGTAAGGAATGGCTTCATCTAGGAAATCGGCCAGCCTTCGCATGAGTCGACTTTTGGCCTGACCTTTTTCGCCCAGAAACAGCATGTCATGGCCAGCCAGTACGGCTAATGAGATTTCAGGGATCACCGTGTTTTCATAACCAACCACGCCGGGGAACAGGGCCTCACCGGACTGTAAGAGTCTGGTGAAATTGGATTGTATTTCTTCTTTCACGCTACGGCTTTGCCAGCCGGTCTGTTTCAATTCTTTAAGATTGGAGGGTCGCATGAGTATGACTCAGGTTGGGATTATTGATGCTTGTAAAGATTGAGAGTGATATGGGCCTGGCCTTGATGATGACTTTCATGCCAGTTGATAATACTTAGCGTAGTACGCAGAGCAAGTACTGTTCCGATTCGTGGATGTACCCAGGTAAAAGTATCCAGTTGTTGCTCAGTAAATCTCCCCAGGGTGTCGAGCATGATGTCGCGGCCATCATCCAGAACTGAATGAATCATTTCCAGCGACGGGATGTCATCGTCTGGTGTTGAGCCTCCTTGAAATCGGGTCCAGATCTCTTTGTGTTTTGCGTCTTCATGGCGTTTGGCCAGGCGATCCGTCCCAAATAATTCCTCTGTAATTCCAATGTGGCATAGTTGCCAGGCGATGTGAGCTCGTTGGGGACCGGGACGCCAACCTAATGCCTGGTTGGGATGAGGCAATTCAGCAATTTGATCGAGTAGCTTGAGAGTGCGTGTTCGATTAAAGGCATAGGCCTGTCGAAAGGCATCCAGCATGAGGTGTTCCTTGGGGCAGGGGTAAAAAAACAGACCTGGCAAACGCGGCCAGATCTGTCGTGGATCTTGAGGGTGTAGGTGAGTCGACTATTCATCTGTCACACATCCTTCGGAGGCGCTCTTTACACATTTAATATACTTGTAAAGCGTACCGCGATTGACTTTATAGGCTGGGGCTTCCCATTTTGCAGCGCGGCCTGCGAGTTCTTCATCGGTTAAGTCCACGTCGATGACATTGTTTTCGGCATCGATGGTAATTGCGTCCCCGTTTTCTACCAAGGCAATCGGGCCACCGACTTGAGCCTCCGGAGTGACATGGCCAACGATAAAACCGTGCGAACCTCCAGAGAATCGACCATCGGTCATCATGGCGACCTTGTCGCCCAATCCCGCTCCCATGATGGCTGAGGTTGGAGTAAGCATTTCCGGCATTCCCGGTCCACCAGTGGGACCTTCATAGCGAATAATAACGACATTTCCGGCCACAATTTTTCCTTCTTCAAGTGCTTGGAGCATATCCTCCTCACTATCAAAGCAATTTGCAGTACCGGTAAAGATGAGTCCTTCTTTACCAGTGATTTTTGCGACAGCACCTTCGGGTGCCACATTGCCACGTAAGATGCGCAGGTGACCTGAAGATTTAATTGGTTCTTCGACCGTTTGTACAATCGTCTGACCTTCGGCAAGTCCCGGTAAGACTGCGAGGTTATCTCCGAGTGATTTACCTGTCACTGTCAGGCAGTCTCCGTTGAGATATCCCTTGTCCAGCATATATTTCATCACGCCGGGGGTTCCACCAACACTGTGGAGATCTTCCTGGACAAATTTACCAGAGGGTTTCAAGTCACCAATATAAGGCACTCGGTCACTAACTGACTGGAAGTCATCAATGCTCAATTCGATATCCACGCTGCGAGCAATGGCGAGTAGGTGCAGGACGGCATTGGTGGAGCCTCCGAGTGCCATTACCATCACCATCGCATTTTCAAATGCTTCACGGGTCATGATATCCCGAGGTTTGAGGTCCATCTTCATGAGGTTATGGATTGCGGCACCGGCTTCGTGGCATTCGGTGATTTTGTCCGGATCTACAGCAGGGATCGATGCCGAGTAAGGGAGGGACATCCCCATAGCCTCGATCGCAGTTGCCATCGTATTGGCGGTATACATCCCACCACATGCTCCGGCACCCGGGCAGGAATTACGAACGATCGCCTGTCGCGTTTCGTCGTCAATCTTATCAGCGATATACTCACCGTAGCTCTGGAATGCTGAGACGATGTCTAGTTTCTGATCATTGTGGCATCCGGGTTTGATAGTGCCTCCATACACCATCAGGGCAGGACGATTTAGACGTCCCATGGCCATCACACAGCCCGGCATATTTTTATCGCAACCTGGAATGGTTACCAAAGCGTCGTACCATTGGGCTCCCATAATCGTTTCGATGGAGTCGGCGATAAGGTCACGTGACTGGAGCGAGAAGCTCATACCGTCAGTACCCATACTAATACCGTCTGATACGCCTACGGTGTTGAATCGCATGCCATACAAACCGGCATCGGTGACACCTTTTTTGACTTCTTCAGAAAGGTCTAACAGGTGCATGTTGCACGGGTTACCTTCATACCAGACGCTGGCAATACCCACTTGAGCTTTATTCATGTCGTCTTCGGACATGCCGGTTGCGTAGAGCATCGCCTGCGAAGCTCCCTGGCTTCGAGGTTGAGTAATGCGCGAGCTATATTTGTTAAGTGAATCTGTCATAGAGTATCGTCTTGGTTGGGCAATAATGAATACAGCGAATCGTGGCAGGACTGACTTGAGAAAATTCACGCTAGTAGTATGCCA
>DEAW01000010.1:7016-12370 GCA_002348315.1 Planctomycetaceae bacterium UBA2972 | reverse complement strand
ATTCTTTTTTACTGTCGACTAGACGAGTTCTTTGCGACTTCCAATCAGGGTTCGCAATCGTTCAGCTAACAGGCTCGCATCAAACGGCTTCTTGAAAGTTTCGTTGATGGTCGAACGATCGAAGCTCATAGGGCTTCCCACGTCCGGTAGCAGAGCAATCAGAATCGTTTCAGCAAAATCCGGGTTGCGACGCAGATTTTGGCAAATCTGAAGTGATTCTACTTTGCCAATTGAGAAATCGACAATGATACAGTCAGGATGGAAGCTTTCTGCTTGAATACCAGCTTCAAATCCGCTGGCAGCAACTGCTACCTTAAATGACCGTTCGGTCGGCAATTCTCGTTTAAGATTTTCGATCAATACCTGGTCCTGAGCTACGATCAGCACTTTGGCCATTGCTTCATCTTCTAAATCTCCTAAAGGCATACCATGCTCTTTAAGAAACTTGATCAACGAATCGCGGGGAATTCGACGATCTTGCGAACCAGGGATACGATATCCCTTGAGACGCCCTGAATCAAACCATTTGCTAACTGTGCGCGGGGCCACTTTACAGATCTTGGCAACCTGTCCAGTTGTGAAGACCTTCATTTCGGCACTCCAATTCTCTCTCGGTGACTTCTTTGTTGAACACCCGCAGGTGCTCTGACCCCTGACTTGTTGTTGGCTTGCGATTCATTGTGGGGGAACAAATCACGACAAGTCACTGGGTTGGGGTACTAATAAACTCGCTTCCATTTGTGTTTTATTGTTTTGCCTGGATCCATCCGGACAACACAATCAGAACCAATCCATCGATTCACTTCCTTTGACAATCGTCGTGCTCTAACGTGCATGGACGAACTTGTGCTAAGGCAGCTCAATGATGAACTGGAGTACTTCGGCGTAAGTACATAAAGAGAGTCTCTTCAAGAACGTGATATGAACGGGTCATGATCACATCACATTCTCTTCCGGTATTGAGATAAACACCAAGAAGATCCCCCCTGAGAGGTCTTTGGTGGGTTTGTTATGACTTGAATAGAGACTATTCGAGAAATAACAAAAATGACCTCTCAGAGTTATTTGTCGATTGTTCCGGGGGTAATACTTTAGGAAGTTCCGTAAACGATGCCGCTTTGTTGGATGATTCCTGTAAAATCAGCGGAAACCGTTGTACGTATTAGGCTAAATTCCCCTAAGAAAACATCTGCACGTATTACAGAATCTGTACGTTTCGCCCATGAGCTTAGGACTCAGGCAATTAAGCAAAGAAAAATCAGGATTTCTGATAAGCCAAAGTGTACGCATTAGATAAACAATACGCATTCGTACTGTGTGAAGTTACACCTTACCCCAGTCTTTACGTTGGCGAGAACTGGGGATTCCCATCTTCTTACGATATTTAGTCACCGTTCGACGAGCAACCGACAACCCGGCTGCTTTGAGTCGTCGGACCAGTTCATCATCACTGTGAGGCTTGGCTTTGTCTTCCTGGTCAATGATCTCCTGAAGTTTTGTGCGAATATTATCCCAGGCAACATCTTCCCCATCCTCACCGGTCGTACCACCAACAAAGAATCCCCTCAAGGGAAAGATACCTCGCGGAGTTTGAATCCATTTATCATCCACAGCGCGACTGACGGTGGTGACATGAACACTAACCGTGTCGGCGATCTGCTGCATCTTCAAGGGGACAATCGCTTCCAATCCATCATCGATAACGCGATATTGATGATCGACAATTGCCTGAGACACTTTGAGTAACGTGGCCTGCCGCTGTTGGATCGCTTCAATGAGCCACTGAGCTCCGTTTAGTTTTCGGCGAAGAAAATCCTTTTCTTCTTTGTTCGCATCTGCAGCCTTCAAACGGCGACGGTAGTAGTTACTAATACAGAGTTGTGGAATGTCGCGTTCTTCCACCGTCACCACATACCGACCGTCATCGTCGCGATGAACGAACAGATCCGGGACGACCGACATCACTGGTTTCTCCACGAAACTTGCAGCAGGCTTTGGATTTAACTGCCGCAATTCTTCCCAAATCAACTGGATGTCCTCAATACTCATTCCAGTCTGTTTCTGAATCAACGGCAAACGATTGTGCTCGAGATCCTCCAAATGATTGGTGATGAGTAAATGCAGCTCTCGATAAAACGGATCCTCCACCGAAAGCTGTAACAATAAACACTCTTCAAGGTTTCTAGCGGCCACTCCGGGAGGGTCGAGTTGCTGGACTACGTCGAGGGCCTGCTGAGCGATGGCAAGCTGCTGTTCGTCCAAATCGTTACGTATCAGGCTTTCCAGTGGTAGTTTCAAATACCCGCCACCTTCTGCATCCAGCGAAGATGCGATTCTCTCTGCCATCGTCAACAATTCGACCGGCAAATCTAATTCCCGCAACTGCAGCAGCAAGTGATCATACAGCGTGATACCTCGCTGCGAAATATTGGCCATCGTATCGTGATAGCGATCGGAGAATTCCTGAACTCGATTGACACTCAAACGTGGCTGTTCATCAAAATAATCCGGAATCTCCTGATCCAGATCGTCGAGGCGTTCAAAATCGTCGGCGTTGTTGGAATCCTCATCAACAATCAATTCAGACTCGCCTTCTGATTCTGCAGACTGCTCAGCCGCCTGCAATGCCTCGGCTCCTTCGAGTTCTTCCTGTTCAACCTCGATTTCTTCCAAAACCGGGTTTTCAGTCATTTCCTGATCAATACGTTCCTGCAGTTCCAAAACCGGCAGTTGCAGAATCTCCATGGACTGGATCATCCGGGGAGCCAGTTTTTGAATCTGCTTCTGTGATGTAAATTGTCCCAGCGAAAAACGCATGGTTGGAACTGGTGGACGCACCGTTGACCGTGTCAGACGTTAGTATTTCTGTCTGCCGGCAATCGCGTCTGCCAGGATCTCCTTATTCGTAAATTCAAGAATACTGCCTGTGGTAATTCCACGGGCCAGACGAGTAATCGTGACATCGTAATTACTCAGCAGGTTGGAAATGTGCAATGCAGTTCCGTCGCCTTCGACGGTGGGGTTAGTTGCCATAATCACCTCTTTAATGGCCCCTTCACGGACGCGGTCAATCAAAGGATCAATCGTAAGCTGCTCGGGACCGATTCCCTCGAGCGGCGCAATTCTTCCCAACAGGACGTGATAGAGGCCACTGAAGACTCCGGCCTGCTCTAAAGACATTAGATCCCGTGGTTGTTCAACAATACAAAGAGTCGATTGATCCCGGCGACTGTCTTCACAGATAGTACAAACTTCGCTTTCGGCTAGATTAAAACAGATACTGCAATACCTGACGTTTTCTCGCACATTGCGTATCGCCTCGGCGAAGGCCAACGCTTCCGTTTTGTTCACTCGCAGGAGATGATACGCCAAACGTTCGGCAGTCTTTCGCCCGATCCCCGGAAGCTTGGATAATTGAGCAATCAATTCAGTTACGGATTCAGAGAGTTGTGTCACGGGCTTCGTTCCTAATCTGCCTGATTACCAAACTGTTCTAATGCCTGTTCCAGCCCAGGAATGTTCATTCCTGCGGTCAACTCCTGTGTGATACGAGCATGCACTTCTTTGGTTTTTTCCTTGGTGGTATTCATCGCTGCCCGGACCAGATCCTCCATGAGCTCTGCATCCTGCTTTTCGAATAGAGCCGGATCGATGGAAACCTGTAGTACTTCCCCCAGTCCATTCATTTCCACAGTGACCATCCCTGCACCAGCATCACCTGACACTCTTTCAGCAGCCAACTTCTGATTCACTTCCTCTAATTTGCCGCCCATTTGCTGAGCCTGCTTCATCATGGAAGCAATGTTTCCCAGTGATTTAAACATGTCGCTACACCTCGTCCTTCAGTTTCCGGAAACCAAGCGTGTCCACTCTCATCTCACAATTCATGCATCCTCACAAGATCCATGAATGCTGTTGAATTGTTATTGACGCCGTCGCGTTTGATCGACACGAACAACTTCGGCTCCGAACGTTTCGGCTGCCTGTTGAACCATCGGGTGCTGTTCGGCTTCCCGTCTTCGCTGTCGAGTCGTCTTCACTCCCCCCTCCTGAACAACCGGTTGCGATTGCACTGATTCGGGAAGCAGTTCAAAAGTGACTCGAAAACGATTTCCCGTGAGACGGTAAAGCTCGTCTTCAAGCTTAACTCGCCGTTCAGGTCGTTCGCAGGCGTCTTTTTGGAAAGTATAGTGCGAAGGAAATTTTACGACCAGATGGTTTGGCACGGAAATTGCTACAGATTGAGCAGATTGAAGAGTGCTGGCAGTTAAATCATCCAGATTCTGGCAAACTCGCTCCCACACAGCCAACACATTTTCATTGGTAACATTAAAAGTATGCTCAGGCTGGATCGTCGCTTGCGTTCCCGAATCCACAGGAGCCGCTGGATTATTCTCGACCGATCTTGGTGGCAGTGACGTTGGTTCCACGCGTTGAGCAGCATCCGCTGGAGAAGCGACTTGTTCTACTACCTTGTTATTGTTGTTGGCCGGGTTATCTAACCCATTGTCGGCGGACGGTTTTAAATTCGGTTCTGGCGTATTCTGTTCCACGCCAGAATCAATGGCAGCAGGACCGACCGCGTCGGTAGGACCATCAGCATGACTGACCTGATTACTTTGCGGTTGGGGAGTGTCGACCGGCCAAGGATTCGCAGGTTCAGTCAGGTCATTTTTTTTTTGAGTTGTGGATGCCTGCTGTGATGAAATTCCCCCCGGAACAATCACCAGATTACTATTTGCAAACTCTTTCATTTCCGGACTTTGCAGCACGTTGAGCCACTGCTCAATTCGGTCGAGTTCTTCCAGACTGGCAAGACGTACGATCGCCGTCTCCACCAATATTCTCACTTTCGTTGTATTACGCACACGCCGTAACATTTCCTGCATAATCTCTAGCGAGGCCAACAACGTTTGTTTGCCAAGATTTGCAGCAAGTTGTTCCACTCGATTGAATTCGTTTAGCTGGGTGTACTGCATCATGTCAGCTTGACAGCCCACACTGGCAGATAACAAATCCCGATAGACTCCTAGTATCTGCTCGGAAAGCCGCTCTGGTTCTGAGCCTGTTTTCCAGAACTCCGCGAGAATTCCCAAAGCATTGCTGGCACTTCGACAAGCCAGTGCTTCCAGCAAATCCAGAATTTTGCCGCTATCCGAAGTTCCAAGTAGGTGGTGCACATCATCGACGGTAATTTCGCGAGCACTATACGACAGCAGTTGTTCCAGCAGCGACTGGCTGTCTCGCAAGGAGCCATAGGCACGCCGTGCTAACATCGTAACTGCGGCATCCTCCGCCACTCGGTTTTCCTGACTAAGGATAAACTTGAGGCGTTCTACTATTTTCTCATCGTC
>DEAW01000010.1:0-6634 GCA_002348315.1 Planctomycetaceae bacterium UBA2972 | reverse complement strand
TCAGGATCGGTCGTACAGAACATGAATTTCACATGTTCCGGAGGTTCTTCAAGCGTCTTCAAAAGTGCATTGAAGGCTGCCCTGGAGAGCATATGTACTTCGTCAATGATATAAACTTTAAAACGGCTGCGACTGGGCCGGACCGTGCAGTTTTCACGCAAAGAGCGGACGTTTTCGACGCTGTTGTTACTGGCTCCGTCAATCTCAATAACATCGACATCCAACCCTTCGGCAATCGCCTGACAAATATCACATTGTTTACAGGGTTCAATGGTCGGACCACTTTGACAATTCAATGCTTTGGCAAAGATCCGAGCAGTGGTCGTCTTGCCTGTTCCGCGTGGGCCGGCAAAGAGATATGCGTGCCCAACTCGATTTGATTCAATGGCGTTGGCGAGCGCTTTACGGACATGCTGTTGCCCGACCAACTCATCAAATGACTGAGGACGATAACGTCGAGCGACAACGACATAGCGGTCGTCAGCAGACGTCGTTGCGACTAGCGGCTCCTGGCTGGAATCATCCTGATCCATCATTACGTCCAAAATCAATCGTCCATTGGTTGGCACCACAGCAGTGTAATCCAGACGCCTGTCGCACCATGGTACTCGCACAAGAGTACCCCGCTTAGAGCTGCTCCGGTTAAGGCCTGACTCGGTTCACGGCTCCCCCTTGCGAGCACCATGGTACGACAGCCGGACATCCGGATAACACTACTGCTTCAATTCTCAGCATTATCCCGATAAACATCAAGTGCCTAAAGGAGATGATTCTGTGTGAAAACCTGGAATCTGATCCTGAGCGGACGACTATACAAGCGGTTCAAATCCCAAACTACGACGGAGCAATGACAACTGCCCCGAATGTAGTCCTTCATGCCAAACCGCTGTTTCAAATACAGATGCATTATCCGGCATGAATGCCGGAGCTCCCTCAGGAGTTTCCGCCTCGAGTTGCTGAATGTCCATCGATTCCAGCGTGGCTAACAGTTTTTCCCGGCGATCCTGCATAAACCCCAGGACCTGCTCAACGGGTGGATAATCCTCAATATTCGCAGAGGGCTGGCTGCCTAACCCAAACAGAGAACCGTATTGTTCGTTGGTTTCACTCCACTCCGGCCGCACCAGAGACAGCATGAAATTGTCTGTCGTTCCCATGTGGCCCACAAACCACAGAGCATGATTACTCCCTTCGTGTAGTTGGTGAGTCCAGGATTCAGCACTATCGAAGTCCGCTAATAGTTTCGTACTATATCCTCTTGCTGCATGAAGCTGTTTTAGGAGACGGTCTTTTTGAGACATAACAAAACTTTCCAGCAATAACGCTTCTGGCTCTAACAACGTATTCACAATGGATAGTTACATTCATCGCCCGACGAGCCCGCAAACACTGCTCGATGCGTGCTGCGGGTTTACCAGTAACTAAACAGCAGATATCGTAAACATTCCTATGCAACTTCTGTACGGACTTTGTCTGGGAATCCGAACGAGCGGCAACCGACGGCGAATCAGTAGAGTGACTTTATTAAAGATACACTCTTTTAATTGAGTATGCGGAAATCCCTCAACTTGTTTCCCGGCAAAAATCACGGAAACACTTGAAACCAGCTATCATGAAGTAACTCCATTCTCTCCATACAGAGGAATCTGCGGTGAATTTAAATCAGCGGGCTAAATACATAACCGATGCACTAACCGATCTGGCTGGTGACCTCAAAGTATCCACCAAAACCAGTGCCGTAGGTACTCACCTAATTGACCTGGGTGTTGACGTGGTCGGAGGCCTGGAAGCGGGGCGAATCCTTGCTGAAATCTGTCTGTCAGGACTTGCGCATGTTTCCTATACCCGATCGGCTGGCAATTTCCCCGGTGCACTGGCCGTTCAAATTGACAGCGATCACCCGGTCCGGGCCTGCATGGCAAGTCAATATGCCGGCTGGCAACTCGCCACCGACGATTACTTCGGCATGGGAAGTGGGCCAATGCGAGCTGCCGCAGGCAAAGAAGAACTTTTCAATGACATTGGGTTCATCGAAAATCCTCAACACGTCGTCGGAGTGATTGAATCAGGAAGCGAACCGACGCCATCGGTTTGTGAATTAATCGCTTCCTCGTGCCAGGTCTCTCCGAGCGAACTCACATTGGCATATGCACCAACCGCGAGCATCGCAGGCACGGTGCAAGTGGTTGCTAGATCGCTGGAAACAGCCTTGCACAAGATGCATGAATTAGGATTCGACTTATCCTGTGTTACCTCCGGATCCGGAGTCGCTCCCTTACCTCCGGTGACAGCAGATGACCTGGCAGGAATCGGACGCACCAACGATGCCATCCTATATGGCGGTGAAGTCACGATCTGGGTTCAGGCAGAAGATGCTGCGATTGAGCAGATCGGCGAGAAAATCCCCAGCTCTGCCTCCAACGATTATGGCAGACCATTTATTGAAATTTTCCAACAATACGATCACGACTTTTACAAGATCGACCCCCACCTCTTCAGCCCGGCCGTAATCAATATCAACAACCTGAAAACAGGACGGTACTTTCGATTTGGAAAGTTCAATGCCGAGGTCCTTGAGCAATCCTTTGGTCTCTAGTTTGAGGCTAGCTGGCAACACCTGAGCCCCCGAGCGTAAACCAGTCCATCATGAAAATCGCAGTTCTTGGTAATCCGAACTCCTGGTACTTTAGCGACCTCCAGCGTACTGCCGGTTTGCTGGCAGACAATACCGTTGAATTTCAGTCGCTACCCTTCACGACGATTAAGGCACAAGTACAAACCGGTCGACCGCCGACATTCACCTCGAATGAACAGCGGTTCGGAAATTTTGACGCCGTGGTTGTAAGGACGATGCCACCAGGTTCACTCGAACAAGTGATCTTCAGAATGAATGCCCTGCATCTTTTTGAGCAGGCCGGAGGACTCGTCTTAAACTGCGCACGGTCAATCGAAATCGCGGTCGATAAATATTTGAGTCTGGGGCTGCTCGCAACAGCCGGCGTCGCTGTCCCTGAAACGACCGTTTGCCAAACCGCAGATGACGCCATGCAGGCCTTTGAAGAATTCGGCGGTGATGTCGTTATCAAGCCTGTTTTTGGTGGTGAAGGGAGAGGGATTACCAGAGTTTCAGATCCGGCTTTGGCAATCCGGGCTTTTCGAATGCTCGAACAACTTGAAGGCATAATTTACCTGCAACGATTTATCGATCATGCCGGTTTCGATATTCGCATCTTTGTTCTGGGGGAGCAAACCTACTGCATGCGGCGTAGTAACCCCAATGATTGGCGTACTAATATTTCCTTAGGAGGTGTTGGAGAGCCGTATGATGCCGAGCAAGGCTTGCTTGCAGTCGCCCGGCAAGCTGCTGATATATGCCAAGCCGAAATAGCCGGCGTGGATATCGTTTTTGACGCTACGGGAAAGCCCGTCGTACTCGAAGTCAATGCAGTACCCGGCTGGCGTGAACTGACTCAGGTTAGCGGAATAGACATTGGCCTTGAAGTCACACGATTTCTCGTCGATCGAATCATGAAGCATCAAACCCATCTAACGGAGAATGGGATGGAGCAAATTCGATGAGCAACTTAAACGTTGCCGAGCTGTTAAAGCAGCAGGCTACAGAACAACCCCATGCCCTGGCAATTGCCGAACCCATTGCCGGAAGATGGAATCGTCGGGAACTTGCACTCGACCAACGCTATCGCTGCATGACATTTCAGCAGTTAGACGAAGACAGTTCACGCCTTGCCGCCGGTTTACAGGCGATGGAAATTAAACCGGGGACACGGCTGGCTTTAATGATTCCCCCCAGTTGCGAGTTTGTATCCTGGGTGTTTGCGTTATTCAAGGCGGGAGTGGTAACCGTCCTGATCGACCCCGGCATGGGACGCAAAAACATGATTCACTGTTTACAACGAGTCCAGACCGAAGGCTTTATTGGTATCAGCCTGGTTCAGGCAATCCGAACGCTGCTCAGGTTTAAATTCCCCGCTGCTCGAAAAAATGTTACCGTCGGTAAACGCTGGTTTTGGGGCGGCCCAACAGCCGCGCAACTCCGGCAGACTTCGCTTTCCGATTTCACTCCGTTTCAGGCGGCAGCTTCAGATTCAGCCGCGATCATATTTACAACCGGGAGCACCGGACCTCCAAAAGGTGTCCACTATTGCCATCAGAACTTTTACCATCAGGTCCTACAGATCCAACAGCAGTACAACATTGAAGTGGGCGAAAAGGATCTACCAGCCTTTCCTCTTTTTGGACTCTTCAATGCAGCGATGGGAGTTGCCACGATCCTTCCCGATATGGATCCAACCAGGCCCGCCAACGTCACGCCCGACAACATCATCACACCGATTCAGGATTGGGAGATTTCTCAGTCCTTTGGGTCTCCGGCATTATGGGAAACCGTGGGACGCTATTGTGAGACTCAGGATATTCAAATGCCTTCATTACGCCGAGTGCTTTCAGCGGGTGCTCCTGTTCCTCCGCGAGTACTTCAGCGTATTCGCAATGCGATGGCTCCTGACGGCGAAATGCATACTCCGTATGGCGCCACCGAATCCTTACCGGTTGCATCCATTAGCGCCACCGAAGTACTCGAAGAAACTGCAGCCAAGTCTGCCACTGGCCGAGGAACCTGCGTGGGCGAACACTTCCCGGGGATTGAATGGCGAGTCATTGAAATCCAGGACGGAGCGTTAGCTGATATTGAGGATGCCAGGCAACTGCCTGACGGTGAAATTGGGGAATTGATCGTACGTGGTCCGGTTGTCACTTCACATTATGTTACGCATGAAAAAGAAACACGACTTCACAAGATTAACGATGGTGATTCGTTTTGGCATCGGATGGGAGACGTTGGCTATCTGGATGACATGGAACGATTCTGGTTTTGTGGAAGAAAAAGCCATCGAGTCCAACTTGCTGATCGCACATTGTTCACAATCCCCACCGAAGCCATCTTCAATCAACACCCCAAAATCTACCGGTCTGCAGTCGTCCGAGTTGAAGACAAGGGAGTGGCAGAAGCAGCCATCATCGTTGAGTGTTGGGAGGAATTCCGAGCGATGGAGGCCGCAGAAAAGACGCATCTCGTAGAGGAATTAAAAGAACTTGCCGAGAATCATGCACTCACATCCTGTATCAAGCATGTCCTGATTCGTGATGCGTTACCGGTCGACATACGCCACAACGCAAAGATATTCCGCGAAAAACTGGCCGTCTGGGCTCAGGAAAAACTTGGTTTGTAACGTCATGAATCTAAAAGGGCGTTGGAATTCTTCGCCCTATATCCCGATAATAAATAGAAGGTAAATTACAAATCGATGAACGTCGAATGGTAAGTAATTCAGTATTGAGGAAAGTTCATGGCTTCAAAATGGTTTTATCGAGTTGGTGACGACCAACACGGCCCAATTGAATCAAAAGCATTGAAGCTATTAGCTGAAGTGGGACAAATCACTCCCAATACTCTTGTTCAAAAAGAGGGAGCAAGTAGTTGGGCCGAGGCCTCACGTGTTAAAGGCCTGTTTGAAACAGAAGATTTACAGCCACCGCCGGTCATCGAAGAAGCGAACGAAGAAGCCGTTGCGATCCCTAAAGCCACGGAGTTTGCTTATAAAGTTGCGCCGTCTCCACAGGTCCCTGTCACCGCCGCTATCGAAAGTAGCCGGGAATACCGAGAGCACAAACGACGCCGCAAAAGTGCTATGCCCTGGGTCTTCACGGTCCTCGGTGTTCTCGTGGTTGCCGGTTTAGGTAGTTTCTTTTACGTTACTTATGATGGAGAAAAGCCACAGGCGACCGCAGGTACTCAGCCAGCCTCGAATGGAACTCCACCAACCCCAGCCCCCCAACCAATCGCAACCGAGACTCCGGAAGAACAAGTATTCCGTGAAATCCGCTTCTATAGCGATGCCTCCAAAGCCAAAACGCGGATTGCAAACGGCAAGGTTCAAATGCGAATCACCGACGTCTGGTTAACCCGTTCCGAAAAAGTGGTTGACGGGCAACCGTTATCCACAGAGTTTACGATGAACGTGTTGCTGGAAACCGAAAATCTGGACAGTTCCAACGAGGTTAGTGTGAACCGCAAGTCAGCGGTCACCAGCGATTCCCAGGAAGTCGATCCCTATTTGCCATTGGCTCGTAACGGAACGCATGGCCTTGCCCCACTGAAAACCATGCTGGATTCCCGAGTCATTCCCGCCGGCGGCAAAATCGTTGAGACGCTGAGTTTTCAACTTAATTCCGATTCCTTAGATAACTTCCAGATGGCGCTGCCACTGGCCTGGTTTCGGCAGTCCGGCTATGCCGGATATGCGATTCCGAACGTCATGGTTTCCACCAATCCAGCCGCCGCAGCCACGATCGCGCAATCTCCGGTAGAGGCTGATCCTAACGAGAACGAGGACCAATCCGAACAGATTCCGGCCAACCCCATTGTTGGTCAAACTCAACCTGCCGTTGAAACTGGCGAAACGGAAAAGACTCCGTCTGAAGGAGAAGGAAAACTGCCCCCCCCACCCGATTTTGGGATTCCAAATAAACCTGAAGGTGAAAATGGAGACCAACCGGATGACATTCGATCATTGCAACAAAGTATTAAAGCGAGTGTCCAGGAAGGTGAGGAAAA
>DEAW01000064.1 GCA_002348315.1 Planctomycetaceae bacterium UBA2972 | reverse complement strand
AACCTGATCCATATATTCGCTGGCAGCAGGATCGTCCGGAGGTAAAGGCGGAGTGTCCAGATCATGGATATCGTAAAATCGACTCATTGGATCCGGAGTAATATCCATCCGTGGCATCCGCCACCGTGGATCCTGAGACTTCTCCTTAAGAATCTGATAAGTCTGCTGATCTGCTGTCTGACGATACTCTGTCCGCGTACATCCGGCGACACTCAGAAACACCACAATGCATAGACTGATTCTATAAGAGGATCTATTCAAAATTCGAAGCCAATAATGCACTGCTGCTCGCTCGCCAATTACACTTGTAACCACTGTCCGGGGTGTAGCTACAAATTGTTAGACACACGTTAATTTCTTCGGAGTGTCAGCAGCATCTACTTAATGAGATTAAGCCAACGAAATATGCTGGGCAAAGAAGGTGTCGTGGCGAGAATAGTTAAGCTGGGCTAACTGCTGCTCAGTCGCCAGTGCCAGGCTGAACTTGCTTCAACACAGCCAAAACGTCCTGCTGACGACTGATTTGCTCCCGATGGGAATCGAGCATCGTCTGGACATAAGATTGTTGCTGACGAGCAATTTCCTGCAAAGCGTCAACAGCTACGCGGGCCGTTCGCAAATCAAAATCTCGAAGTACTGTCGCGTGTTGCAGAGCTAAGGCGGAATCGACTTCTAGTTTCTGTTGTTGATAGGCAAGTTGCTGGCGTGCTTCAAGTAACTCCAACGAGTACTTTTCATATAACACCTGAGTAATGAAACCCTTTTTATGGACGCGGTCGGCCCAGGATTCGTTCTGTATCGACTGATTCACTTTTTCCTGGGCACTCTGGACGGCTGCTGCCTGCTCCTGAATCTCCAAACTTGGCTTTTGCACATCATCCTCAAGCGTAGATAAATCCAATGTGGCGGCTTTTAACTTCTGTTGCCAAAGTTCAGTTTCAGTATTGGTTGTCGTCCGAGCTTTCTTTTCCGCCAGTCTGCTGGCTTGCATATCCTCTTCAAGTTCCTGAATCTGTTCACGATTCACTTCAGGTTGCGAGTTTGTTTCCTGGCGTTCCAGAAATTCCCGCAACCGTTGAAACTCGACCTGTTTCTGTTCAAGCACTTTCTGCAGACGCATGGTTTCCGCTTGTTGTGCTTTCAGCGCGGCCTGACGATTCTTCCGCGTATGGTTGCCCTCTTGTTCTAATACGACTAATGCTTCCCGAGCCTTCTCGCGGGCTGCGATCAAGCCTGCTTCGGTTGTGGAAACCTGTTGGTCCTCTTCCAGCTTCAATTCATCTTTCTTCGACTGCAACTGTCCAACCAGTCGCTCAACGGCGATCTCATCGGCCTCAAGTTCCTTCTGACTGATCAAGCCGCGATTCGCGAGTTTGACGGACCATTCCCTGCGAACTTTGGCCTGCTTCACTCGTTCGGCAATCACCACAATCTCGTTTTTAAGTGCTGTTAAACGAACCTCTCGTAAGCCTTCCTGATACGCCTTGAGCTGATGCTCGTGAACTAAGAGCTCACGTTCCGCTGAGGCTTTACGACTACGCCAGTCAAAATCCGCTTGAGCATGTTCCACGGTCAATTGAGCAACCAGTTGGCGAGACTGAATCCACTGAGTGTGAGTTTCCAAATAAACTTGCCACTGGCCTGTGCGCACATCAACTGCGTTTTGGCCAATCACGATCGACGGAATCCAAGCAAGCAAGGCAATCAATATGCCAACGTTGCGTCCTGAAGCGTAAAACACTCACTGAGTCCTGAATTGTGGGGAGGCAGGACCTTTGAAATCATCCGTAATCTCAAAGGCAATACGGCATTTGCCGGTGGGAATTAAAGAATAAATCCTACCTTCAGACGATGATTCAAACAACGTGACTTGCCTGATAATTATTCACCCTTGTCGGAATAGACTTTATCACCGATCGAGTTCATCTTTTGAATCAACTGCTGATGAAGTTGCTGACGGACTTTCACGATTTCCTCCGATTGGGAATCAATTAGATTCGTCGATTCGGCAGGATCCATTCTGAGATCATAGAGTTCATCCCGCCCTTGGTTCTTGAAATCCCGGATAAGCTTCCAGGCTCCGTTGGACACCATCCGCATATGTGTTTGAGATTGGTGCCTGGTGGAGTACTCTGCATAGTAAAACGGATTCTCCGGCTGTTGTTTGCCCTGTAATCCGGGCAGCATATTCGTACCGCGAATCACCGTTTCAGCATTTACTTTCAAACCCGCCATCGCCAGGATCGTGGGAAACCAATCCAAATTGGAATAGGTTGCTTCGTTGGTCGTCCCGGCAGCAATTTTCCCGGGCCAGCGAATAATCGTTGGTACTTTGATCGAGTTGTCGTACATATTAGGACGCTGACCGCGTGGAATCGTCTTTGTTGCCGGCGGAGGTGACGTTAAAACCCAGTGCCCGTTTCCTTTATGCCAAATGCCGTTGTGCCCCATGTTGTATCCATGATCCGAGCTAAAGATCACAATCGTGTTGTCACTTAGTTTCAATTCATCCAACGTCTTCAGTACGCGTCCGAGGTTTCTGTCGACGCTACGAACACTGCCAAAATATTCCTTCGTCATCCGTTTGACGCGTGGAATGTCCAGGTTTGGATAGTCCGGATTGGGTATCGGGATTTCCAGATTCTCATAAGGTGCTATATCTTCATCAGCGACGGGGAGCCAACGCGTGTGTGGAGCACGAGTGTGCCAGCACAGCAGGAATGTCTCCTGTTGATTCCGCTTTAGAAACTCAATCGCCTCGTCTGCCAGAATATCCGCGTTGAGACCTTCAAACTTCTGGTTCACTCCATCTTTTTCTAACACCGGATTCGCAGTTTGCCATCCACCTGCCCGGTGTCCCATAAAGTAATCAAACCCAAACTTTGTGGGATGCTGCGAATCCAGCAGACCCAGATGCCATTTTCCAACTAATCCGGTCTTGTAACCGGCCTGTTGAAGAATTCGAGGCCAGACTGGCAATGCGGGATCTAATCCTAAATTAGGTTCGTTTCGAGGATGAATCCAATCGGTAATGCCCAACTCAGATCCATAACGACTCGTCATCAAAGCCGCTCGGGACGGACTACATACAGGCGTCACCGTGTAGGCATTCGGAAGGTAGACGCCTTCGCGTGCCAGACGATCCATGTGAGGCGTTTTTGCCAACGAATTACCAGACGCTCCGACCGCCCATGGTGCCTGATCGTCGGTCAGCACAAATAAAATATTCGGACGCTCAGCCTGAGCGATTACACCAATCAAAAGTATCAGGCTTGTTATTGTCAGGTACCAAACACGCATATCACGTTCACCATTTTTTGTAGTATTATATCGCTTCGAGCCGAACCCCTGGGTTGCACTCGGCGTATCCAGTATTAATATATGAAGAACCAGTTGTTTGATTGTCGTTAGCGAATCGAGAAAATGAAAAAACACATCGTAATACCTGCTGCTTTAACTGTATGTGGTTTGTTGTTTAGCACATTTGCCTTCGTCCAATCTGACGAAGGAGAATCCTCCAAAAAAACCGTCGAGCGAAAAGTTGAAGTCAAAGTTGTTGGCGACGTCGATGCCGATGCGGTAAAGATCGAAGGTGACAAAATCACCATCAAATTACCTGACGGCAAAACACAAGTGATCGATCTGACCAAATTCAAACAGGGTGAAGATGCACATATCGAAGTAGACGGAGATGACATCGATGTCGATGTACAAATCCAGGGGAAAGCAATCTTCGTCGGCCCTGAAGGAGAAGTAAAGGAATACGATCTGGAGGATGAAACCATCGAACCTGAGCTTCCACCAGTAGGTGATCCTCGCTCACTACTGAAGCGATTCCGTGGTCAGATTCCACAGGAATTCGAATTCCATGCACTTCCAGTTAGTGAATTCATGATCGGAGTCGCAATGGGCCCAACTTCGGAAACTTTACAGGCTCAGCTTGGACTTAAACATCCCGGCATCGTAGTTCTTGGTGTCGCCCCTGATTCTCCGGCAGCCAAAGCAGATATTCAAAAACATGATGTTTTGATTTCAGCCGGAGATGCCGTGCTTTCGGAATTGAGACGACTGGTCGAGGTTGTCGACAGGGCCGGTAGTCAGGAAGGCGAAATGACAATCAAACTCGTGCGACAAGGCAAGATGATCGAAGTCAAAGTAAAACCCGTCAAACGCCCTGAGCAACAATACGAGCAAATCGACGAACTTCAACTTCCCGAAGAACTTAATGATCTGGAGGAACTTCACGGACTAGATCGGCTCCGGGATTTCAGGTTTATACCTCAAGAAGGCGAATTAATGGAAATTGACGGTGAATTCGGCAGACTATTTAAGGCTATCGAAAAACTTGAACAACGCATTCTTAATCTTGAACAGAAAGATAAAGACTAGAACGCGGTTCACTCCGTACATAACAATAGCGCCGCTATCATGTAGGTCATGATAGCGGCTCTACTTTTGTGATTCGCCCGGGAGTCCCTCTGTAACAGAGATTACTCAATACGTACTAATTCGACCTGAAAGAACAACGTCGAGTTAGCGGGAATAAGTTCAGACTCGGTATCACCGTAACCCTCTTCCGGTGGTATCTCCATTTCAATCATGCCGCCTTCGGGGCAATTCAGCATGGCATCATAAAATCCAGAGATCGCTCCACCCGCAGTAAAGTAACTCGCAACACCCAGACTATAGGATTGGTCGAATATCTGAGGTTTGTCATTGGCATCCAGAACCCAGCCTTTGTAATGGACCCAGTATCCTTCTTCCGGCCCTGGCTTACGGTTTCCCGAATCTCTCAGGACCCGGAACTTTGTCCCGGTAACAAGTGATTCGAACGGTCGCTGTAGTGCTCCTTCGTCAATCCGATGGGGATCCCAGGAATACTCCCGACTACATCCGGTCACGAAAACACATAACAGTAGAACACTGTGTAACGTGATCTTGTTCATAAGAGCATTCCTCGCTCAGCGTCCTTAGACAGGACATTATTTTGCTTCGATACAGTACAAATCTGTAATGCTTCTGAGATACAGTTTGTTACCTGAAATCGCCGGGGACGCCTGAAAACCTGAGTCAAACTCAAAACTTGCCACCTTTTCAAAGGAAGTAGCGGCTTTGAGGATCACTCCGGAACCTTCGACACTAAAACAATAAATCAAACCATTGGCATAAACCGGAGACGAACGGAATTCACCTGTCCCAGCGCGTTGTTGCCAGACCACTTCGCCCGTATCTGCCTTAACACAAGAAGCAACTCCCTGATCGTTCATCATGTAAAGATGACCATCGACCAGTAGTTGAGAAGCACGTCGTGGCACGGATTTACTGAATTCCCATTTAATGGCTGAGTTTGTGATGTCTCCTGATCCTTCGGGCGTTACGGCAACCATGGCACGTGCACCGTCCCCGCCGGTAATATAAACTAGGCCTTCATGGAATAAAGGCCGACATGCGGCATTCATACCACCGTGTCGAACTCGCCATAACACATCACCATTTTCCGGGTTGTAGGAAATGGTCTCCATCGCACTCGGAATAATCGCCTGACGACGACCTTTATATTCAATCACTGTTGCCGTGCTATAAGCTTTCTTTCGATCGCCATTGTCCGTACCGTAATCAATGCCACGATCCTTTTTCCATAGGGTCTCACCCGAGTTTTTATCAAAGGCGACGACATACTGTACATCAAATCCGTCGTAAGACACGATTAACCGATCGCCGTCAATCACTGGCGATGAAGCCGGCCCTCGCCAATGATCACATTCTAAATCACGACGCTCCCATTTCTTCTTACCCGTTTTTGTGTCAATCGCTGCCGTGCCATAGCTCCCAAAGTGAACATAAACAGTACCTTCTTCAATGGCAGGAGTACAGGACGCATAGCTGTTGGTGGGATGGCAAAATCGAACTTCTTCATTTTCAAAAACTAAGATGTCATGGATTGTCTCTCCACTTTGCTTGTCATAACAAAGCGCCCACATTTTAGAGCCATCAACTGTAGCAGTAATCGTCCACAATTGATTTCCAAAAACAACGGGTGAAGCCCAACCCTTACCTCGTACGGGTACCTTCCACTTGATGTTTTTGCCTTCACCTAAATCCGTCGGCAGCTTCGCAGAATCCGCCCGGCCAGCCTGGTCACCACGAAAATGAGTCCAGTTTTCAGCTGCATCAGTGGAAGCTACTAACAATATCATTAGCAATAAAAGTGAAGCACGCATTTGCAATCCAGTTTGTCTTGAAGCCCTAGTCAATTTCATTGATTTAATTGTAAATGAAAGGACACTGCATCGGTACATCGCTATTGAGTAGTACCACGTAATTCATTACTTTATCGCTCCTTAAACAAAACAAACTGTCAGGAGCAACTCAGAATGCATCGCTTCATTGCGTTACTAATCCTCAGCTGTCTTTTCGCTACGGGCTGTTCCTCCGCTCGTTATGTTTCCCGAGATCAGGAACGTGGAGTGATCGCCATACCCAGCACCGCTACCTGGCCAGTGGATCATCGTGAAAAAGCCATGGAACTGATGCAGTCCCACTTCCCGCAAGGCTATGTCATTGAAAAAGAAGAAGAAGTTGTCATTGGCACCGAAACACAAAACCACACCGATGTTCATGCTCACGAAATCGGTAATACCAATGTCTTCCTCGGTGGCGAAACTACCCATACAACGACCACGGACAAAACCGAGTGGAGGATTTCCTATCGACGCGCGGATACTGTGGCTCAACCTCGCGTAAGTTCCTTACCTACGCAACCCACTCAGTAGCTCCACGCGACGGTCGTTCTTGATCAAAATGCTAAAAGCCCTGTCCAACTGACAGGGCTTTTTTGTGTTCTGATCTTCGGAGGATGCAACCCGGTCCAATGATGGTGTGACTACGGTATTGCTTTTCGCTGCGGGTCAGGCAGTTGTTCAACTTCAGCCTGAGTCATATTTCTCACCACCAACAAGACTTCACAAATCAGATCTGCTCCAAGAATAGGCTTCTCGGTCGGGCTGGGCTTTTTCAAATCGCCTCGATTCGCACCTTTGGGAACTTTGGGAGTCGGTGGAATCTCAATTCCCACTTTACTAACCGCAGCTCCTTTGCCAGCCAGAAAGTACAACGTCGTCATCAAGCGACTGGCCTTCCCCTGCCAATCCTTTAATTGCTGCTGATACGCTGCTTTATCATCGATATTCGGCTGTTGCTCCTCCGAGACCCACTGGCTCTTCACGGTACGATGCAGGTTTTCAAAGACGTTGACGTCCTTGGGTAACAAGGCCATGTTGAAACGATAGCGAGCGATGTGTTCGTGTCGAGCATGAATATCGAGGCGGGTCTGATCGATTTGTAATCCGGATGCCACCATATAAATCAGGTCAACAGTTCCTCCAACCGGTTGCTCATCTTTCTGCACGACTCCATCAAGATAACGCGATTTCAAAAGCTGCTGTTCCAGATCAGGCATCACTTCCAAGCCACCATCGTAGACGATCCCATTTTTCATGAGTACTTCACGAATCGCATCGGCTTTGACACCCTCGGGCGTTACTCCCACTTCAATCACAAATAGAAATTTGCCATTGGTTAAGAGACTTAGGTCAGGCTGAGTACCTACTAAACTCCCCTTCTCCGGAACCTTCGGTACATTGACTAGTTCTTCCGGCTGTGGAACTTCCGGGGTATTCGGAGTATTACTATCCACGTCGTCACCAGGCGATTGAGGATTATTCCCATCGCCATTATCCACTAACTGAGATTGATCCGTGTTGCTTTCCGGCACATCCGACGGACCAATATTGTTGTCCTGGTAGTCGATCGAGTTGTTATCTTCGATGACGTCAACAATCGGAGTGCCTTGCTGATCCTGAACTGGCTGAAGGACTTGCCAGATACCAGCCGCAGCAAGAAGAACAGCGGCAACGGAGAAATAGAATACGAGTTTCCTGGTTCGCGTCGCAGGTAATTTGGGAGTTACTGTGGGGACGGGTGACGCTGGTACTTCGTCAGAAGTTGCGTCAGAAGTTGCGTCAGAAGTTTTATCGAGTCCGGCAAGGACCTGATCTGCAACGGATGGGATGCCTGCAGACTCAGTACCCAAGGCCTTGATCCCACTTCGCAATGTCTGAAGTTCAGCCAACACTCGCGCTGCTGTTGCATCGGATTGCAACGCAGTCTCTGCTGCTGCTTTTTCTTCAGGTGATAACTGGCCATCAATATAACCACTCATCAGCTCATTTATGTCACGAAGTGAATCTGTCATTCGCTTGTATTATGAGTGCTAAATGCACTTTGCCCCAAATGGATTAAACCACTGATGTACTTACCATCGTCTCCAATTAGCCAAGCACATACCTAATGTTCCAATATCCCCAAAATCCTGTCAACGAATTGGCAGTTTTGTGCCAAAGAATCGGGAAAAAGATCCATCAACACGCCAGTTGGTACACATTACGTAAATTGGGCTACCTCGAGAGGCAGCTACCAGAAAAAAGAGCGAATTACCTATCGCCAGGCATTCGCTCCAAAAATCCGGTGTAATGATAATCGCCTTACGCCAAGAGGTCAGTCAGGACGTTACCGTGCACGTCGGTCAGCCTGAAATCACGACCTTGATGACGATAAGTCAGTCGCTCGTGATCCACTCCCAGCGTATGTAAAATCGTTGCATTCAAGTCATGAATATGGGCGGGATTTTCCTGAACATTGTAACTAAAGTCATCGGTTTCCCCATAAACGATTCCACCTTTAATCCCACCACCGGCCATCCATTTGGTGTAACAGCGAGGATGGTGGTCACGTCCATAGTTAGTCATCGTTAATCCACCCTGACAATAAATCGTCCGACCAAACTCGCCTCCCCAAATGACCAGCGTATCTTCGAGCATGCCGCGCCGCTTCAAGTCTTTGATCAAGGCTGCACAAGGCTGGTCAATAATACCGCACTGACGACGGATATCATTTGGAAGATTACCGTGTTGGTCCCATTGGCGAATGAAAACCTGGGTAAATCGAACATCCCGTTCTGCCAATCGACGTGCCAGCAGGCAGTTGAAAGCGAACGTCCCGGGCTTGGTCACATCCGAACCATACAAGTCCAGTGTTTCCCGGCTTTCATCTGAGATGTCCGTTAACTCCGGTACGGATGTTTGCATTCGGTATGCCATCTCATACTGAGCAATACGAGATTGGATTTCCGGATCACCGATTTCATCAAATCGCTGTTGATTCAACACGGCCAGATTATCGAGCATCTTGCGACGCATCTTTCCGGAAATACCTTTCGGATTAGATAAGTACAAAACCGGATCTCCGTTGGATCGCAATGAGACTCCCTGATGACGAGTCGACAGGAAGCCGGAGCCCCACAAGCGAGCATACAGGGCCTGACCACCAAAACCACCGTTAACGGTCGAGTGCAACACGACAAACGACGGTAGATTCTCATTCATACTTCCCAAACCATAAGACAACCAGGCGCCAGTGCTGGGCCGTCCAGGCAGTTGGCTTCCAGTCTGAATATAAGTAATGGCCGGATCATGATTGATCGCTTCGGTGTTGACCGTCTTAATCACGGCCAGATCATCGATCACACTGGCCGTATGTGGAAGAATCTCACTTACCCAGGCGCCATGGTCTCCGTGTTGATTGAATTTAAATCGACTCGGAGCGATCGGGAATCGTTTTTGGCCGGACGTCATCGTCGTAATTCGTTGGCCGTTGCGTACTGATTCTGGCAGGTCCTTGTCATACCAATCCAACATTTTGGGCTTATAGTCCCACATGTCCAACTGACTTGGTGCACCAGACATAAACAGATAGATTACTCGTTTTGCTTTTGGAGCAAAATGGGTTGCCCCCATAGCACCCAACTGAGTTTGTGGTTGATCCGCAAACAATTCGGGATTGGCCAACGACGCCAAGGCAGCTGTCCCAATACCGGTGGCCGCGCGACCAAAAAAGTGTCGACGTGTTTCGATTAATTCTGCTTCTCGTAGTAATGGATTCATCCGTTAGACTCTTATCCCTTAGTTACGGTTTCACTTAGGTTGAATACCAGATGGACGATCATCGTCCAGGCCGCCAGTTCTTCACTTTCCAGAGCTTCGTTACGCCCTGATTCGCCTATGGCCAATAGCTCAGTAGCTGCCTCCGGACTTTCGTTGAATTCTGCCAGGTGTTCATTAAACAATGTCCCAACAATCTGTAGCTCCTTAGCACTCGGTTCACGTGCCAACACCGATCGATAAACAAAGGCGATGCGAGATTCTATCGAATCCCCACCATGGGTCATGACCTGTTCTGCAAATCGTCGGGCAGCTTCGACAAATTGAACATCATTCAATAAAACTAATGCCTGCAGCGGTGTATTCGTCCGGGCTCGTCGAACCTGACAGGTTTCACGATCCGGAGCATCAAAAATGGCCATACTAGGCGGCGGGCTCGTTCGTTTCCAAAACGTATACATACTGCGTCGGAACAGAGCTTCCCCGGAATCCTGTCGGAACGTGGAAGTGTTGCTGCCACCAAATCCAACCGGCTTCCAAAGCCCGGCAGGCTGATAAGGTTTCACACTCTTACCACCGATTGTGCCAACCAAAAGTCCGCTAATCTGCAAAACCTGATCGCGAATCACTTCGGCATCCAACCGGAAACGCGGACCTCGAGCTAATAATCGATTTTGAGAATCGACTGCCAACTTGGTCTGGTCAACCCGAGAACTCTGCTTATAGGTCGAAGACATGACGATGAGTTTTTGAAACTGCTTGATATCCCAACCCGATTCAATAAACGTCAAAGCCAGGTAGTCCAGTAACTGCGGATGAGAAGGCTGCTCGCCCTGCACTCCAAAATCTTCCGAGGTGGTCACCAGACCTGTTCCAAAATAATGCTGCCAGTATCGATTCACCGTTACTCGCGACGTTAAGGGATGTGTCGGACTGACCAGCCACTGGGCTAACCCAAGGCGATTATTGGGAGCGTCCTCCGGAGCGCTTCCCAACCATGCAGGAACCGCTGACTCCACTGGTTCCCCCTTCTTGTCATACTCACCACGCTCCAGAATATGCGCAACACGCATTTCCTTACGATCTTCCATTACCAACGTTGCCGGAATGGCCTTTTCTAAATCCTCCAAACCCTTCTTAAGCTCAGCTGCTTTCTTTCTAGGCTCAGCAAGCTTGGCTGCGATGTCCGGGTTTACGTTTTCGATATAGTATTTCCGCAATTCAGCAATCTGATCTTCGTTTCGTTCTTCCACCTTTACGTCGATGATCTTCTTGATGTTTTCCGGAACGCTACTACCGACTGTCTTTTGATAGTGTTCCCAGATCGCTAGCGACTTTTTCTGTTCCGCAGTTAATTGCGGAGCACCAATCGTTCCGGCCTGGTCCCAATGCACGGTCCCACTGAATTGTGTGAAGGCCCAGCCATTAAGCTTTGCGCCCGGCTTGAGCCCCACATCGGCCGCTGCCACTTCCAGCCGTACCCACTTTCCTAACTCCGGCAAATCACCTTGCCGACGATTGCCTTCATAATCACGACCGGCCCCAAAGCACTTGTCCGCTCCCCAGGTCGCCCGATGATCCCAGGAGCCATCGTTAAACTGCAATTGAATTGTTTCAGGGGGATTTTCTTTATCCAGAAAGACGTAGGTGTACAATACGTCACCTTCACCAATGGTCGGTCCGTCGGTGGCTCCGGTGAAAAAGTGTTGTGTAATTCCCTCGCCTGTACGTGTCGTGGAATTCTTGCCACTGAAGACCGGATGATCCGGAGACTCGACAAATTCCCAGGGAGTGTTTCCTTCCGGCTTTGCTCCTGCAGGCAGTTCATCATCAAACCAAACAACGTCCGCCTTGGCATAGACCGGGAATTCCGTGCCTTCAAACGGATCAGCATATTCCGCATTCTCCAGAATCACAGCAACTTCCTGATTCGCGGCAGTCGATTCACTGGTTAGCCGAGCTTTCTCAGCAATCTGAATTTCCGTAGGCACTTTGACCGACGGAGGAGGCAAAAGTGCATTACCATCCATCGCCCGTTCGGTCAGACTGAAGAAATAAGAAAACAGCTGATAGAATTCTTTCTGACTGAGCGGATCAAATTTATGATCGTGACAAGCAGCACACCCGGCGGTTAACCCCATCCAAACAGTCGCAGTCGTTTCCACTCGATCGACTGCATATCGCACGTAATACTCTTCATCAATCGAACCACCTTCACTGGTCGTCACATTACAGCGGTTAAAACCGGTTGCAACACGCTGACTGAGAGATGGTTCCGGCAACAAATCGCCAGCTAATTGCTCAATCGTGAACTGATCAAAGGGCATGTTTTGATTGAACGACTTAATTACCCAATCCCGGTACGGCCAAATCGATCGCTCATTATCCAGATGCAGTCCATGCGTATCGGCAAACCGCGCTGCATCCAGCCAACTTCTCCCCATATGTTCTCCGTAGCGTTCCGACTGAAGCAACCTGTCCACTAAACGCTCATACGCCTGATCCGACGTATCTACCAGAAACGCATCGACTTCAGCAATCGTCGGAGGTAAGCCCGTTAGATCGAGTGTCAATCGACGAATCAAAGTCGCCTTGTCTGCTTCCTTTTCAGGACTCAGGCCTTCCTGTTTCAATCGTGCCTGAATAAACAAGTCGATCGCGTTACCTTGCTCCCAGCCGGCGACAGGTTCCGGCAATGCTGGCATTTGCGGAGGAACATACGCCCAGTGCTCGTTCCAGTTGGCACCCTCTTCAATCCACTGCCGTAATAAGGCGATATCCTTCTCGGTAAGCGATTTACCGGAATCCGCCGGAGGCATTTTCAAATCCGGATCTGCTTCAGTAATGCGCTGCATCAGTGCACTGTGATCCGGCTTGCCTTTCACGATAGCGAATTCTCCAGTGGGGAGTTCACTAAATGCTCCCTCCTCGAGATCCAGACGTAGATCTGCTGCTCGCTGAGCTGCATCCGGCCCGTGACACTGAAAGCAGTTGTTCGACAGAATGGGAAGAATATCTTTACTGAAATCCACTTCTGCATGAGCAGCAAATGGAGTTGTCATCAGTAGTACCAAGACGGCTAACGCAGATCTGTTTTTCTTCATTGGGCGGGATACTTTAAAAGTATGTGAGGCATGAAGGACGTAAGGAAGGTTACGGCGTAACACTATTTATTGTAATTGCTTTTTTGCATTCCTGCAGGGTGAAGCCACTCTCGAAACAACTAGACTCTATTTTCACTATCGGTTGCCGGTGTCACGAGATTTGCCGGTAAATGTTGAATTCCGTTATAGGAATTCAACCTCACTCGACCCTCTTCAATCTTGAGGATGGTAACTCCGGCATTACGTAGTGGCCCAAAGGTTTCAGATGTAATCGGCAGCTCAGGTAAAAATCCTTGCAGCAGCAGCTGTTTAAAGTCCGCATGCATCACATAAGCAACATGCTGATCTGTCGTCCCGAATTCCTCGAACGTCTGCTGCATTACCTGTTGCACTCGGGCTAACTGTTGCTCGGTGGTTTCATAGGGTTTAGATTTCCACCACCCCTGTTGGTCGATGTCATGTTCCGGTTGAAATCCCGGAAATTGCTCGCAAATCTCTTCGGCTGACATTCCCGGCTCTCCCTGATAGCCGATTTCCGGATAGCCGGAGACACACCCACCAATTTCATGCAGATTGGTACGCACCTGTGGGGTCAGCCCGGTTGCCTGATAGATGGGAACGGTCGTCAATAAGGCTCGTCGAAACGGGCTGGTAATTAAAACATCCAACGGCGTCGCGGTAAACCACTCGCCTAAAAAAGCAACCTGCTGAGCCCCAAGTGCTGTGAGTCCCGGATCCTGAACACGCAGCGATTCATCTTTCGCATTATTTTCTGACTGCCCGTGCCGGATGAGATAGAGATGCATGATTTGTTCCAGCTTCCTCGCAATGTTAAGTCCGGCCCGACGAAAGACCAACTCCGCCCATAATACGTAAAGTCTACACTTTTGATGGTAATCGGTTCGGTTATACTAACCAAACCTGCTAACTAACCATACGTACTAAACCTAAATAGTCCGCTGCGACCTATTGCAGGTCAATTAAACCATGCCAGTCAGGCTCGTCTGGAATCCCTTATGCCTCAGCTTCAATTTCATCAGGTGTCTAAGTCCTACGGCGATGTCGTCGCTCTGGATAATGTCAGCTTCGAAGCAAAGGATGGAGAATTGCTCGTGCTGGTAGGCCCATCTGGTTGTGGTAAATCCACAACATTGAGACTGATTGCCGGACTCGAAGAATTTGAAGCAGGTTCCATCTGCATCGATGGGAAAGAGATTAACCATCTGCCGCCCAAAGATCGGGACATTGCTATGGTTTTCCAAAACTATGCGCTCTACCCTCATATGTCCGTCCGTCAAAATCTGGGCTTCGGCCTGAAGATGAAGAAGACGCCTCCGTCAGAAATCAAACAGCGAGTCGAACAGACGGCTGAGGCACTTGGAATTCAAGATCTACTCGATCGAAAACCCGGACAACTCTCCGGAGGTCAAAAGCAACGAGTGGCTGTAGGACGAGCTATGATTCGTAAGCCAGCTGTGTTTCTGTTCGATGAACCGCTTAGCAATCTCGATGCCAAATTACGAGTGACACTACGAGATGAACTGGCCAGTCTCCATCAACGATTGAATGCCACCATCCTTTATGTCACTCACGATCAGGTCGAAGCGATGACGCTTGGCGATCGTATTGCTGTGATGAAAGACGGTGAAATTCAACAAATCGGTACGCCACAGGAAATCTATCACAAACCGTCCAATGTGTTTGTGTCCGGGTTTATCGGTAACCCGGCAATGAATTTGTTGAAGCCGGATGTGTTGAATATTAATTCCGAGGCGGATCAGATCGGTATTCGACCGGAACACTTGACGGTCACAAACGCAACGTCGTCACCCATCACCGCAACGATTCAAAGTATTCAAAACACCGGGTCAGACTGTTTTCTAACCGCTAGCAGAGGTGATCAACGTTTGATAGTACGAACATCATCGACTGCCAATGCCTCGATCGATGACGAAATCGGCCTGCAATGGGATGCTCACAATCTCCATTTCTTTGATACTACCGGACAGCGAATTTGTAATGTGTAATTCGATGTTTACGGTTCATCGTACCGCTCCTGTTTTGCTATAATCAATGCTCTGAGCCTTGCTGGACTCAGCCGTCGTATATCACTATTCAATTGAAAGTAGACGCCCTTGAAAGAGTTCGATTATGTGGCGCCCGACTCGGTGCCCGAAGTAGTTGCTGTACTCAGCGAACATGGCGACCGGGCTAAATTACTTGCCGGTGGAACCGATATCATTGTGCAACTACGTGAAGGGTTGAGGGAAGCCGATGTTGTTGTCGACATCAAAAAAATTGATGAAGTCACTTCCTTCAAATACTGTGACGAAAACGGGTTAGCATTAGGTGCGGCAGTTGCTTGCTATAACCTGTATGAACACCCCGAGCTATCTAAACTGTACGGAGCGTTGGCCGATTCCACTCATATTATCGGCGGCTGGCAGATTCAGAGCCGGGCGAGTGTTGGTGGGAACCTCTGTAATGCCTCACCCGCCGCTGATTCCATTCCGTCACTGATCGCACTTAATGCCATGGCCGTAGTCGCCGGACCGAATGGCGAACGGACAGTAGCTGTTGAAGAATTCTGTACCGGCCCGGGACGTAACGCATTGGAAAATGGTGAATTCCTGGTTTCCATTCAGATTCCCGCTCAATGTAATCGTAGTGGCTCAGCTTACGAAAGATTCATTCCCCGGAATGAAATGGATATTGCTGTCGTAGGTGCGGGATCCTGGGTCAAACTGGCCGAGGATGGCACGATTGCCGCAGCACGAATCGGTCTTGGAGCAGTTGCTGCCACACCGCTGTACGCAGCAGCAGCTTCTGAGAGTCTCCTTGGCAAGGCACCAACTGAGGAGAATTTGGCTACGGCCGGAGAGTTAGCAAAGCAGATTGCCACTCCGATTAGCGACATGCGTGGTACCGATGAATATCGTACCCACCTGGTCGGAGTACTCGTTCAGCGTACGCTAACGACCGCCGTCGAACGAGCTCAAAGCTCATAACTTACATTCCAGTTCCCAAACCAATCAGTACAACACTCGTACATTTGAAAACAAAAAGGAAGTAATAGTGTCCGCTTCTAAGAAAGTACATGTGACAACCTCGATCAACGGAGAGTCGTACGACTTTCTCTGTGAACCACGCCATAGCCTGCTGGAAGTTTTACGAGATAATCTCGGGCTGACCGGAGCTAAAGAAGGATGTAACAACGGGAACTGCGGAGCATGCACCGTGCTGCTCAATGGCCGCCCGGTTGATAGCTGCCTGGTTCTCGGAGTGGAAGTCGATGACGCCGAGATCGAAACCGTAGAAGGAATCGCCTGCAGTAACAACCTCCATCCGGTGCAGGAGTGTTTTCTGGAAGGAGCAGCTCTCCAGTGCGGAATCTGCACTCCCGGATTTTTAGTCGCTTCCAAGGCTTTGTTGGATAAAGATCCCCATGCCTCGGAAGAAACTATTCGTTTCGACCTATCCGGAAACCTCTGCCGCTGTACCGGCTATGACAAGATCGTCCGAGCTGTACAGGCCGCCGGACAACAAATGAGTGCCGAAGCTTAAGCACCCAATCCCACAACCTGTCCTTACAGCGTTAACCAAATCAGGAGTATCACCCGTGGCCACGACTCAGTATCGCGTCATTGGAAGCCGTCCCGTCCGACATGACGGAGCGGATAAAGTAACCGGTAAAGCTATCTACACTGCCGACACAAAACTGCCGGGCATGTTAACTGGCTTTGTGCTTCGCAGTCCGCACGCACACGCCAAAATACTCTCCATTGATACCAGCGAAGCCGAGGCGATGCCCGGTGTCCACGCCGTTGTCACCAGAGATGATTTTCCGAATGTTGAA
>DEAW01000207.1 GCA_002348315.1 Planctomycetaceae bacterium UBA2972 | reverse complement strand
ATGGTTTGATGGACATCGTGACAATCCGCAGCGACCTCACTTGGTCTGACGGAACCAAGCTGACAGCTTACGACGTTGAATACTCCTATCAGGTCATCATGAGTTCTGCCGTTCCGATCCCTGCCGTGCGTTCCGGTACAGATCAGCTCAAAGGAGTCAAAGCATATGATGAACACACCCTGATTTATTTTCATGCCGAATCTCTGGCAACAAATATTTGGAATATGTTGTTCCCTATTATTCCAAAACACAAATATGAAAATACCATCAGTGATGACCCGACATTAGCCTCCAGTACCGCTCACGTGGAATTGGATGAAAACCCGGTCACTGCCGGAGCTTATACCATTCAGAAACGCGAACGCAATCAGGAGATCGTCCTCAAGCGCCGTGATTCTTATTACACCTTCAAAGGCGAGCAGGTTCGACAGAAGCCGCACTTTGAAACCGTTCGATTTAAGATCATCGAAGACCCCAACACTGCCTTGCTTTCAATGAAAAAGGGCGAGTTGGAGGAAATGATGCTGACGCCTGAACAGTGGAAGTCACAAACTGACGGTGACGAATTCTATGAATTCAACACCAAGTCATATGCTCTCGAATGGGTCTACTACTATTTTGGCTGGAATTTCCGCTCGCCATTCTTTAAAGACAAGCGTGTACGCCAGGCGATGAGTTACGCCTTTAATCATCAGGAACTATTAGAAAAGCATCGATTTGGAATGGACGAGGCATCCACAGGGATTTTCCACCACACATCACCATGGGCTCCTGAAATCGCTCCGACTGCCTACCAGCAAGATCTTGATAAGGCTGAAGAGCTATTGGCAGAAGCTGGCTGGGAAGATACTGACGCTGATGGCATCCTGGACAACGTTGTTGAACTGGATAATGATTTCGATGGGGTATCAGAAGGAGAGGCTCGTCGACCGTTTGAGTTTACAATCCTCACAAGTAACCGCCCGGACCGAATTGCAATTTGTACACTGCTACAGGAAAACCTGGACCAAATCGGGATCCGCTGTAACGTGAAACCTGTCGAGTTTACGACATTGCAGGAAACCATGTTGGGGCACAAGTTCCATGCTGTTTTCGCTGGCTGGGGAACAGGCGCAGACCCCGATACTTCTGAAAACCTCTGGACAACCAAAGCAATCGACAATGGCCGTAACTACGGCTGTTATTCCAATCCTGAAGTCGACAAGTTGTTTGAGCAGGGCAAACGAGAACTCGACCTCGAACAACGTCGTAAGGTTTATCAACAGATTCATATGAAACTGTGGGAAGACCAGCCCTATACATGGCTCTTTTTCCGAAATGCCTATTACGGTTTTAATAAGTCACTGCGAGGGTACAACTATAGTCCCCGCGGCCCGTACAACTACGGCCCCGGCGAATCAACTATTTTCAAACCGGCTGCAATGCAGTAAGCTTCATAACCTGAATCTACTGTTCCTTCCCAACAAGGCGTATACGTGCTTGGTTATCTAATACGGCGTGTCCTCATCGGGCTTTTGACGCTGCTGCTAATAACGATGGCCATCTATGCGCTGGTTAGGTACATGCCCGGTAGCCCGCTCTCGACGGATCCGGCCATGATGAATCCGGAAAAGATGCCGAGCGAAGAGGATCTTGAACGAATGAAGGCTGCTTACGGCCTCGATAAGTCCATTCCTGTCGCCTATGCTCATTGGTTGGGCGACATGATCCAGGGAGACTTTGGAACGAGCTTCAATGAGAAGAAGCCTGTTCGAGATGTCATCGGATCACGAGTCGTTGCCACCCTGCTGCTGACGCTTCCCTCACTCGTGCTGGCGTACATACTTTCCATCCCAATCGGACTGTATTCGACGGCCCGCAGTGGAAAACTGGACGAACGGATGGTCGGCGTCTTCCTTTACATGCTGTATGCGATCCCCAGCTTTATCGCTGCGTTGTTTCTTCAGCTCTTATTTGCCGTCAAACTTGATGGGACGGTCTTTGAGTTGCCGCTGATGGGCCTGAAAAGCGACGAGTACGAGATGCTTACTGACACCCAGAAAATATGGGATCGCTTTACACATATGATCCTGCCTGTGATCAGCTTTACCTATGTAAGTCTGGCCTACTACAGTCGCTTCATCAAAGCCAACATGGAAGAAGTCATTCGTCAGGATTACATTCGCACAGCCAAAGCGAAAGGACTGGGGCCGGTACGCATTATGATCCATCATGCGTTCCGCAATACACTGATTCCGTTTGTTACTTTGCTTGGCTTATCGCTGCCTTCGTTACTGGGCGGAGCGATCATTCTCGAAGGCATCTTCAACTGGCCCGGTATGGGGCAGTTATATTTTGACAGTATCCTCACTCGTGATTATCCCGTCATCATGGGACTCACTTTTGCCTTGTCCGTTTTGACGTTACTCGGACAATTAATTGCTGACTTGTTATATGCTTTTGTTGATCCACGAATTTCCTATAAATAACGACAACCGATGAACGCACCAGAGAAAAAAACCAAAGCTAAGAAATCGCCAGGATTCTGGCGACAGGCGTGGTTGCGTTTTCGTCGCAAGAAACTATCGATGTTTGCGTTAGGAATCGTATTGTTTCTCAGTGTTGTCGCCATTTGCTCGCCCATGATCGCGGGCACCAAGCCAATCGTTTGTAAGTACAAAGGCAATCTCTACTTCCCGTGCCTGTCGTACTTTAATCCTGCCTGGGAAAACCCAGTCTTCCACAAAGACAAATTTCGTAAACGCTACCCCAAAAACCTCAAAGAGAAGGATCCGGAAAGTTGGGCCGTTTGGCCGTTAGTCTTCCAGGACCCGCATCGGCCCGTACGTGACGGTGAGTGGGAAGATCGACCCGGCAATCCTTATCAGGCAGGGACACCTTCCAGAATGAATTTCTTTGGCACTTACAACACCGGCGTGGACGTTTTCGCCAGCATGGTCCATGGCACTCGAATTGCGTTGCTCGTGGGATTCGTTTCGACCGGTATCGCCGCAACCATTGGAATCATTGTCGGAGCTATCGCTGGTTACTTCGGAGGATGGGTCGACATCATCATCAGCCGAATCATCGAATTGGTGATGTGTGTTCCCAGTATTGTATTGATCCTGGCATTAATGGCATTTATTGAGAAACCGAACATCTGGATCATGATGGCGATTCTTGGTCTCACCAGCTGGACTGGTATGGCACGACTCACTCGCGCTGAATTCCTGAAACTCAAAGAGTCCGAATTCGTCGCCGCTGCCAAGAGTATCGGTGCAAGTCATTCCCGTGTGATGTTTCGGCATATTTTGCCTAATGCACTCGCGCCAGTTATCGTTCCCATCGTTTTTGGAATCGCTGCTGCTATTAAGATTGAGGCGGGCCTCAGTCTCCTGGGATTTGGGGCGCCACCACCCAACCCAAGCTGGGGATCGATTCTTAAAGCCGGAACCAGTAACTATACCGAATGGTGGCAAATTGTATTTCCCGGGATCGCGATCTTTATCACTATCCTGGCGTATAACCTAATCGGAGAAGGCTTACAGGAAGCCACCGACCCTCGTCTGGCGGACCCAAAAGACTAAGCCATGGACAATGTAATTCAAATCGAGAATCTGAAAACCTACTTCAACACCGATGATGGTGTCGTGAAGGCTGTGGATGATTTGTCATTGTCGATCAAGCCAGGTTATACACTCGGAGTGGTAGGTGAATCCGGCTCGGGCAAGTCGGTGACGTCACTAACCATTATGAATCTACTGGCAGCCAGTGCTGAAATCTATGACGGCTCGATCTCCTTCAAGGGTAAAGACCTGATCAATATCTCCCCAAAAGAGATGCGTAAAATGCGCGGAAGCGACGTAAGCATGATCTTTCAGGAGCCGATGTCGTCATTAAATCCTGTGCATCGAGTGGGAGATCAGGTAGCCGAAGCCATACTCCAGCACGAGGACGTTTCTAAGAAAGAAGCGATGGATCGTGTCATCAGCCTGTTCGATGAAGTCGGTATTCCTGACCCCGAGCAACGAACCAAATATTATCCTCATCAAATGTCCGGTGGGCAGAAACAACGTGTGATGATTGCCATGGCATTAGCCTGCAATCCCAAACTGTTGATTGCTGATGAACCCACCACGGCGCTGGATGTCACAATCCAGAAACAGATTCTGGATCTGATTAGAGATCTGCGTGACCAGCGTCAAATGGCAGTCCT
>DEAW01000125.1 GCA_002348315.1 Planctomycetaceae bacterium UBA2972 | reverse complement strand
ATGAAGTGGTCAATGTCGTTGCGCGGCCATTGCGGATTTTGTAGTTTAGGGAGTTCCCGTTTCTCAGGAGGAGTAAAAGACCAATGGACAGAGTACTCGGCCCCCTGCTCTACCCAGCGTTTCAAAGTTTCAATTTGCTGTGGTGTTAATTCACGGTTCGAATCCGCCGGGGGCATGATTAAATCGCCGTCATCTGTCATGATTCGATGAAGGAACTCACCTTGTGAAACATTCCCTTTGACAATCAGCGGTGGGTCTCGTTGTTCTGAAATGCCCTCGGCATTATCCAGCCTTAATTCTGCCTGCCGGGCGGCTGCATCCGGGCCATGGCATTGAAAGCAATTGTTTGAAAGGATCGGACGGACGTCTCGATTGAAGTCGATTTCCTGCGCACTCAGTTCCGGAATATCTATCGCGAGTACTGCGATCAGGATAGCGGCAGGTATCAGTAGTTTCTGACGCGCGGTCATGCGGGTTCATTTGCGTTTGAGAGAGGGAATTTTATACAACGAATCAATCTCTATTTTATTAAAAACAGAGGCATTTGCGTACTATTGGCAGGCAGTAAGTTTTGTATGCTTGGAATCGTTGATAAAATCACGGAATGCTAACTGTATGTAATCTCGAATTTAGATATCCCAATAGCCCATTTGAATTGAATGTGCCGCAATTGGATATTGCCAATCAACAGCACACAGCCATTACCGGGCCGAGCGGGTGTGGTAAGACGACCTTGCTGAATCTGATAGCAGGTATTAAACCTGTGCATGCGGGCTTGAGCGGTGAAATCACTCTTAATCACGAACGGCTGCTGGATAAAAGTGATCAACAACAGCGTCAATTTCGTCTAGACAACGTTGGATTCGTGTTTCAGGATTTCCGACTCATTGAATACCTATCCATGCGGGACAACATTTTATTGCCGGTGATGTTGTCCAGTCTGCCACAGGATGCCGAGATCGCCGAAAGATTGGACTACCTTATCCAAAAGATGGGACTTAGTGAGCTAAGCAATCGTCAGGTAAGTCAGTTTTCACGGGGCGAACAACAGCGAATTGCAATTTGCCGTGCCTTACTCAATAAACCTCAACTGATTTTGGCTGATGAACCGACGGCTAACCTGGATGCGGACAATGCAAAGCAGGTATGGGATTTACTCTTTGAGCAAGCCAATGAAATCAACGCAACGCTGATTGTTGTTACACATGCTGCCGATAATCTGGATCGGTTTTCGCAAGTTCTCCCGTTTTCGCAGATCAACGCGGGGGGCCAGTTATGTTCGACATAATCAAACTGGCAACAGCGTACTTACGGTCTCAGTGGAAGTTGTCCACGACGTTGGTCGTCATCGTAGCTCTATCACTGGCCTTACCGCTAACGACCAGTTATGTCACTTCCGCTTATCAATCGGAATTAGAAGCTCGTAGTCAGAATCCCTCGCTGTTGGTTGGAGCCCGTGGAGATCGGTTCGATCTCGTGCTTCGGGCTCAATTCTATGTGGGGGAACTCCAGCAAGCGATGACGCACGGCGATTATGAAAAAGTAAACCTGCACGATGGGCTAATTACCGCCCCGCTGCATTTGTCCCATACTGCCTCCCGGGGGGCCTGGGCTGTCATTGGTACCAGCAGTGCATTTTTGACAGCCAAAGGGCTGGAGATCGCGTCAGGAACTACGTTTGCGGAAATGGGAACGTGTGTCGTCGGAGCGGAGGTCGCCAAACGTTTGGAAGGGAAGTCGACGGTCAGGACCGATATGAAAAGCCTCTTTGGGATTGGGGATATGATGCCCTATGATTTGGAGGTCGTGGGCACGCTTGAGCCTACAGGGACGGCGGATGATTCTGTCGTACTGATCTCTCTTGAAACAGCCTGGTTGCTCGATGGCTACGGGCATATACATGAGGATAATGATATTGGTTCTGCCGTGGATCGGAACTCAAGGCTGCACGGAGTTGAAGGTGCTCATATACCAAGCCAAACAGAAACCAAATTGACGGCAGAAAATCGACATCGAGTCCATTTTCATGGTGAGCAATCACAATATAGGATCTCAGCGGTCGCGGTCTGGCCACAGGATGACGAATCCAATGCCTTGTTTCAGGCTGCGTATCTGGATGATCGAGCATTGCAAGTGGTTGTTCCCGAGCAGGAATTCCAAAAGTTAATGGATTATGTATTTCAAGTGAAGGAGATTCTTGATCTTGTTTTTATTATTTTGATGGTTATTTCTGCCGTCATGGTTGTCACTTCAATTGTCCAGTCCATCCAATTGAGAAAACAACATTTAGAGACCATGCAATACCTCGGGTGTTCAGCAATTAAGGTGAAACTGCTGTTAGCAACAGAGCTTGTAGTTTTAGGCGTTTTTGCATTAGTCCTCTCTGCTGTCATGGTAGCGGTAATGGTCGTTGCCAGTCCCTCTCTAATGACGCTCGTTTGATTCATACACTGGGCGCTTTAGAATGGTGTAAAATTCAGTGAGGGCTGGCTCCATTGCTGCTGCCTCAATAAAACCGAACCCAGATTCTTCGAGGTGTCCGTATGAAACGGTTTGTTATTTCAACATTGTTTATTTTTCTGACGGTTTGTAGCCAAGCCAGCTTTGGGGCTAAACTCACGAACCGCCTGGAAATCAAGGCAGGAACAGTAAACAGTGTACGGATACGAGGAGATGAAGCTACGGCCATCGTGTATGGAGTGGTGGATCGTCCTCAGGTAAAAGCCGATTGGGTATTGCTGAGTCACCATCGGCGCGATGTCGTTTGGGCTGCTGAATCTCTGATTGCCAATGGAGCTAAAGTGGTTGCTCCGGAATCAGAGCGTGCTTTGATAGAAAATCCGGAAGCATTTTGGCAGGAGTTTCAACAAGCTAGGTTTCACGATTACGCTCAGCAATCGACCAAGATCTTAGCAACGGGATTGAAGGTAGCTAAGTGGATGACCGAGGGCGACGAGCTTGATCTTGGCGGTGTTACGCTCACGGCATTGGAAACGCCAGGGTTTACGCGTGGCAGCCTATCATACGTTTCAGAAATTGCCGGGCAAAAGATCGTGTTTACCGGTGACCTCATCGCAGGTGTCGGGAAAATCTTAGATATCTATAGTTATCAGGATGCTATTGAGGAAGCAAATGTCAGAGGATACCACGGGTATGGTGGTCGATTTGCGGCCCTGTTGGACAGCCTTGAAAAGGTGCGGGCACTCGATGCCGATATGCTCGTGCCAGCCAGAGGCCAGGTTATTACCAAGCCCCGACAGGCTTTAGATAAGCTGGCGTCACGGATTCGCGATGTCTATCGATCCTATCTCAGCACGAGTGCTTTGAATTGGTATTTCAAAGAAGAACGCATGGGGCTATGTGCAAAGCGAGTGCTTGGCGAGGACGCAGACTTTTCACTGATGCCTTACTCGGCGTATCAGGATACGCCCGAGTGGATTTGGGTTAAAGGGACGAGTCGACTGATAATCTCCGAGACAGGTCATAGTCTATTGATCGATTGCGGTAATACAGGCGTGATCGATGGCGTCAAAGAACTTTTGCAGGCTGGAATTATTAATAAGGTCGACGGGATCTTCGTCACTCATTATCACGACGACCATACCGATTCGGTCCAGCAGGCCAGTGAAGAATTTGATTGCCCTGTTTATGCTCTGAGGCATTATGTGGATATACTGCGTCACCCCGGTAATTATCACATGCCGTGTCTGCATCATATCCCGATTAAAGAAGTGTTGGCCAAACAACACGGAGAGACGATGCAGTTTCATGAGTTCAAGTTAACGTTTCGGTCCTTTCCCGGACAGACGTTTTATCATGGAGCGTTATTGGTTGAGAGTCGGGAGGAATCACCGGTCTTCTTTATCGGAGACGCCTTTTCGCCCTCCGGCATGGACGACTATTGTGTGCTGAATCGCAACTTGCTGCACAAGAATGATGGGTTCCTGTTTTGTCTTGAACAGGTGAAGGCCCTGGGTAACGACTATTGGCTTATCAACGAGCATATTCCGCACGTGTTTCGGTTTTCTGAAAAAGAGCTGGAATCATTAGAGAAAGGCTTTCGTACTCGGATTGATGCAATTCAGGAATTGACTGTCTGGGACGATCCGAACTATGCGGTGGATGAACAATGGGCCTCAATGTATCCCTACGGCCTGAGTGTGAAGCCAGGCACCGTACATGAATTCAACGTCACGATTACAAACCACTCAGGTAAGCGTCGAGATTATGAAGTCGACTTTAGACTGCCTGAAGGTGCACGATTGATGTCAGTCACCAAGGCAACGAAAGTACCTGCTGGTGCCTTTACTGGAGTACGCGTGTTAATCGAATTGCCGTCAAAGCCCGGTCACTACCTGGTACGTGCAGATATCAAGTCTGATGGAATTGATGTCCGTGACTGGATCGAATCTACAGTAACGATCACTGCCGAGGACGAGTAAGATGAGACAAGCGGTGATCCACTTGGGAATGTTGTTGGCGGTCTGGGGATCTCTAGCTGATTCAGTTTTAGCACATCCGGTTTCGCTGACAGATGCGGTCGTTGACGTACGAGACGATTCCACACGGCTTAAGCTCTCCATTACTGCCGAAGACCTGGTGCTTTACTATGAGCTGATTCCGAATAAGGAATTTCGTGTTCCACAGAATCTATTGCTCGAAGCGTCCAAAAAACACCGATCGTTTTTGCAATCACGTCTGCAGTTTATAGATCAGTCAGGGCAGGCGATGGAGTTAGTGTATCAGGGTATCGACACTTCGAAGATTCCTCAGGAAGGTGTCCTGCAAACGGAATTGAAGTCCCGTTGGTTGACTTACCAATGGAAAATCGTCAGTGGTACGAATCCGAAATTTATGACGGTTTCCCAGACTTTTGGTGAGCTTCAGCCGGCAACGATGGATTGTATGTTTCTTCAAAATGGCTTCCTGCTGGAAAAGACAAAGCAATTAACGTCGGGGCAGGTGTACTCGGTCGAGCTGGATTGGGAAAATCCTCCAACGAAACGACCTGATTTGGCGGAGCTGAAAGCGACTCGGGAACGTCAGCTACGAGATCGGCTTGGTATTTCAAGTTACAGTTCACTCTATTCATTTCTTTATCTTTCCGGCCGCGAAGTCCGACACGAAATCCTGGTTCCCGTTTTGACTTTGCAGGAATGGTTCGGTATCGAACGGGAAGATCCCGATTTCCTGTCCGTACAGGAACAAGAAGCTGTGGCAGATCAGGTATTCCAGCTGATCGCAAAAAATCCCATGGAAATCAATGGCGATGTTGTAGAGCCCGCTTTGGCGAGAGTCAATTTCTTTGGGTTGGATATACGTGACTTCGCTTTTAATAAACCTCCAAAAAAGATTTCGGTGTATCAAGCTCGTATTGGCATCATCGTCGTTTATAAGCCGGAAGTCGGCGTCGTGAAGTCCATGAAGATGACTTGGAATTCCTATAACAAATTTGCACCAATGCTTCGCTCCACGGTCCTGGTGAAAACAGAAGATCCGTTTGGTCACTTCTTCGTTCAGGATGCTCCGGAGTTTGCATACGAAGTTCCTGTCGTCAAACCCGTTAAACTTCCACCGCTACGAACGGCTGTCAAAGCAAGAAAAGTCAACTCAGCGGATGCTTTGCGAATTGCAGATGAGTTTATCAACCGAGTGTATACCTCAGTGAATCACGAGAACCCTGCAGCCAGGTATAAGCAGTTGTCAGAGTTGGGGGTCGGCCGGAGTTTGGTGGAATTCTATCTCGGGTTGGAAAGAGACCTCAAGATGGCGGAACAGGGAGGCTCAGTAATGACCGTCCATTCAACAAAGGTAACCGATTGTAGTCATGAGCATGATGGAAATACACTCAAGTTGAATTTGACTTGGGAACTTGTTGGAAGCGTTGAGCATTGGGGGCATATTCACACTCGCAAAGACACCTTCCGGGGGCAAGTGGAGTTGACTGCTGAACGGGGCAGATGGATTATTCGCTCTTTTGGTACCGATGATCAGAAACGCCATCCGATTGAAACGAGGGTGCGTTACTGACTCGCCTTCAGGAACTTGATGAGGTCAATCAACTGTTGATCAGAAAGATGTTTGTCGAGTCCGGCAGGCATAATCGATGTCGGTGAGGTGCGTTGTTCTTCAATGTCTGAATGTGCCAGACGGATTTGTTTCTTTGCATCTAATTGAAGAACGATTGAGTGTCCATTGTCATCGCGGATGACACCACTGTAGACTTGTCCGTCGTTGGTAATGATCGACACGGGCTCGAAACTTTGGACAAAGCTTGCGCTGGGAAAGAGTACGGCTTCCAGCAAGTCCCGTTCGGTGCGAATTTGCCCAATTCGGGTAAGATCCGGTCCTACCCGGCCTCCCAAATATGCAATTCTATGGCAGGCCGTACAAGCAGCTTTGGCAGATTGAAACACCTGTTGACCGCGGGTCACATCACCACTGTCAATTCTGGTAAGTAACTGGTCAATGCGTTCGATACGTTCTTTGTTTTCAGTCTTGATGCGTTCAATCAAAGGGTCAGCTAATCGCGTGAAGGTTTCCCCCAATGGAGCGAAGAGAGCTTCGACTTCTTCGGGATTGAGAGTTGTGGCAGTAGGGGATGTTTTCAAAGCGGTGAGAGTATTCAACACAGTCTGACGCTCCTGTGTTTTAACCAGTGTGGTGACCAGACGTTTTAGATGGATCGAGCCGAGGGTCGGTAATACGCCGGGGACTCCGTGCCATTGTTCTGTCGGCCACGGCGAAGAAACGAGAATGTCAACGGTGAGTGACTGGAGCTGAAGTGGTTGACTGTTATTCGCAAACGGAGCAATCGTTGTGAGCGTCTTCTGAGTGAGCGGACGATTGGCGGGAGTGATCGCATTTAAAGCGGCGAGTCGAACCTGAGGTGGATTCCCGGAATTGTTGAATGTTGCTAGTAACTTTGATTGAATCTTCTCGTTCGGTTTGTCTCCGCGAATCGCATTCGCTGCATTGACCGCCAGCAATAGTATTTCAGAATCTGTGCTTTGAAGCCCCTTAAGAATGCCACTGGATACTGTGTCCGGGATGCTTGACAGCTTGGTGGTGCTAAGTGAAGACAAGAGGAATGACTGGACCGTAGAGTCGTTTGTTTGTAACAGGCGTCCTGTCATGTCGAGCAGTTCCGGTGTGTTAATGTACGCGCTAAGACGAGTCTGTAACGTCTGACGCTGTATTTCATTTAAAGTCTTATGGCGAATTCTGGCCTCAAAGTAAGAGGGCAAACCAGATGCCCAATCAGGGTGATGATTCAACAGCCACCATCCAGTCGCTTGAAGCGCCTGATCACCGGCATCAATAGCTGCTAAGGCAACGTCCTTTTTGAGATGACCATCACCTATTTGGTCCAAGGCAATGATGGCGCCGCGAGCCGTTGCGACATTGTTTGATTTGAGCAATGGCCGAATTGCATCGATATCTCCAATTTCAATACAGGCGTAGATCAATGAATGTTCTAATGCTCGGTCAGTATTCGTGTTCAAACTGTTTAGCAATACGGGAATGTCCTGTGCTGTCCCCACTCGCCCCAGACACTCTGCCGCTATTCTCTGATTGAACGGACTGAACTGATCGAATTGCTGGCGAATTGCTGGTGCAGCGGATTTATCCAAAGCAAGGCTGATAGAGTGTAAAGCAGCATGGACAACGGTTTCGTTTGGATCATCAAGTGCGGAAATGATTGTCGCTCGTGCTTCCGGTGCGGAGTTTTGGCATAACGACCAGACAATTTGTAGCCGTTGCTGTGCATCGGAGGATCCGTTCAATGCTGCTGACAGCGCCGGAACGGAAAGGGTACCGAGTTCCCCGAGTGTTTTTCGAGCGCGATTTCTGACAGCGAATCGTTTGTCCGCTAAGAGTTTTACGAGCGTATCCGGAGACTGTTCATTCCAGTCTATTTGGAGTCCACGAGGATCTGCTGTTTTATGACTCTGCAACTTCCTGACTCGATAGATCGCTCCTAAGACTTCAGGGCGATAGAACTGGCTGGTGGGGCAACAGATCTTGTACCACCCTCCGGTATTAATCACCAGAACGCTGCCGTCTGCGTCTTCAAGGACATCGGTCGGATGGAAATCCGGGCTGTCACTCGCCAGAAACTCCGAGTTTTCGCTTGTCAGCGATCCTCCCTGATTGCCGATTTGGTGACGGAAGATTCGATGCTTGTTAAAGGAGCAGGAAAGTACGTTTGTGACATACCCCTGCCCTAACTCAGAGGATTCTAAGCGAGCTAATCCACACGGCGCAGACGCATCCTGATGAACCAGAGCGGGCATTAGTTCACCGGTTCGTGGGTGACCTTCTAAAACACCATGATCCTTACCATAGACGCCTCCGTAGACGGCATGGATTAAGCCATCACGTTTTCCTTCCTGAGGATGTTCAAGAAAGGTGGTCGTGAAAATACGTTCGCCTCCAGGAGTGAAGACAACTTCCACCGGGTTATCCATGCCACCGGTCATCATGTTTCCGATCGGGCCTCCCGAGGGATGTCTGCGGAACAGGTGGGCTGCGCGTGTGTTGAGTGTTGCTCCGGTACGAAGTTCGTGCGTTTGTTCAGCAAACGCTCCTTTGGCCCAGTAAAGAAAACCATCCGGACCGAGGTAAGGTCCATGGAGATCATTCATGCATCCGGTCAACGTCTTTCCATCAAACCAGACTTCCCGTTTTTCGGCTATCCCATCGTTATCTTCGTCAGTCAGTTTCCAGATCTCCGGAGGAGCAGAGACATAGAGCGATCCGTCGTGCCAGCAAGCACCTTCGGGCAGCATGAACTTGTCCGCAAAGACCGTGCTTTTATCGAAGACTCCGTCTTTGTCGGTGTCGGTTAATTGCACAATGCGATGTGATTTTTCTTTGATTTGTTCCTCGCCACGTGCTGATGAGCCACTGGAGTCCAAAACATAAAGCCTACCCTGCTCGTCGAAGTCAGCATGAATTGGTCGGTCGACCAGCGGAGGCCCTGCAATGCGTTCAACAGTCATTCCATCCGGGACGGTAAAAATCTGACCATCCAATTTGACTTCAGCGGCATGGACTGAGAACGTGGCTGAAGTTGAAAGTAAAAACAGTAAGATACATGGGCGAAACATAGGCGAAGCTCGATCACAATAGGTATGCTATTAACTAACTACAGTTATAAGATATTTGATATTAGGTGACAGCTAAAATGAATGTCCTGCTCTTGTTATTGGCCAGTCTGAGTCCGCTGGAAGGCGTTGAAACAGAGGCTGCGCGAAAGGCGTACATGCGCGAGACGGTCATTGGAGTCGATCAGATCATTGCTCATCGAGGTGCCAGTGTAGAACGACCTGAGTGCACGCTTAGTTCGATCGAACGAGCTATACAGGTCGGAGCAACGGCCGTTGAAGTCGATATTCGAACGACCAAAGATGGTGCCCTGGTGATCATGCATGATGCAACCGTGGATCGTACTACCGATGGTTCAGGTCAGGTAAATGAATTGACGCTCGCAGAGATCCAAAAATTAGACGCCGGAAGTTGGTTTTCAAAACGATTCAGGGGCGAACCCGTTCCGACTTTACAGGACGTGTTGGAAACCTGTAAGGGACGCATTGATGTAGTGCTTGATCTTAAGGAATACGGTGACCAATATCGAAATGAAGTCGTGCGTCAGGTGCGTCAGTATGGAGAACCTGAGCGGATGATTATCGGAGTTCGAAGCATGGCTCATATCGAGACGTTTAGTGAATTATTGCCGGAAGCGATCTTGTTGGGGTTAATTAGTAATCCAAGTGAGATCGAACAGTTTGTCGAGAATGGAGTCAAGACGATTCGGATCTGGCCTAAGTGGTTTGAGCAATACGAAGAGGATTTGATCCGTCGTGTTCGTTTGACGGGGGGAACTGTGCATCTCAACGGTACACTTGGCAAGCTGGGTGAAACTTATGAATTGTTGCAGCACTTCCCGGTTTCACTTTCTTCGGATGATCCTAAGCTTTTGATTCAAAATCTAAGAAAGATTAAACACGGAACCTCACCGCGGCCGGACAAAATCCCCGGCGTAATAAAACGAAACATTTTTAGACGCTAGTAGATGTGGAGCAAAACCAAATGAAAAAAGCAATTCTTGCAGTATTGTTATGTTTGTCTATATACGCTGTTGTACCAACGAGTGCTAATGCAGCGGTGCCGGAAGAAACCAAACTATATGAATTGGCACCAGGCGTCTTCTTTCGGAAGTGTCAGACAGAGCCGGAATTCCTGGGTTGTAATCAGGGATGGGTGATGTTTAAGGATTTTGTGTTGGTCATCGATGCGAATTTCCCCAATCAAGCTGAGGAAGTGATCAAAATCATTCGCAGTCAGACTGACAAGCCTATTAAGTACATCTTTGATACTCACCATCATGGGGATCATGCTGATGGGAACGCGATTTACAAGGCGATTGGAGCTGTGCCAATTGCCTCGGAACGTACGAAACCGTTGTTTCAAACTTTAGGTCTGGAAGGCTTTGAAACCAGTAGGAAAGAGAAACCGGAAGAGTATGGGAAACTCGATTACAAGTTACCGGAAATCTACTTTCCAAGAAAAATGGTTTTTGATGATGGAGAGATGAGAGTCGAACTCCTACATTTCGGTCATGCTCACACCGGAGGTGATGCGGTGGCCTGGCTACCTAAGCAGGGGATTCTGTTTACCGGGGATTGCATCGTAAACGGACCGTTCAATTTTACCGGTCACAGTGATACGGCAAGTTGGATTAATGTGATCGATCAGATCAAGAAGTTACCGGTTAAGACGTTGGCCCCTGGTCATGGTGAACTTGGTGACATGGGGACTATCAAGACGCAGCAACGATATTTTGTTGAGCTACGTAAAGAGATAGCGGGTTTGATAAAGAAGGGCCGAACACTCGAGCAAATTAAGACTGAGGTTAAGCTGCCCTGGTATAAGAAATGGGCGGGAGTGGATGTGCTGGAACGTGAAGAGAACATCGAGCACGTCTATGGAGAACTGAGTGAAAGTTAGACAATTAAGCAATTAGACAGTTGCATCGCACTTTTGCATTTGAGTGTGCCTTAGCCAAATAAATCTCGGGAGAACAAATTAAAACTCTTGATTCGCTTAAACGGCTTAGGAAACCAGCTCAAATTTAAAATGTCAAATTGTCTAATTGTCACGACTACCAATTCACATAGCTACCATCATCACGGCGTAATCTGGGGGCATCACCTTTGACCGGAGGATAATGTTTAGCGGCATCCGGATTAAATTCAATTCCCAATCCCGGTGCGTCCTGAGTATAGAGGAATCCACCGTCCCACAGCACTTGCGTTGGAAATAACTCGGGGAGAATGGTTCCCGGGGGCCGGGCACATTCCTGAACAGCGAAATTACTGGTAGCCAGATCTAAATGAACGCAGGCAGCCGTTGCGACAGGGCCGAGTGGATTGTGAGGTGAGATAGGTATGTAATGAGACTCACACATCCCCGCTATTTTTCGGGCTTCGGTGAATCCGCCGGCCACGCACAAGTCCATCCGACAAAAATCAAACCAGTTATTTTCAATCAGCGGTGCAAATTCCCATTTGGAAGAGAATTGCTCTCCGATGGCAATCGGTACACTGGTCGCGTTTCTTAAGCGTTCGACGACAGCTACGTTTTCAACTCTTACCGGATCTTCAATAAACAGAAGATTGTATTGTTCGAGGCTGTTACAAAGCACGATGGCGTCGTTGGGGTTTAGGCGCGTATGGACATCAAGGATGATTTCGACATTGTCGCCCAGCAGATTACGGATGGCAGCTACCTGAGCGATCGTTGTTCTGATCGCGGCCCTTGGCTCAAACACTCCATCCTCATGCGGAGGTTGGAAACGAATTACTTTCCAGCCCTGGTCATATTTCACTTTAGCGTCAGCCGCAAGGGTTTCCGGAGTCATCCCGTGAATGTGGGTGTATGAGAGCACTTGGTTACGAACTTTTCCACCGAGCAATTCATAAAGTGGGACGTTGAAGGATTTGGCCTTGATGTCCCACAGAGCGATATCGATGGCACTGACAGCCGCCGCACCGACACCCGTTGTTGGAAAAAAACCACATCGCGTCATTGTTTGCCACAAATGTTCAATCTGGCCGGCAGGCTGTCCGATCAAACTTGGTTTAAGTGCTTCGATGAACCCTAGCTGAGCATCCTCTCGAAACGTGATTCCCGCCTCACCTAATCCTGTGATCCCGGAATCGGTCTCGACTTCGACGAAGGTGAAATTTCTATCCAGCCCCACTACGTGTGTTTTGATATCAGTGATTTTCATATTGAATCAGTTGCATATGGCAATTAGATTGCGTGACAGGAAACAAGTGTTGTTCATACTATCACAGAATCATTCACTCGCTTATAGCTGTCGTGTGGTTGGGATATTTAGCGACGTGGAATGTTTGCCGAGGTGCCATATAGAGTGGCGTAATTTCTTGGTATTCGCGTTGGCGATTATCGTATGGCAAAGCTGTTGTCCGGCGCAGGCCGGCGAGTTCGAAATCAGATTAGCAAGCAAATAGAAGGCGGATGGTTATCAAAGCCTGCCTCTGGCTGATGGTGTTGCTCCGGTGTTCGTCGATTCGGCTATTTGTCTAACCGAGGATGATTTTGTAAATGCAACGCTCACAAGGCGAGCAGATCAGTTCGGTCTGGATATGACAATAAAACGCAAGCCAGCGAAGCGGCTAAAAAAACTGACGGCTGAGAACATTGGGGAATCGTTGGCGATTATTATTGATGGAGTCATTATTTCCGCTCCGGTGATTCGTTCAGAGAGCGGAGCTAAGGTGTTTCTAACCGGTTTCCGGGATAGGCAACAATCGCAAAGGCTGGCCGATCTGGTCAATAAATTGGTTGATTGAGCAGGTTGTCTACGAGCGTAGGAACGAGAAAAATATTGATGCAGGAATCTGGTAAAGATATGAAAAAGAGATCCTCTCGTAAGCGTCGAGTGATTATTGCCTGCATACTACTCGCTCTGCCCTGGCTGGTAACGAGGAACTTGTTTTCAGATTATCAAGCAGCGCCTCACAATGATGATTGGTTATACGGACGCAGTGTTCAGGTCTTAGCAGATGAGGGGTACTACCAGCATGTCTCGCAACACGGTGAATTAGCAGCAAGTCTTGTGTCGCATGTTCTTTGGGGCAGGCTATTCGTTTGGAATGAATTCTCTTTTTAGTCGTTACATCTATCTCAGGCCGTTGCCGGCTGGCTAACTTGTGTGAGTGTACTGCTGGTCGTCTTATCGCTGGGAGGGAATTTACAAACAGCTCTGATGGCTGCGATCAGTTTACTCATCACTCCAATTTTCTTCGGACATACGTTTACCTTTATGACCGATGTCACGGCGTTGATGCTGATCACCTGGGCATTGTTATGCTTTCTTAAAAGCAACAATTTATCGCGTGTTGGGCCACTGGCGTTAGGGAGTTTATTGACGGCTTTGGTTTTTTGGTGCAGGCAAACTCACGTGTTGATTGTGCTGGTTCCGTTATATGTTCTGTTTAGAAACCGCGCGTCCTTTTCCGGTAAACAGAGTTTGCTTAGGTTAGCCATACTTGGAGGCATCCCCGGCCTTTCCTTGGTCATCTTCGAGTTGGCAGGATTGGTACCCGGGAATCAGTCTCGTACTGGCACGCTGTTTATCAAGACGTTTGATGCTGAACGCTTACGGCAAATAGCGATCTACCTGTACGGTACCGGGTTGTTGCTCGGGATGTTGCTATTACCAGTTTCAGCAGGAATGTTGTTTAAGGTAATTGGTAAGAAACGTTTGAAGATTAACCGGTGGTGGCTATTGCTTGTTGGCGGCGCCTGGTTCGGGGTTTTTATCGCCACCGGAGGTCGCACCTACATAACTCAGTCAGTGGGGTATTTCCTCCACAACGCCCACTTTGGTCCAGTACTATTTGCCGATCCGATGCATCCTGATGGGAGTTGGACTTATCTTGGTGATGTGAAATGGCTGCCTCTTTTATGGCAATTCCTGACACTCTGCAGCATCCTCTCGCTGGCTCTAGGTGCGTCTGCGGCGTTTTCGCTAGAGAAGGTGATTGTCAATTCTGAGCTAAGTCAGGATCGCCAACATTGGCGAGTGGGAATCGGATTGTTTGCTGTAGCTGTGTCATTAGCGTTGTTGGCGGTGGTTGAGAATATTGTGGATCGTCATTGGATGGTACTTTTTGTTCCCACAGTCATCTTTGTGGTGACCAGTGATGTCTTGTTACGGCTCGAGCGTCCCGGTCGTGTTTCGGCGACCGTCGTTTGGTTGGCAATCTTTAGCATGGGATATATCAGCATTACGTTTACTCACGACTGGCTGGCATTTAATGATCAGCGGGCTAAGCAAATGGAAGCCTGGCTCATCCAGGAGAAACTGGAACCGAAAGACATTGACGTTGGCATGGACTTAAATGGGTGGCTACGCACGACGGAAGATTACGCCAGTCTGCCACGAGAAGGTGATACGACGCGGAGTTGGCGAGGACTGGCCAGTCATGCTTTGGCTCACAGACCTCACAAAGGCTGGAAGGTGATAGGCCAGCGGCGTTGGTTCAGTTGGGCTGTTGAGACTCAGCAGTATTTATTGCTGTTGCGGCGAGAAGAGTTGCCAGAGCATTAAAAAAGGCTCCTGCAAATTGCTTGCAGGAGCCCTCTATTATTGCAGGTGGTTACTATTTATCCGTGCGGAACGGTGAAGCGGGAAGTCCCTGTTCGTTGACCAGATTGGGTTCAGCCAATTGATGCCAACCGAATCTCACGTGAACCGGATTGGCAACACTGTCGGAAGCAACGATGACTTTGTCTCTTTTAATCATACCAACGGCAGGTTTGAATTCGCCGTCTTGACCGGCTAGCTGGAAATGATTGAGAGGTTTACCGTCGTTGGAGGCCAATTTACTGCCAGCGTGCTTGAAGCTTACTACGATAGTGGAACCGACGATTTTATGACTTTTATAAAGCGGACCTGAATAGACCAAGTCTTTCTGCCCATACGTCTTTGCCAGAGCCCATCGAGCCAGACGAACGCCTACATCCTGCTTGTTTTTTGGATGGATATCTCGCAAATTGGAAATGTCGGTAGTTACGGCCATACCAGTATTCGGTAATGCCAATGTGGCTTCCTGAGCTTCCCAGATTTCTGGTAAGGCTAGTGGGTTGCCGCCATAAGTGAATGGCGCCAACTGAACAAAATAAAACGGCATGTCTTTGTTGTCAAAGACGCTTCTCCAACCCTGAATTAAGGCTTTCATTTTCTCGTGGTACATCATCCCGTCGCCCCGATTCGATTCCCCCTGATACCAGATCGCTCCGCGGAAATTCAAGTGACGGAAGTTATGGATCATCCCGTTGTACAATGCCAATGGCGACTGATGGTCGATCGCACCATTGTTATTTTTCGTTGGGAAGTTAGCTAAGTTATCGGTGATTTTCTTGAGTGCAGGTACCGATTTAAACCCGACAGGTGGCGTCCAGGGTTCGATGCGAGTGCCACCCCAGTTGGAGCCAATCAGCCCAATGGGTACATCCAACTCTGCTTCCAGTTTGCGTCCGAAGAAGTAGCCGACGGCTGTGAAGTTAGGGACGGTATCCGGAGTCGCAACTTGCCAACCATCCGATGGGATGTCGTCTTCAGGCTTATCGCTCGGACGGTGGGGGAATTTAATGTGGCGTATGGTTGGGTGGTTACCGTTCTTCGCTTCTTCTTCTGGATTGAGGGATTGGCGAACTGTCCATTCCATGTTGGATTGACCGGAACAGAGCCAAACTTCGCCGATAAGAATGTCCTGGAGTGTTACCTCAGTCGAGCCCTTAATTTGAATTTTGTGGGGTCCACCGGCCTTTTGCGGCTTTAACTCAACCATCCATAACCCTGCATCATTAGTGGTTGCCGTTGCCGAGTCTTCTCCCAGACTGACGGTGACCTTTTGTCCGCTATCGTCCCACCCCCAAAGAGTGATGGGAGCCTCTCGTTGCAGAACCATGTGGTTTCCCAAGATTGATGGGAGTTTAACCTCTGCCTGTACCGTGCAGATACCGACTGCAACCAAAAACATTGCAGTTATAAAAAGTCGCTTGGATTTCATAATGACATTCCTAATTAAGTGGATTTAACAGGTCGAGGATGATTTTAACGCTGTAGAAACCGAAAGACTAGTAGCGCCAATGTGGAATTGTGATTGTCATGGGATTAAAGCGTATGCCATAATATATTATGTAGAACAATGATTTTGTTTATAGAGGAATTAGCGTGACGTTACGTCAAATTGACCGAAGAGATTTACTACAGGTTGGCTGCTCGAGCTTTTTGGGTTTGACACTGCCAGCACTTCTGAAAGCTGCAGATAGACAGCGTCAGGGAAAATCCGTAATTCTGGTATTCCAAACCGGTGGCGGCAGTCAGCTTGAGACCTTTGACCCGAAGCCGGACGCACCGGAAAACGTTCGAGGTGAGTTTAGTACGATCCAGACAAAGATTCCCGGAGTTCTGTTTGGAGAGCATCTTCCTAAATTGGCTGATCGCACAGATAAGATTGCTGTTGTCAGGTCTTTTTCTCACGGAGACAATCGGCATCTGTCAGGCACTCACAATACTCTGACCGGCGAACCTCAGGTCTTTCGGGGAGATGCCAATGAAGACAAGGAATTATCGCGACTTGATCGACCCTGTTATGGTGGTGGCATCAAGATGCTTAATCCAACCACCAATGGGATGCCTTGTCAGGTAACACTACCTCGCCCGCTGATTGAAGGGCCTCTCACTTGGCCGGGACAACATGCCGGTTTTCTGGGGCCAAAGTACGATCCCTGGCAGGTAAATTCTGATCCTAACGGGAAGGAATTCAAAGTCCACGGAATTCAGATGATGGATGGAATTACCACGAGTCGTCTGAGCAACCGAGTGGGGATTTTGAAGCAATTGAACGATCAACAACGTCGACTTGACCAGTTTGCCCGGGGGATTCAATTCACTAGTCAGCAGGATGAAGCCCTTAATTTGCTGACGTCGCCTAATATTGCCAAAGCATTTGATATCAATGCCGAGAGTGATGAGTTAAGAGATAAATACGGACGTACTGAATATGGCCAAACCTTGATACTGGCTCGCAGGCTGGTAGAGCACGGAGTGCCTTACGTGCAATGTAATATGGGGATTGTTCAGTCCTGGGATACTCACTCGGATAACTTCCCCCGCTTAAAGAACAAGTTGTTGCCGGGAATCGATAACGGCGTTTCGGCGTTGATGGATGATCTGGAAGCACGGAATATGCTGGACGATGTCTTAATCGTCGTGGTTGGCGAATTCGGTCGTACTCCGACGGTCAATAAGAATCCCGGACGAGACCACTGGGCCTCAGGCTATAGTGGTATCTTCATTGGCGGAGGTGTTCGAGGAGGTCAGGTCATCGGGAAGTCGGATAAGCATGCCGGGCATCCGGAAACCACTCCTTATCACCCGAACGATATCGGAGCCACCATTTATTCGACGCTCGGCATCGATCCGGCGAGTATCATACGAGACCGGGAAGATCGCCCGATGCATCTTAATAACGGTAAAGTAATGAGTAAACTCTACACGGGATAACCAGTGTTGGAGTTTAACAGGTGCAAATAAAAAAGAGCTGGAGTTTTGAGACTCCAGCTCTTTTTTGTCGGTTTGGCGTCCGGTTTACTTGAAGAAGTTTTCAAGGATCTGCGGGATTTGCTTTCCGACACGCGACTCAGGGTCAAGCTTTTGAGCTGCAACCAGCAATGCTTTTGCGGCGGGCTTGTTTCCACCACCGAAGAGGCGTTGCGAGCGAGTAAACAGAGCCATCTGCGCTGCTGCTGCATCGGGCTTCGTTTCTTCGATTAAAGCATCCAATTGGCTGGAGATTTTTTCAACCTCCAGCTTGTTGCCGGTCAGTTCGGCAAGTTTTGCTTCGAAATCGACTGTTCGTTTAATGGCGGCATACTTTTCACCAAGTCCGGCAGCATCTAATTCGAGAATCTGTTCGACGGAATCACCATAGAATGCAACAGCAACTTTGGCATCAACGACACTGATTGCTTCGTCCAGTGCTTTTGCTTTATCGGCACCTTCGGAGGAAGCAGCTTTTTCGAAAGCAGCATCTCGTTTTTCGAGAGTTTCTTTCTTCGAACGGATGTCTGCAACCCACTGATCGGCTTTCTGTCCACTGTAACCGGATTGGAAGTGGAAAGGTCTGCCTTTGGAATCAGCGAGGAACACCGAGGGAACACCACGCACCTGAAACTTGGATGACAATTCCTGGTACTGTTCCTGCTCAGCAGGAGTTACCAGACTCTTGTCACGTGGGTTATCAAGCACGAGCAGGATGTAATCTTCTTTCACGGTCTGGAAAACTTCCTGGCTCAGGACGTTTTTGTGAAGCGCTTTACATGGTGGGCACCAGTCAGAACCAGTGAATTCCATCAAGATCGCTTTACCTTCCTTCGCAGCCAATTCCTTGGCTTCTTCGAAACTGCGGGTCCAGCCTTTGTAGTGATCATCATCAGCAACAGCGCTACTGATCGATGACAGTAACAGAGTGGCAGCAGCCAACATGGCAAGTGTTTTGTTCATCAGACTCATGGTATGGGGTCTCTGTCAAAAAGAATGAGAGTTAGTAGGTTTGATTAGTAACTCTTATCTTATACGACAATCTGGATCGGCAGGTAAGTGGGGAGCCAAAAAAGCAGGAAATTAACAGGCGAATTGAGCTTGGGGAGGCCTGAGACGATTATTTTTTGATATTCTTGGGGCCACTACCGAAGGCTTTTTCGTACGTGCCATCACCACTTTTGACGTATTTAGTGAACCCGAGTTTGTTGAGTTTTCCGTCGTTGGCCATGGAACGATGCATGGAGCCATCGGAGTATTTTCCCCCGATATTCGGTGGCAAGATGACTCGCTGAACACTTTTTCCGGATTCAGGATGATTCACCAGAGGATCGTCAGACATCGACTGCACGACTTCAAAGCGTTCTCCGGTTGGCTCACCATCTTCAAAGACTTCATAAACGTACGTAGGCATGATAGAAATCCTAACATCAGATTGCGATTAGAGTCGGTGCCCCGGAACTTGCTCAGTCGCCTGGAATTCGTGAGGTTGGGCATCTACTATAACCGGCGTCCCATTAATAACAACCTGCTCGATGCCCGGGCTGTGATGCTGGGGATCCCCGAACTGAGCATGATCCTGAATTTGCGCATCATCAAAAACTACAAGATCGGCATGGGCATTTACTTCAAGCCGACCGCGTCCTTCCAGGCCAAAGGTGTCAGCACTCAGGGACGTCATTTTGCGAATTGCTTCTTCAAGTGTGAATAACTGACTATCTCGCACGAAGGGGCCCAACCACCGTCCCGTGCTCCCGTAAGCTCGCGGATGAACATTGCCATTGGGTTGATAAATGGCATCGGTACCCATCATACAGCGAGGGTGTGCGACCAGAGGTTCCACGAGTTTATCGTCACCTTCGTCCATAACGCAAAGCACAGCAAGCTGTTCATCCAGAAGTAAATCGGTAAGGGCTTCGACCGGTTCCTTTCCGGATTCCTCCACGATTTGCAGGAGCGTCTTCCCCCAGTCGTCTGTATGATCGGTCGAAGGCGACCAGGCCATCAGGACATGCTCCAGATCAAGTCGGTATGATTCGAAGGAGTGTTTTACTTTTCGGCGAATGGTATCGAGCGACAGTTTGCCGGTGGCTGCCAGCGGCCCGTCTTCCCAGACTTCATAGGGCAGAAGATAGTTGAGCATCGTACTGCCTGGTTGATAGGGATAGACATCGAAGGTGGTTGGGATTCCCTCGGCACAGGCCTCTTCAATCAACTCGAAGATTTGTTCCGGAGTATAGGGATCCTGACATTTCAGATGGGAGATATGCACGGGCACGTTGGCTTGTCTGCCGATCTCAATGGCTTCCCGAATGCCTTCGATCAGCCCGGATTTATACCTTATATGCGTTACATACGGTTTGTTGAGTCCAGCCATGGGGAGGCAGGCATGGACTAATTCACTGGTCGGGCTGAAGCATTGTGCGACGTAGTCGAGTCCTGTGGACAATGCGACTGCTCCGGCTTCCAGGCACTCCTGCACAAGTTGTTTCATGCGGACGAGCTGTGAGTCGTCGAGTGTTCCTCTGCTGAAGTCATGGACCAGTGTCCGTAGATTGGCGTAGGGAATTTGTGCTGCGAAATTCTGGACACTTGTTTTGGAAAGTTCGGTGAGATATTGATCGAGCGATTCCCAGCCGGTGTAGTCCTGCATTCGCAGGCCGTTCAGGCCGCGGAGATAATAGATCCAGTCACGCCAGTTTTGTTGCGAGACGGGAGCGTAGGAGATCCCGTCGGACATGATGATTTCAGTCGTGAAGCCCTGCATGGTTTTGCAGGTTTGATGTCCCTCTCGCAAGAGCCATCCGTCACTGTGATTGTGAACGTCTATGAACCCGGGGCAGACGATTTTTCCGGTGGCATCAATTTGCTGAGGTGCCGGGGCTTCGGGCAGGTTTCCGATTTCTGCGATGCGTCCGTCTTGAACGCCGACGTCGGCCTGAAATCGTTGCGCACCGGTACCGTCGATAATTGTCCCGTTACGAATAATGAGATCCATCTGTCTACCCGATTAGATGCAAGTGGAGGACGAGTGTGGCAGCCAATGTCGTTTAGATGATCTCGTGAATCGGTTCAATGCCTTCTCGAACCATGTACTGTGGCGTCCCTGTTTTGTCAAAGAAGCGGATCTTGGAACTATCGATTCCGACGTTTTTGTATAGTGTCGCAAAGACTTCCTGGAATTT
>DEAW01000209.1 GCA_002348315.1 Planctomycetaceae bacterium UBA2972 | reverse complement strand
TTCCGTAACAGCCTGCACATTACGATCATTGGCATGGGCACCAATCGTAATCGTATCCCAGTCACCGGGGCGTGCGGGAAGAACGATACCATCTACCGTATTAACATCCCAACCGATCAAACCAAAGACACGACGGTCCGTTTCTGTAATGATGGGCCAATCGAGATCCCAGTCACGATTCCAAGTTGAGCCATCCATAGTTCCAATTCGAGGACCAAATTCCCCTCCAATTCCGGATAACGTGTCATCTTTGTAGTGTGAAGTCTGGAAGCCATCCCCCCCTTGTGCAGCCGTTCCCGTTGACATTGGCACTTCACCATTCTGCAGATTGGCGGGGACTCCAATGCCGACAGGATCAAAGTTACCCTCTCCTACCCAAGTAACCGAATCTATTGCTGGAGCAGCAACACGTGGTGCGGTGCTAAAGTTCCCACTTGGACCTACGCCGGGCTGAACTCTAAATAGGTCAAGTGGAGCAAGCCATACGTTTGATACGTCGTTAAAGGTAGAATAACTCGTGAAACCTATTGCATGACCAATTTCATGTGCAACCGTATTGGTTAGACGAGGATCGCTTACATCCATATTCTCGTTTATTCGCATAAAACCATCACAAATGGTAATGCAAAATGAGGTTGCGTTAGGCAGGGCTGTAGCCGTTTGCTGCCCAGGAAAACGCCATTCACCAACAAGACCATCAAGCCCCAAGGCCTTAGCATTAGCCATGCTAATTATGATATCCTGCTTGACTTTTGAGGCAGGCGTAAGCGTTAAGTCATCCCAAGTAGCAGGTAGTTGACTGACGACATCGTATTCATGAATCGGATGCGCATCGTTAAGTAAGGCCTGTCGGAGATCTTCATAAGTAATAACCCCAGTAGTAGAGGTACTTTGCATGGATCCAGCAATACCATCGAAATCTCCGACTTCAATATTGAAATTCAATTCAACTGGATCAAGTAGAACTGCTTCCCACTCCTGAATCCCGGCAACAATTACATCATGAAAAGGACTTGCTTCAGTAAAATTTGTGTAGTTAGCCGTAATTTGTGTTGTTAAAAGAGGTTCCAGTTGTTGCACTTCTGCAATACCAGTCCCGTTCGTATCTACCTGCAACTCCCCACTTGTTAAGTAACCAGCGCCCACGGTTGTGTCTCGCAGGCTTGTAATCACAACAGGCTTGCCTTGCTGGCCAATGATATTCAGCGAGCCACCAATGCGATCGGTGATATCAAGTGGATTTCCTGTTGCCGTAAAACCGGCATCCTCTCCATCCAATTTCACTACCAAACTTTCGTCCGGGGCACTTTCCAAACGTAAGCCACCCGCAGTATGGAAATCTGTCACATAGATTGTGTCAAAAACCACATGCACAATATCGGTATCATCCCAGACACCCTCTGTGGTCAGCGTACCACCACGCACATGCATACCATTGGTGCCATTACCCTCAATCACGTTATCACGAACCAAGGCACCCTGATTGCCCAGTCCATAAAACTCATCAACGCCATCTATCGAATGCGGTGATTGCCAGACCGTTCCGTTTTCACTCTCCAATTCCATCAAACCGTCAACTTCGCCAGGCGTTTGACGACCGGAATCAAGAATGTGTTCGGCATTTAACGAATTCACATCAATACTGATTGCAGGCCCGGCGTTACTGAGGATTTCATTGTGAAGTAATACGGTCTGAGAACCGCGGACAAAAATCGTTGCCGGAGCATTTGAGGCTCGACCAATTCGATCACCTACCGAATTTCCGACACCATTGGCATTTAATTCAAACAGAGTGTTTGCGATACGAGCATCCGCTTGCTGGATTTCAACCACGTTAACGCTGGCAAAATCACCTTCAATGCGGGTGTTTCCACCACCATAAGCGACCTTGGCGTGATCTAAACTCAAGCGACTCACAGGACTTGCGTAGATTCCACCCCAATCGCCCTGTTCCACTGCGATTCCCTGATCGCTTTGATTCATCGTATCAAACGAACCACCTGCACCGTAACGAACATCTCGCACGGAGGTAAATACAATTTCGTTACCGTCACGCCCTTCGGCTACCAGCTGAGCGCCAACGCCCAAATCGATACGAGCGCCATCAAGTTTAACGACGACGCCAGGCTCAACAGTCAACGATGCATCCAACCGAGAACGCATGGCCGGATCACGGTCCACCAAGACGGCACCACGATCTCCACCGACATCTGTATAAGATGTCACCGATGCATTCAATTCGGCTACCAAAACATACGGACCATCTCCATTGTTCTGGCTACGATACAACCTACGTGCTTCGTAATCCTCGGAGGCTGTTGGCAATTGAGCAAGACCCACAGAACCGGTTGGCCCGATCACACTTACTGTCGTCGTGGCACTCGATGGCATACTTTCGTTACCAGCAGCATCCAAATACGTGAGACGATAATTGTAGTCACCGGTAAACAAATTACCGGCATTGCCTGCTGTCAGTCCCACGAGTCCTACCGGTGGAGCTGTTTCTTCAACGACGTGACCACCAGGCGTTCCAGCAATCTCCAGGTTTTCAGCCAGAACATGTACAATATCCAGATCATCCCAACCTGCGGTCAACGTTAACGTCTCGGTTTCCATTCCAGCAGGTGTATCCACCTTTACTAAAATACCGTTAATAGCGTTGCCTGTTATCTGGTTGCCATGGATCGACGGACCAACACGATCATAATCCAGAGTAAAACTGGTGGTCTGATAGTAAGGAGCATTGAAATTTGTTACTTCGAAACTATCAGGATTAGCACTAATTGCAGGTCCGGCATTGCCGGTAATCAAGTTATTGGAAATCGTCGGCCGGGCATCACGCAACGTAATTGGCTCGATCGTTTCAACTTTTCCGTCGACAACCACACTACCGCCACCGTACATAATCTCGGCGTTGCTAATCGTAGTTAGGAAGATGCCATCGTTCGCGTGCAAGTGTCGATCCGCTCGCCCCTTATCAAAATCATTCCTGATATCCAGACCACCCCAATCTCCGGCCATCGCATCCGTCCCAACGGGAACCAGAGAATTATCGACGAGACCATGCAGGTCATCGTATAGCGAAGTCAGGATAACCGAGCCTTTTTGTGCAACTCCGTTGACATCACGAATCACATTATTATTCGCATCCATCAGACGTGGCACGCCTAAAATCTGCAGCGAACTATCGCTGCGATCCACTAACTCGGTGGAACTCCCAACGGCAATCCGTCCCCGGCGTGATTTAATAACCACGTTGGCATCAACCATCAGCGTCACACCCTGTGGAATCACAAGATTCCCACCATCGGCCAATGCACTGCCGTTAACGCTATTAAAACCAATCAAATACGGTACGTTATCCTCGGGCGTCGCAAGTTCACCATCCGCTCCGGCATTGGCAACCACGCGAACCACATCACCAGCGTCAGCTACAGTCAAAGCATCATCAATATTGGCGTATGGATTTGCCAGCGATCCGTCAGCAGTCGCAGTGTCGGCCATTTTATCAACAAAGATCGCATCCGCCTGGTCGGTCACGTTGAACCAGAAGTTGTAACTACCTCCGGCTACGCCATCAGCGTCACCATCGAGAGCATTTCCATTGACATCCGTGATCTGGGATCCCACATCCTCAGCACTAAACGTCAACCGCAGATCGTAAGCTCCTTCGGTCGTACCACCCTCTCCACTATCAGCAACCCGGGGGTCATAATTCGTGTTTCCAGTCGAACTGACTCCGATATAGTAATGCCCGGCCGTTACATCAATTGTCAGTGCTGAGTCTTCACTAAAGTAGTCATCGTTTTTAGCTACCAGGACTCGTCGCGTAACTCCATCACTTTCGACATCACGGTAAACCGCAATTGCCGTATCCAGTGCACTTGGATCAGCTAATCTTTCAGCTAACGTCTCAATTGCTAAGACCCCTGACTCGGCGATATCCAATTCATAGATATCGATGTCATTACTTTCAGCTTGATAGAGGTGAAGTCCGTGAGCCAGATCATGACCACTGACAAAGATATTCTCAACCGATTGCCCAAAACTCAAGGCTGGCTCACTTCCCTGAGCGGTATAAGCCGGTAATTCATAAGAGTGCCCTAAGCCCAACAAATGCCCAACTTCATGGAGCGCAGTATCAAACCAAGGGCCACCAAACACATCGTCACCTGCATCGTCGAAGTCCTGCAAGTCCATGATGGCCATATTTCCACCGGCCAACCCCAACACGCCACCTGGACCAATTGGAATCTCCGGATCCATAGCACGCATGTCACCCGTCACGATTTGCAATCCTTGATTTTCCGTTTCCACAAACGAAACACCGAGCTTGCTGCTGTAGATCTCAAAGATCTCACGCGTTCGGTCTTTTTGCTTTTCCGTAATTGCATTGAGCAGTACATTGCCCGCCGGATCATAGCCATACTGCAGAGGAAAGCTATAGCTAAACTCGGTGATCCCTGTTTCGAAATCTGCGTCCGCAAGCAAGTGCGATTCCGCTCGAATTTCCCGATGCCCGGGCTCATCTTCCCCACCGGGTGCTGTAAGCGGATTCTTTTGTGGATCGATCGCGCTGGAAAGGATCATCGAATCCAGACCGATCACGTCGATATCTGCCGACAATTGCAGCAAGGTGTTGAGCGTCCCGGTCATCGTGATATCAAATTCAGCAAACGGACTAGCTGGATCGCTAATCATTAAACGATGGCCGTCCGCTTCGATACTTAACGCTCCGGCTCCATCTGCGTGAGCAGCAATGGCAGCGGCAATATTTTCAGGAGTCACGCCAAGGACAGGCACTATAGGTATCGCGACATTCCCCACACCAACACCGGTGGCGCCCGAAGCACTTAAGGAAGGTGCACCAGTTAAATCAACCACATAATCGCCACCTGCACCAACTGCGACTTTACTGCCAGTTAATGCCTGCGGGGACAGCTCAGGAAAAGCACTACTAATTGCATTGATGATCCCAACATCTAAACCGGATGCATTAAAGACCGGAATGTGATCAGGATTCGACGTACCACCAGCCACTTCCAGTTCGAACGTCTTCGTTACACCATTGGACGTCAGTTCAAACGTATGGCCATCGACAGGGACACCACTGGCATCGATAATCACGCCAGTGTCAATCTCCAGATTGACAACCTGACCGTCACCGTGGGCAATGGTGACGACATCACCATCAGCAATCAGTGACAAATCACCAATAACTGTGATATCTGTGTTACGTACTACATCAGCGCCGACAATCGCGACTCGCGAATCAAAACGCTGCACTTCGATTCCCAGGTCCGCATCTTCAATGGCTGAAACCAATGCGGCGGCAATACTGGTCGAAGCAAAACTGCTTTCCGGACGATACGAAACCCCAACAGCTCCGACATTGTTTACCCCGGGCGAACCCAGAGAATTCAAATCAATCGTACTAGCCGTATCAGCCGACGTGGAGGCATCACCACCCAGATGGATCTTTCCATTGCCCATGTCCGTTGGGAAGATCCCCATATCTGCAGCATGAATCGCCAGGGTGATTTTTTGTGTCAATGAATCCACATCATCAGCAGGATCCAACGAAATCACAACATTTCCAATCCCCGTATTGCTATCATTATCAAATTCAAACGTCGACGAACCTGACCCGTGATGCAGCGTAAAGTGATTTCCATCCACAACACTCGCCGAATCCAATTGCAACATTAATCCTTCGTCAAACTCAAGCAATAACGAAGTACCATCTTCGGCAATTAATTCAATCGATTGCCCATCCTCTAAGTCCGCACCGGTTGCATTTACCTGAAGGTTCTTGCCGATCGACAGAGCCTGCCCAAACGTTGACGCCGCTTCGGACGACAACTCAAGACCCATCGGAGAATTTGGCAAGGCTGACATATCCCCGACTCGCAAGCGATAAGTACCACCGCCAGACAGCTGTTCCAGTGGCTGCGAGAATGTAAGAACAGCCATATCCGTTGCGGCGGAATACTCAACCGACACTGGGTTATGAATCACGTCGTCACTGTTATCCAGCGTGTTCGCCGAAAAGATCAATTGATACAGTGAAAGCGTTTCAGCTGAATCCCCATTGAGATCATCTTCATTAAAATAAACATGAATTTGATCACGTTGCTGCACCAACATCCCACTCGCATCCCGAGTGATTGGCTGAGGCACAACAGCTTGCACCTGAGGCCCGCGGTCAATCGTAAAGTCGATTAACTCATTCGCAGCCCCGGAAAGAAATGCTTCGCCGTCAATATTGCGTAAAGGCTCCGTGCCACCGCCGTTAATCATCAGACGATATGTGTCATCCTGCAGACTTTCACGGAATCGGAAAACAATATCGTGACCACCGGCTTCAACGCCCACATAACCGGCGTCCATCAGAATGTCGTCTGACCCTGCAAGACTCACAGGTGAATACGACGTGACTTCGAATACCGAGACATCGGTTCCGATATCACCTGTCAATAACTCCGTAGAAATCCACTTCGAAGCAATTGGGTGCGCCGCAATCGCTTCGCTAACCTGACCGACCGTGGACGGATTGACCTCATTAACATTCAGATCAATGGTAATTCGACTGTGAATATCACCGTCTTCCAGCGTGCCGTCGTCAAGATCTTCAAATTCAACACGTGGTCCCGATTCGTTCTCATGATCACTTCGGGTGAACACAAGCTCAATCCCGTTGCCCTCTTCGCCGTCTACTAAAGCAGTGATTGCTAGTTCTACAGCGCCGTTGGAACCCAGATCGGTCACTGCGGTGGCACGACCAAAGTGTCCGTCAGGCCCACTGCGTAGCAATGAGATCCCGCCTAAACTCTGAGGATCAATCTCTACAGTATGAGCAAAGTGCAAGGTCACATCACGAGGAGCTTCATTGAGAATGTCTCCATTGTTCAGAGGCGCACCGTTATTGAGCTGAGCACCAACGATTTCAAATCCAGCAGGAGTATCATCATCCAAATCCACTCCCGGAACCGGAATGTGCTGACCGCCTCCGTGGAGGAGACGTCGATCTTCCAGATTTTCCAGAAACAACTGGCGGCGTTCGCGCTGTTGCTCGTTCTTCCTGGCAGGACGACGAGGGTTTGAATCATGTTTGCTATTTCTACGAATAACCATACGAGAATCTCTCAGTTGTTATAAGGCAGGCCGTTGGCTCGCCCTTAAATGCAGTTTCCCGGGAAATCGCTTACTAACGACTCCCAAAAAGGGAAATGCAAAAACCCAATTTCACATTCTAGCCATCTGGTAATATGTGACAATTAAATTGCGCATTTACGCTATCTTGCCACTACATACGGCTTATTTAGCCCATTTTTAACGAGCGCAACGTGCGCGCACGCCCTTGCAACGAGGCTTATTCTGTTTATTCGGATTAATCTGACGTCTACATAAACCGAATAGTCCGATTGTGACAGAAGTAGGGAAAAAACCTTTGATCTAAAGGCAGTTAGGCGAAGGCCGGACAGCTGTAGCCGGTGTGTTGAATCTAAATAGGCTTCGGCTGTTCAGCCTTCGCCGTTTTGTGTCGTAGACTTGGGCCGCTTTCGCTAAAGCTACGGCGGCTACACTCCTGATATCTGCAGTGTAGATTGGGTCTAAATTCCACCGTATTGACCAGCAATAGCCCGACGAAGAAACCAGCTACTGACAAAATTATTTTCATTTTCCAGGGCGCCTTTTGGGCCGTTTTCGCAACTAGGTATATGAGGGCCATCATTTCGGCTCTCATGTAAACTACCTAATTCGTAAATAACGGAAGCCGAAGCCCATGCAACTTAAACGCCGAATCAGAAACAATACCCGACAAAAAGAGCGAAATCTCCAATTCGAATCCCTTCAGGCTCGGGAACTCTTTTACGCTCCTCCTATGACTCCGGTCGAGCCTCCGGCAGAAACTCCCACCCAACAATCTAATCCGGACGTAACCAAAGACAGTCCGTTCCATCTTTTCCCTCGGGGAAACGAGTTTAATTCAACCCGATTTACCCCTGTCCCACAGGGACTCTTTCCGGATGGCTCCGTCCAATCGATGTCTCCGACAATCTCTCCTAGCGTCTATCAACATCTAGTCGACAATGGTAAAGCTCCCATCCGGTCAACGCTTCATCGTCCGGGCGTGGGGTACGGAGCTCCTACCGCGACTCTGGCAGGCATGAATCCTAAAATCCGTGAACTCACGACCATGCAGGAAAACTGGGATAAAGCCCATGGCCACGTCGTTCAATGCACACAGCGAATCGAAATCGCTCCTGAGAATGCCGCCATCGACATCGACACAATCTACCGCTGGATGGAAGACTTCCGCCTGTTTAACGATGGAAACATTGCCACTGTGCAGGTCTACAAACCCGGTCCGTTTGAATTCCCACTACCTGAAGGTGAAAGCTACGCCGTCTTTACGGTTAATACTCTCGACAACAGTCACGGAGATGACCCCTATTGGGAAATGTTAAATACGCTACAGCTTCTGATCAACGATCGTGATATCGCCGTCAAACTACATAGTGACCCTGAAAAACACCAATTGGCCGCAGTTACGCTGGAAAACCACATGCTTGTTGGGGTGAGGGTCTGGAGAATCTATGAAAACGAACTGGGATGGATTCGCATTGAGACCGAATCAAGAGAACAACGCAATGGCGTCATCAATAATATGGCCGCAGAAATGGCCGCTCGCAGTGCCATGGAAGAAGTTTGGCTTCGCTATCTCAAAAACCTGGGACATGCCGTTACCAAAGGCTCCGGGCATTATTCCACTTCCCCTGCACAATGGACTCAATACCCCAAAGGAATCGAAAACCCCTGGAAGGATGTAAAGAACATTCCGTTACCAGTAATCTCACCGCCGGAAAATGGATTTCCCCAATTGAAAATCACTCGCTAATCCCGAAAGGACTCAGATTATGTTTGCTTCCATCCTAACTGGCTGCATTTCCGGAATTTTCTCGGGGACACTCTTTGCACTTTGTTTTGCCTGGCAGTTTATGCAGGGGCAAGAGGGAATTACTGAATTGCAAAAAATCCCGGTTTTAGTCATCCCTGCCATCTATGGTTCCGTCTTTTCAGTTGCCTACGCATTGGTGGCGGCTTGTGGAGTGGCATTCGTTTTGAAGGTACTCGAGCCGGTCATTGCAAATCTCCAACTAAAGCATGTACTTACAGGTCTGATCATAACCTGTGCTGCGTACTCTCTGTGGCAAAGCCCAACTCCCTCTCATGCCACCATGATCGAATCTCAGGGTTTTAGAATCTGCAGTTTTTTAGCAGCTGCGATCGTGACTCAGGCGACCTACAAACCGTCTGACCGTTCACACCTCCATTCGAAACGCTAACGATTCGTAGCAGCGCAAGCAAAGAGCCTTCCGGGGAATGCCACTCCGGAAGGCTCTGTTTTTCGAGCGGAAGGCACGGGACTCGAACCCGCAGCCCGTTAAACGGGTACATCATTTCCAATGATGCTGCTAACCAATTCGCTTACCTTCCAAACTTACCCTTTTAGGTAACACCATAGTATCGACATCCTCAAGTGGGCACTTCGAAGATTTAACAGAATCCTCAGCGGATGTCGCCTACGGCTCCGGACAAGAAGATCAATCCACACTGCCACGGGCATTGGAAATCAGATTAATAAATTCACCGTTGGAATCGAAACCACCGAGTTTACGAGTCAACTGTTCCATGGCATCCACATGATGCATCGAAGAGAGTGAACGTCTCAGCATGGTAATCGCATCGTACGATTCTTCCGGTAACAACAATTCCTCTCGTCGTGTACCGGACTGATTAATATCAATAGCCGGCCAGACTCGTCGATCTGCGAGTTTCCGATCGAGTACTAGCTCCATATTTCCAGTACCCTTGAATTCCTGGAAGATTAACTCATCCATTCGACTACCCGTATCAATCAATGCCGTCCCCACCACAGTGAGCGAACCACCTTCGTCAAAAGCGCGTGCTGTTGCAAAAAGTTTTTTCGGGATGTCCATCGCCTTGATATCCACACCACCAGACATGGTCCGGCCGGTATTTCCCACCCACTTATTAAACGCACGAGCTAGACGAGTAATCGAATCCATCAACAGGAATACGTCCTGACCCATCTCAGCGAGCCGACGACAGCGTTTGACAATCAACTGAGAAAGTCGCACGTGGCTCTCAACATCTTCGTCTAAACTGCTGGCTACGACCTCACCATCAATATTACGACGCATGTC
>DEAW01000230.1 GCA_002348315.1 Planctomycetaceae bacterium UBA2972 | reverse complement strand
AGGCCCGAGATTGGTCCTGTGCTATCGGCAAAGCTATCAATTTCCAAGCCCATCATCTGAGCGAAACTTAGCCACAAGTTGGAATTCAGCGTCCCGCTTTTCACTTTCAGAAAACGCCCTTGCTTCATTTGATTCTGAGCTCGCCCGGCAACTACCATCGGCAGATCATAATATTGGTGAGTCGAGCCGTCGCCCAGCCCCGCACCGTAGGCAACGATAGAATTATCCAGCATCGTTGAACCATCAACTTCTTTAATCTCTTTCATTCGCCTGATGACGTAAGCGTATTGTTCCATATGAAAGTTGTCGATCTTCTGTACGCCCTTGTAACCATCCCCTTTTTGATTGTGCGTCATATTGTGATGCTGCACGGGGTTATCAAACACACCTTCGTACATTAACGTAGCGTCCCACCGTTCCGGTCCGATCATAAAGGTCGACACATTGGTAATGCCCATTTGAAACGCCAACAAAACCAGATCCGCCTGCAATCGGATGTATTCACCACGTGGCAACACTTCTGTTTTGGGGATTTCGATATCAACATCGGCCAGCAACTGATCCATCTTTTCGATACGCAACTCGATATCTCGTATCATCGACATGAATTCATCAAGCTTTTGCCGATCCTTCACCGCCAGTTTTCTGGATAAAGAGCGAGCATCTGCCAACACAAGGTCCGTGATATTATCAATATGCTCACGATAACTATCTCGCAGGAACAGGCGATCGTAGAGTTTCTGTGGTTCGCGAATTGACGGAGCCATCTGGCCCGGCCCGTACCAGGAAATGTTATCGAACTCAATCGGTTCCCTCGGAGCTCGAAAGCCGTTACAGCTGACTTCCAGCGTGTTGTAGATAGTCGAATGCCCGATCGCATCACCAATCACCTGATCCAACGTACGCCCGTTGGGATGGCGGATTCCCTGCTCTTCCGCCTGTCCAGGTGAAAGACTCGTTAAATAACATGATGCTCCCTGAGCATGAACATCCTGTCCGTTCTTGTAACTTCGCTCCAGTCCGGTGATCAGAGTCACGTCCTCGGTGAGATCCTTGAGGGGCTGCAATGTCTGAGTCAGTTCAAGTGGATAGACACCCGGCTTGTTCTCGACGCGAAGCTGTTTTTTTGTTTTGTCCGCATTAAAGCCACCGATAAATGCGGGCAATGCAGCCTCTTCCTCACCGGGAAAGAAGCAGCGTCGCACAATCCCATTAGGGATGTACATGATCATCAGCTTCTTGCTCGGTGTCGCCACCTTTGACGTCCGGGCCGTCGCATGAGCCAGGGAAGGCAAAAACGGAAGCATCAGGACCGACCCCTGTGCCTTCAAAAAACCTCGACGATTAAAATTCATTCCTAACTATTCCTTCTGACAAACCGCATTCACGACTTCAATAAATGCTATTTTAAACAGACGGCGGTTTGGCGTCAAAATCAGTTTTCCGCCCGGTAAAAAACGATCCCAACGTGCAATCTCTTTCCACCCATCACTCTCCAAATCCAAAATCTATCATGTACCTATCTCGTACCCCCCTGCCTCTACTGCTGTGCCTGCTTACTCTCCCCACAGCCTTAGACGCTCAACAACCCGAGCAACCACTTAAGCAGTTAAATCGGATCAATACTACTCCCGTCTATATTCGCAACACCAACTACGACAAGAAGTGGTACGAAGTCCTTAAGACAGGCATAAATACAACGCGTAAATACCTCGGCAACTATGGCCCCACATTCGTCTATATCATTGGGCACACCGACAACGAACTGAATGACAAGCAACAGGCCCAAAGGATCATCGACGCCTATTGTGCCAATCGCAGTGAAGGTGACCCAAAACGTAATGAGCATTGCCGTACAGAGAAGGGAGCGGATCTGATACAGCGGGCTATAGCTGGTAACACCGAAGCCTATTTGTCCTACGTCGGCTACATTGAAAACCCAATCGCCGAATTGGTTTTCATCAACCCTCATCAATTTCCAATGCCCTACCTCTATACCAGGGGGATTCATGAATACACGCATGTCTACCAACGCGGATTTAAACGCACACCGACCTGGATGACAGAAGGAGGAGCTGAGTTTCTGGCGTTCTATCTGGGCGACAAGCATGATTGGATAGATTTTCAGGAATCGATGCGGAAGTCGCTCCGAATGATCGAACAAGTGCCTGCAGGCGACGCAACCATGCGTGATTTTGAAGACGTGGAAAAGCTTGAAGTCGAGGCACCTGAGAAAAAACGTTACTACCGGCATCTGGCGTATGATGCCGGAGTCTGGGCAGTGGCCTATTTGATCAGCCGCTCCAAATCCAAATCAACCAAAGCCTATTTCAAGCGTTTTTATCCACTCGTTGAAAAGTTCGGCTGGCAACCGGCCATACAAAAGTATTCCCGATTCCATTCAACCGACGAATTCTATAAGTCCTTTGAAGAATTCCTGAATCTCGAAATCGGTGAAAAAATGCTGCTGCTCGAACAGATTCGCCCCTAAATCCTAAAACCGGCTTTATCAGCAAATCCAAGTTGCGACAAATGCTCCTGCGTTGGTACCATTAAAGTAGCCGATAAAAACAAAAAGGCTTTCATTCCAGAGATTTGCAGGAACGAGACTCGATGTTAACCATCTACAACACAAACAGTTCAGGCTCGAAATCATGTGACGGCATTTCACGCCGTAATTTCATCAAGGTGGGAGCTTTAGGCGGAGCCTTATCTCTGGCAGACTTAGTCCGTGCTGACGAACTAAATGGCCGTTCGAGTAACCCCAAATCGGTCATTATGATCTATCTGGTTGGAGGCCCTCCTCATCAGGACATGTTCGACCTCAAACCGGATGCTCCGGCAGAAATTGCCGGCCCCTGGAAACCTATCCACTCCAATGTACCCGGTGCCGAAGTTTGCGAATTGCTTCCAATGATGTCGACCCGGATGGATAAATTCACTGTCATTCGATCTTTGAACGACGCACAAGCCGGCCATGATGCTATTCAGTGTTACACAGGCCGCACTCATGCAGCCCCGGTACCTGCGGGTGGCTGGCCTCAGTTTGGCTCCATTGTCAATAAACTTCAGGGGCAGGCAAACCCCGGAACACCCGGCTTTGTCAGTCTCTGCTATACCTGCACGCACGGCCCGTACAATGAACCTGGTCCCGGATTTTTGGGAGCACCTTACACCGGATTCCGTCCGCTCGGAGATACTCGCCGCGACATGACACTCAAAGGGATCACGGCAGATCGTCTGGGTAATCGCGAGCAGCTACTATCGAGTCTGGACAGCTTCCGCCGCGAAGCCGATTCAACGCGTCAAATGGATGGCCTCGATACCTTTACAAGGCAAGCGATGGGCATCCTCACAAGCTCGAGACTAGCCGACGCTCTGGATCTTTCTCAGGAATCCCAGGCTGTACGTGAACGATACGGCGAAGGGGATCCTTCGGTCATGATCGATGCTAACGGAGCCCCCAGAGTTCCCCAAAGTTTTCTGGCTGCTCGAAGACTTATCGAAGCAGGCGCTCGCGTGGTCACCGTCAATTACAGTAAATGGGACTGGCATGGCGGGATGAATACCGAAGGCCGCGTCGACAACCGCATCTTTACCCGGGAAAAAGAAGATTTCCCAATCTTCGACCAAGCGATCACCGCACTCATTGATGATCTCCATGAACGTGGACTGGACAAAGACACCGCGGTGTTAGTTTGGGGTGAATTTGGACGCACACCTAAGATTAGCTCTGCCGTAGGGCGTGATCACTGGCCTCGCGTAGCTTGTGCTCTAATGGCCGGTGGTGGTATGCGTCACGGTCAGGTAATTGGATCCACCGACAGTCAGGCTGCCGAACCAGCGGACCGACCAGTAGCATTCCAGGAAGTCTTCGCCACGCTTTACCATCACCTTGGTCTGGACCCTCGTACTGCCACGGTCGACGACTTACATGGCCGCCCTCAGTACTTAGTCGATCAGGGCCGGTTGCCCATCGCAGAGTTAATCTAACAACTGCTTAAAGCATCCTATGTCCAGAATTGTACGAATCGCAGCGGCTCAAAGCGGACCTGTGCCTCGCAGCGAGTCCCGCAGCGAAACCCTGGACCGATTAATTCTGATGATGCGTCAGGCCGCTCAACAGGGAGCCGACCTTGTTGCTTTCACAGAATGTGCCTTGACGCCATTCTTCTCACATTGGTGGATTGATGACCAGCAGGAACTCGACAGCTATTTTGAAAACGCTGTGCCAGGGCCGTCCACACAGATTCTTTTCGACGAAGCCAAACGCCTCGAGATCGGCTTTCATCTAGGCTATGCTGAATTGGCAGACACCGAAGAAGGTGTCAGACATTTTAACAGCAGCATTTTAGTGGATGCCACAGGCTCGGTCATTGGCAGATTCCGCAAAGTACACTTACCGGGACACTCTGAACATCGGCCGGACAACCCTTTCCAAAACCTCGAGAAGCGATACTTTGATGTGGGCGATTTAGGGTTTCCCACATGGCGTGGTTTTGGTGGCATCGTCGGCATGTGTATCTGTAATGACCGACGCTGGTCTGAAACTTACCGGGTGTTGGCATTAGGAGGAGCCGAGCTGATCATCCTTGGTTATAACACGCCGGACCATATCCCCGAGCACCCCGAGCTCGACCGGCTCGTTGATTTCCAACATCAACTGTGCATGCAGGCAGGTGCTTATCAAAATGGCTGCTGGGTGGTAGCGATTGGTAAAGCCGGGGTGGAGGAAGGAGTGAGTCAGATCGGACTCACTTCGATCATTGCTCCTTCCGGAGAAATTGTTGCTCAGTCGACCACACTCGAAGATGAATTGGTCATCTTTGATTGCGATCTGGACGCAACCCGCGTTTATAAAGACGCGATGTTTAACTTCAAAGCAAATCGCACTCCGGAATACTACACTGCAATCACCGAACAAAAAGACGCTCGGTTACCTTAGCACATCTCGAAACCGTGTTAACGCTGACTCTTCATCCATCAACCTGCTTTAATGCGAAATAGGGAAACCCTCGCTCTGCTGCTACAGTTTTGGCATCGTTTTTCGTTCTCTTTAATGGAGTGATTTGATGAGCTACACGGGCCTACCTGCCAACCCCTTTAAGTACATTGCAAGCGACTTTGACGAGTAGTTTAATGAGCCGGACACCGTAAAGACGGACGAGTATTTCGTTTTGGAGACCGGGTTAGCAAGCGGCATGGCGAATCTCATCATGATTCGTAGCGGAGATGATATTAAACTCACCAATCAAATCCTTTCTCCGCGAGCCACGACTAATTTCCCAACCGCCGTGGCAGTACTTGAACCAACCAGTGAAGCTGTGGACGAGCAGTTCACCCAGTTCGGTATTGAAACAAAAGCAATCGTGCACAGATTGGCATGATTGCTTACAGAGGCGGCGCCAGCTTCACGTCGAAAGCGTTCGAGTGAGGCTCCGTCTTCGCCCATTGTCTCGGGTAGAAATTTAAAGGCAAAGATACGAGCCAGGCGGTCATCTTCAGCGGCGTAGACCACGCCCATACCGCCCTCACCAAGCTTACTGGCGAGGGTGTAATTACAGACTTTTGTACCAATTTCCGCTGAGTTAAACCTTCGGGCAATGCATTATTCTTGGCCAGCCAAAAAGG
>DEAW01000004.1:92717-93398 GCA_002348315.1 Planctomycetaceae bacterium UBA2972 | reverse complement strand
GCCCTGGATGGCCTGAAACGCGGTTGGGAAAACCTGAAGATCGCCTTTGAGCGTCCAACAGATATTGCGGCTCGATCGGAAATGATGATGGCGGCGATGCAGGGTGCCTTGTCATTTCAAAAAGGGCTGGGGATGGTCCATTCGATCAGTCATCCTTTAGGAGCATTGCAGAAGAAACGGTTGCATCATGGCACGTTAAATTCTGTGCTGATGCCACATGTGCTCAGATTCAACGAGCCGGATTGTCGGTTAGCACTGGGGAAAATTAATAGCATGCTGGGCGTTTCCGGAGGTGCCGAAGGATTAGCGACTGCGTTCATACAGTACAGTGACTCGATGCAATTGCCTTTGACACTCTCTGATATGGGCGTAGAGCAGGATGATCTGGTGGGAGTCGAACCGTTGGCGGTGGCAGATCATTGCAGTCTGACTAATCCACGGGAGGTATCTGAAGCGGGCGTTCGTGAAGTATTAGAACTCGCGTTTTGAGCGAGGGTCATTGATCAATTGCTATTTATATTTGGATTCGAGGCGCTATAATATTAAGTGAATAGCAAAATATTCAATCGTGGCTCTTCATAATTTGATTTGTAGGTATAGGAACGAGAGTATGGGACGCATCCTTCTCGCATTCTTGATCGTATTGAGTGGATTCGTACCAGTATCTGCTCAGAATAAGAC
>DEAW01000004.1:56020-92328 GCA_002348315.1 Planctomycetaceae bacterium UBA2972 | reverse complement strand
GCTGCTTTCAACAATATTCCAAATGTCAACCTTCCGGTGAAACAGGTCAAAGCGGACCAAATCCATAAAGTTCGCGAAAGTGCCGATCGCATTGACGCAATGATTGATGCGAAGCTTGAAGCTGAAGGAATCGAAGCGAACCCTGATTTGGATGACACTCGTTTCGTGCGGCGAGCGTACCTGGATATCACAGGGCAGATTCCAACGGGTAGGGATTATTACTATTTTATTAAATCGAATGTGGCGAACAAACGTCAGATTCTGATTGATTACTTGCTCAATTCGGTCGGCTATTCAAGCCATATGTTCAATTACTGGGCGGACATCTGGCGGATCGTGGATAAGTCCTCTAATAACACATACATACGGCCCTGGTCGGATTGGGTGAAACGCAATTTGCGTCAGAATAAACCCTACGATTTGATGGTTCGGGAAATGCTAATGGCGGATGGGCAGGTTTTTGAGAATCCCGCCGTTGGTTACCGACTGCGGGACGTTGGTATGCCGTTGGATCATCTCAACAACACTATCCGCGTATTCCTGGGAACTCGAATCGGGTGCGCCCAGTGTCATGACCATCCATTCGACAAATGGACGCAAAAGGAGTTCTATCAGTTGGCAGCCTTTGAGGGAGGGATGCGAACTCAGTTGCCTCGTAAGCAATACGCGCAGCCTAACCTGAAGGCCGCCACAACAGATGTTGGCGAGCGGAGTCGTGAAGCGAATCGAATGCGACAGATTGAGCGTTGGAATCGCTACGGAGTGATGGAGACATCGTCGCGGTTGAAATTTCCGCACGACTACAGTTATTCAGATGCCAAGCCAAACGAAATTGTTCTGCCTGAAATCCTCTTTGGTAACAAGCCCCAGCTTCCGGAAAACGCTCCGCGGAGACAGGTGTATGCCCATTGGATGACTTCCCGACAAAATCCGCGCTTTACGCGAACGATCGTAAATCGTCTCTGGAAACGAGCGTTTGGGATTGGGTTGTTTGAACCGGTTGACGACATGACCGATTACACAAAAGCGTCCAATCCGGAGTTGGAAACGTTTTTGATTGGTGAAATGAAGCGTCTGAATTATGACATGAAGGAATTCCTGCGAATTATCTACAACACCAGGGCATATCAGCGGCAAGTAACCTACGACGATATCGACCTCAGCAAGCCCTATCACTTTCAGGGTCCCATCCTCAGACGTATGACCGCTGAACAGGTTTGGGACAGTGTGTTAGTACTGACAGTGAATAGTTCCGATAAGTATTTACGGCCTAACGATAACCCGTTCCTGACAGCGGTTCAGGCTGATCCCGGGTTAAGTGTGTCAGAACTGAAAGCGAAAGTTGCCGAGTATGATGCGGCCGACAAAGCAAAACGCGATCACAACCGCAGACACACTTACAAGGGCTTAGTTCTGAGGCGAGCATCGGAATTGCCTCAACCCTTGCCGGCAGGTCATTTCCTGAGGCAATTTGGTCAAAGCGACCGGGAAATCATTGAGGATGGTTCGACCGAAGGAACGGTTCCTCAGCTGTTGGCACTGTTCAACGGTCCCATTACGCACATTATGCTTGAAGCAGGGTCAGTAGTTCATCGTGAAGTGATGGGCGCGAAAACTCCGAATGATCAATTATCGGTTGTGTTTTTGAGTATCCTTGGCCGGATGCCGACCCGTGATGAGCGGCTTGCATGTCAACGCGAGATTAATGAGTATGGACCTCCCGGAATGGGCAACGTGATTTGGGCTTTGCTCAATACGCGTGAATTTCTATTTGTTCAGTAACCCTCGAAATCGCAGTATCCAAGAGACGATTCTATGTTTGATAAAAACGTTGCTTTAAAAATGAATGAATTCGATCGCCGCCGTTTTATGGGGCAGGTCGCGAGTTCAATGCTGGGAGTGACTGCCGCTCCGTTGGCCGCCAATGCTTTGGATGCAGATAAAGCAGGTAGTAGCTCCAGGAAGCAGGTGATTTATCTATTCATGACTGGTGCAATGAGTCATGTGGATACGTTTGACCCTAAGCCCGGCAGCGAAGTGCAGGGTGACACCAAAGTTATTAATACCAGGACATCAGGTGTTAAGTTTGGTGAGTACATGAAAAAACTGGCGGGATTAAGTAATGACCTGGCGATCCTGCGTGGGATGAGTCAGGAGACAGGAGCACATGGTCCCGGTCAATACCTGATGCGTACCAGCTACAAAGAGATTGCTACGACTTCGCATCCCGGACTCGGTTCCTGGGTACAGCGTTTAGGCGGTCGTATTAGTAAGAAATTGCCGGCATCGGTTTCAATTGGTGGTAAAGGCGGAAGCCCCGGATATCTCGGTGCTAAGTATGCTCCTGTTCCTGTAGGTGATCCCAATCAGGGCCTTCAAAATGTAAAGATGCCGAGCTATCTAAAAGAAGACCATTTTGATAGACGACTTCGTTTGACCGCTTCGATAGACCAAAACTTCCGGGCATTAGCGCAAAATAACCAGCATGTTAACGGGTACGATGATCTTTACCGGGAAGCGGTGGGGTTGATGAAGAGTGATGGCCTGAAGGCATTCGATCTGAATGAGGAAGATGATTCGGTACGAGATAAGTATGGAAGAAATCGGCTCGGGCAGGGCTGTCTGCTCGCCCGACGGCTTGTGGAAAGCGGAGTGAGGTTTGTGGAGGTGATTTCCGGCGGCTGGGATATGCATCGTGGAGTCTTTGATTCCATGGCGAACAAGGGCCCGGAAATGGATAATGCGGTTGGTTCACTGCTTGAGGATTTAAAACAATCGGGGATGCTAAAGAACACCCTGGTAGTCATTGGTACAGAATTTGGACGCAAACCGAATATCAACGTCAATGTTGGTCGCGATCACCATCCAGCTGCATTTTCGACCGTGCTTGCCGGAGCTGGAATCCAGGGCGGGCAAGTCTACGGCCAAACCGATAGTGATGCGTTTTATGTTGAAGACCAGTCGGTATCGGTTCAGGACTTTAATGCCACGATTGCCAAGGCGATTGATTTGCCATACGAAGAGGAAATCTTATCGCCGACAGGACGGCCGTTTACGATTTCCAATGGCGGCACGCCAATCAAGGAAATAGTCGGCTAGGAATTTGGTAAAATGGAGACCGTAGGGTGTCGAGACACGCTGCGGTTTTTTATTGCATTAAGAAAAGAAACAAAGGGGCAACGGAACGATGTGTCGAGTTCAAATGAAACAAATTGCAATGATGGGTTTGCTGGTGTTCTCCATGGCGGTGACCAGTTCGGCTCATGCTCAGAAGAAGACAGTTTGGGAAAAGGGAGCGTCCCTCGAATTGGTGAGTGAAATGGGAGCAGGGGAAGGTCCCGCCTGGAATCCCGAGGTGGGACTCGTGTCCAGTTTTGGCAGTGTTTATCTGCATGATGTGGAAAATCCGGATCGTGGTGCTCCTCAGGTCTATATCAAGGATCTGGGTACTAATGGGCTGTTGTTTGATGCGGAAGGTAGACTGCTATGTTGCCAACCAAGTAAACAACGCGTCATACGAATCGAAAAAGATGGTTCCGAGACTGTGCTGACGGATAAGTACGATGACGCTCCGTACAACCAACCGAATGACATTACCGTTGACAATGAAGGGCGGATTTATTTTTCTGATCCTAAGTACGGGCCGTATGAAAACCTGCCACAAAAAGACTTTGACGGTAATCCTATCGAAGGCGTCTATATGATCGATCCTGATGGCTACGTCACGATCCAGATTGTACACGATGTGGATCGACCTAACGGAGTTCTGGTTTCCAGAAATCAGAAGTACATCTGGGTGGCTGGCAATAATAATAACAATGCAGGTGGTGAGCGAAAACTGTTTCGGTTTGAGCGCATGGCTTGTTGCGGCAGTATTTTGGTAGAAACCAAAGAGATGATTTTTGATTGGGGTGATGGTCGAGGCCCCGATGGAATGGTTCAGGATGTTAAAGGGAATGTTTACGTTGCCGGCGGACTAAACAAAGAAGACGCTGAACACGAGACCAACGAATTTAAAGGCGGGATTTATGTCTTTAATGCCAAAGGAAAGTACATCGATTTTATCGGCGTTCCCAAAGATGAAGTTACAAACTGTACGTTTGGTGGAGCAGATCTGAAAACGCTTTATATTACTGCCGGCGGAAGTCTTTACAGCGTACGGACTAAAAACAAAGGCTGGTTGCCCGTATCTGCTAATAACTAAGAAAACAGTTTTTTATATTGTTATTGCTGATAGCAGTAATATCTCTCTTGCCAGATTCTGGAGCCGTAGAGAGTCGTAATGATAGATAGTTAAAGGCCGTATCATGAAAAAACTATTGATCGTTTTGCTGACTGTAAGTTTAGGGCTGCCATCAATTAAGGCTGCCGAGCAGGATGGGGATACGTATATTCAGGCCCCGGAAGTGGTTGAGTCCGTTGCCCGTGGCCCTGACGGGAAGGTTGTCGTTGACGTCTCTGAAAAGGTGGACTCCGAAATTGATATGCAGGCCGGCCCGAAGCCACAATGGATATGGCGAGCAGCAAAATCATTTAATGGCGAACAGATAATAGTCACGAAAACGGTTGAGGTGAATAGCGTCAATGCGTCGCTGCTGGCATCCTGTGATAACTCGATGGTCATCACGATCAACGGTAAAAAAGTGCATTCGGATTCAAGTTGGGAATCGGCATCACGACTCAATATTCAAAAGTACCTCAAGGCGGGTGCTAACGAATTCAAATTTGAGTGTGCTAATGAAGGCTCGGTCGCTGGCTTAATCGTGAAGCTGGGATTCAAAGATAAATCCGGAAAAGTGTCCTATGTCATCTCCGATGAAAGCTGGTTGGTAGCAAAAAAAGAAACTCCGGATGAGACCGCGAAAGCGTTCTTGCTTGGTGCCCTTGGTCGCAGTCCCTGGGGCAATGTCTTGTCAGCCGATGCGAATAACGCTGTGGGCCTGGTGAGCGCTGTTCCGGATGGAGTGTTTCAGGTACCCCCAGGATTTCAGATTGAAGAATTGTATACGGTGCCCAAAGATACACAAGGTTCCTGGGTTTCGATCGCCTTCGATAACCAGGGGCGATTGATTGCTTCTGATCAGGGTGGGAAAGGCCTATATCGTATTACGCTTCCTACCATTGGTAGCGATGAAGTGACGCGTGTCGAGAAATTGGAAATCGGTTTGTCGAGTGCTCAGGGGATGTTGTACGCATTTGATTCACTCTACGTTTCGGTAAACGGCGGGCCTGGTAGCGGCCTTTATCGACTTCAGGATACAACAGGTGATGATCAGTTTGACAAAATGGAAAAGGTCGCGGAGTTTCGCGGGGGCGGTGAACATGGACCTCACTCAGTACGCCTGGGACCGGATGGTAAATCGATTTACGTGATTGCCGGAAATCATACAGATCCGCCAACAGGTTTTAGCAGCAGCACGATCCCCACAAACTGGTCAGAAGATCATTTATTGCCACGTCAATGGGATGCTCGCGGTCATGCCGCCGGAAAGCTCGCACCAGGTGGTTGGATCGCGCGGACGGATGAGCAGGGGAAAGACTGGGAGATGTTCTCCATTGGGTACCGCAACCCTTATGACTTCGATTTTAATGCCGACGGTGAAATCTTTGCCTATGACGCAGATATGGAATGGGACATGGGTACCCCATGGTACCGACCAACTCGAGTAGTGCATGCCACGAGCGGCAGTGAATTTGGCTGGCGTAGTGGTACGGGTAAGTGGCCCGCATATTATGGTGATAGCTTGCCTCAGGCTGTGGATATTGGTCCGGGATCTCCCGTGGGAGCCTGCTTCGGATATGGTGCTAAATTCCCGGCGAAGTTTCAGAAGGGATTCTATTGCCTCGATTGGACGTTTGGTACCATGTATGTCGTGCATTCGGAAGCAGATGGCGCCAGCTACAAAGCTGTTCGCGAAGAGTTTCTCTCGCGTTCAGCGTTACCACTAACCGATGCTGCGATTGGTCCGGACGGAGCTATGGTTTTCAGCGTTGGTGGACGTGGCACACAGTCGGCTTTGTACCGAGTGAGCTATGTTGGAGACGCGTCGACGAAATTGGTGGATGCAAGAGATACGAAATTTGCCAAGGAACGAGCCTTGCGAAGATCTCTGGAAGCATTTCATGGCAAAGCATCGGTAGGCGCTGTAGCTGCCAGTCTCAGACATCTTGGGCATCAGGACAGGCACATACGGTATGCTGCTCGAGTTGCACTTGAATTTCAGCCTATCAACGAATGGGAGAATGAAGTACTGGCCCTGGAAGATCCGGTAGCATTGATCAACGGGGTTATGGCGTTGGCGCGACAGGGCGGAGAGACGTTGCAGGCCAAGGCAGTGAGTGCACTGCAGAACGTCAATTTCGAAAAGCTGAATAAACAGGCGAAATTGGATTTGTTACGAGCCTATTCACTCGTGTTTGTACGGTTGGGAGCTCCCGGAGTTGCATCGGCGAAACAGGTGCTGGCACAATTGGACGACAAGTATCCAGCAGACGATATCGAGCTTGATCGTGAGTTAGTCACCGTGTTGGTCTATCTAAATTCGCCCACGGTGGCGGGCAAAACTCTTAAATTGATGGCCGCTGATGAGGCTACCGACGGCGAAGAAATTACAGATTTGTTGACTCGCAATAAAGGGTATGGCGGAACGATCGCGCAAATGCTTAGCAATCGACCGGAAATACAAAAGATTCATTATGCTTATGCTTTGAGAAATCTACGTTATGGCTGGACTCTGGAACAACGCAAAGAATACCTGCAGTGGTTTGTGGGAGCCAATGAGCGAAGTGGTGGCGCGAGTTATACGGGCTTTTTGAAGAATATCCAGAGTGAAGCGTTGGCGAATATGTCTGAGGATGAGCGGAAGCTGATCGCCGGCGAGATTGTATTTACACCTCCGAAGGAAGAAGACCTGCCAAAGGCTGCCGGCCCCGGGAAAGCCTGGACGATGAATGAAGTTTTGGCACTCGCTGCAGCAGGTTTGTCTGGCAGGAATTTCGAGAATGGTAAGAAGATGTTTGCGGCTGCGAAGTGTCAGTCTTGTCATCGATTTGACGGTTCGGGCGGCTCGACCGGACCGGACTTAAGTAACGTGGCTGGCCGATTCAGTAATAAAGATCTAACCGAAGCAATCATTCATCCCAGCAAAGTAATCTCGGATCAGTATCGAGCGATGAATATTGTTACCGTCAATGGCCAGGTGCTCAATGGAAGGCTCACGAGTGAAACGGAGAAGGAAATCACTGTTCTGACAGATCCCGTAGACGCGACCAAGCTTGTAACTATGGCTAAAGATGATATCGACGAGATGTTTCCCGCCAAACAATCGTTAATGCCGGAAAAACTTCTGAACACGCTGAACCAGGATGAAGTGCTTGATCTGCTGGCATTTTTGAAGAGCCGTGGCAATCCGGACGCGATTGAGTTCAAGTAAGTCTAACCACAACTAGTAATTCGTTTTAGGAACATGATGCGTAATACTAAACTGACTCTATGCCTATTGATACTGTTTGTTCACGCGGCTTCAGCTGCGGAAAAAAATAAGCCCAACGTACTGTTCATTTTCGCAGACGACCAGTGTTTTGAGACATTGGCATCCTCCGGGCATCCGGTGATTAAGACGCCGAATTTGGATCGTCTTACCCGTCAGGGGACCACCTTTACCCATGCGTTCAATATGGGTAGCTGGAGTGGAGCGGTTTGTGTTGCAAGTCGCTGTATGTTGAATACCGGTCGGTTTATCTGGAACGCGAATTCGATCTATCGCGATACGGCTAAAGAGATGCAGGAAGGTAGGTTTTGGTCGAAGTACATGCAGCAGGCAGGCTACCACACCTATATGACCGGCAAGTGGCATGTGCGTGCGGATGCGGCTAAAGCATTCGACACGACGGCACATATACGTGGTGGCATGCCGAATCAGGTGCCGGAAGGTTACAATCGGCCGCAAAGCCGTAACGACAAAACCTGGTTGCCATATGATCCGCAATGGGGTGGTTTTTGGAAAGGTGGCAAGCACTGGAGCGAAGTTGTGGCGGACGATGCCATAGGGTTTCTTGATCAGGCGAAAACGGATGACGACCCGTTCTTTATGTACATCGCCTTTAATGCTCCTCATGATCCCAGACAGTCGCCAAAAAAGTACGTCGATATGTATCCACTTGAAAATGTAGATGTGCCCGGCAATTTTCTGGAAGAGTACCCGTTTAATGAAGACGCTGCGACAGGGCGAAAGCTGCGCGACGAGATGCTAGCTCCGTTTCCAAGAACCGAGTATGCAGTGAAGGTGAATCGACAGGAGTACTATGCAATCATTACGCATATGGATCACCAGATTGGCAGAATTCTGGATCACCTGAAGAAGACGAAGCAAGAGCGTAATACCTATATCGTCTTTACTGCAGATCATGGGCTCGCCGTGGGCCACCATGGTCTCATGGGTAAACAGAATATGTACGACCACAGTGTGCGTGTTCCGTTTATCGTTGTTGGTCCGGACGTTGCAAAAGATGCGACCAACGATTCGAATATCTATCTGCAGGATGTGATGCCGACAACGCTCGAGTTGGCTGGCATGGAGAAGCCTGAGCATGTTGAATTCCATAGTCTTCTACCGTTGTTGAACGGCGAGCAAAAGGAATCCAATTATCCTGCTGTTTATGGAGCCTATCTTGAAAACCAGCGAAGCGTCCGTGCTTTTGGTTACAAAATGATTCTTTATCCCACGGCAAAAAAGGTACGTCTTTATCACTTAGAGAGCGACCCGGAAGAGGCGATCGATCTTTCCGAAGACCCATCGACTGCGGACATTCAGAAAAAACTCTTCGCCGCGTTGTTGGAACTGCAGAAAGAAATGGCAGACAGTCTGGATCTGACGAGTACCTTTAGTTTTTAGCTTTCGTCTTTTTGAGTATCTGAGTGCGATCCTGAAAGATCATATCCGGATGCTGTTTTAAGAAGTTGCGTAGCTGCTCGGTGGTAGCTTCTACATTGACGGCCTTTAGTTTGAGTGTTTCTTTGCCGTCTACTTTGGTTGGCTCTTCCGTGACGGTACCCACCAGGTGACTCTGTCCTACTGCTTCGGCAAGCTTTTGAGGGTCCACCAACCGGAGGTGTAAACGCCTGGTTGGTTTGTCGTATCAATATTGACCGAGCATGAATTTGCCGGCATCCTTACCACCGTCTTTTTTCGTCGATGGAATGGATACGTAATGAACGTTTCCGATGGTGGTGGCCATGAAGTTGCGTTCTTCATTGATCAATTCATTGTTGTCACTCAGTCTTATCCCGCCATCACGCTCCGGGTGGTATCCCATCGAAAATGTCTCGTCTTTGTGCTCTGACTGACCGTCTTCGTTAATCCTGATCGGCACCCATTGCCCGCAAAGATCCTCATCCTGTATTGCTGATTTTGAAGAAGATGCTGGCTTTTCAAAGGTCGGTAAAACGCAGCCTGTCAGGACTGGTACAAGTGCAGATAAAATGAGCGACCTGCGGAAATGTATTGGTTAGCCCTTGAGGAGGTGTGGGAATTTAGCGGACAGCTTCGCCATTTTTGGACCAATCGAAGAAAGGCAATAGGGGTTCGTTGGGTTCTTCGAGAAGTAGTCGTGATGATAATCTTCCGCAGCATAAAATGTATCAGCGGGCACAATTTCCGTTACGATTGGATCCGCCCAAAGGTCTGAAGCGTCGATGCGGGATTTAACCGCCTGAGCGATTTCCTGTTGTGTTTCGTCGTGAAAATAGATTCCCGAGCGATATTGAGTACCAATATCGGCACCCTGACGATTAAGTGTTGTGGGATTGTGTACGTGAAAGACAATTTCGACGAGCGTTTCGAATGAAATGACCGAGTCGTCAAAGTCGATGCGGATAACTTCGGCGTGGCCTGTTCCACCTGTACAGACTTCCTTGTAGGTTGGATTGGCGAGATGGCCGTTGCTGTAGCCGGGGGTCACAGCAGTCACGCCACTAAGGTTTTGAAAGACGGCTTCCACGCACCAGAAACAACCGGCACCAAATGTTGCAATAGACATAGAGAGAATAGACAGTTAGACAATTAGGCAGTTAAACAATTAGACAATTGGATAGTTTGTCAGTTAAGCAATTATACAAGTGTTTTGTAATTTGTGAGCGCAAGGTCTTAGTTTGTTTGTCTAGCCCAACGCAACTCTAGGCCAAAATATCCTGGATGACGTGGCCATGGACGTCGGTTAGTCTGAAATCCCGACCACTATAGCGATAGGTCAATTGTTCGTGGTCCAGGCCCATAATGTGTAACATGGTGGCATGCAGGTCATGAACATGGACTCGATTTTCGACAGCCGTTAGTCCGAACTCATCAGTTGCACCGTAGGAGTAGCCCGGCTTGACGCCACCACCGGCCATCCAGATAGTAAAGCCATAGTGATCATGATCGCGTCCCTTCTGGCCTTCCGACGTTGGTGCTCGTCCAAATTCTCCGCCCCACATAACCAGCGTATCTTCGAGCATTCCTCGTTGTTTGAGGTCTTCCAACAGTGCGGCAATTCCCTGATCACAGGCATCGGCCAACCGTTTATGGCCTCCGACGATATCACCATGGCCGGTGTCCCAGGCAATGTCATAACCATCGATCGTTAGCGATAGTTGGACCATCCGGACGCCACGTTCGACCAGACGACGAGCGAGCAAACAGCCTTTGGCATATTGAGTAGGTCCGTACAGGTCCAGCGTGTTTTGCGTTTCCCGTGAGACATCGAACGCTTCCGGAACTGCAAACTGCATTCGGAAAGCCATCTCCATCGCCTGAATGCTTGATTCTAAGGCGGCATCTTCCTGTTGATTACGCAGGTCGATTTGGTTGAGTTTGGCGAGTAAGTCCGCCTGTTCCCGCTGCGTTCCTCTCGTTAGATACTGATTTTTTAGATCACTGACAATGCGATCCGGATGCATGGAGTTAATGTTAACGTAACAGCCGGAGTAGGCACCGGGTAGGAAACTGTTGCTATAGTTAGCCGCTTTGCCTCGGGCCTGAGCATGTGGAGACATGGCTACAAAACCGGGTAGATTATCGGTCTCCGCTCCCAGGCCATACACCAACCAGGAACCGAGGCTAGGTCGTACGGCCTGAATATGCCCCAGATTAAACATCAGGATAGCACCGGCATGCTCCGGGATATCAGTATGCATAGAGTGGATGAAACAGAGGTCGTCGACTTTTTCAGCAACCTTAGGGAAGATGTTACTGACCCATTTGCCACTTTCTCCATACTGCTTAAACCCGAACGGAGATTTCATCAGTCCGTTTTTTGTGTTTCTCAGCGACTTTCGATCAACCAATTCAGGGCGTTGGCCAGAGTACTTTTCGATCAGAGGTTTGTGATCGAATGTGTCTACCTGGCTGGGGCCTCCGGGCATGAACAGCTGAATGATTCTTTTTGCTCGCGGTGCAAAGTGTGGTGCTTTGGGAGCTAAAGGTGAATCACCGGCAGGTGCAGCTGTCGCTTGTTGTGCCAGCATTTGCTGCAACCCGAGCGTACCAAAACCGGCGCCGAATCGGCTCAGCATTTCACGACGTGAGATTCCCAGAACAGACGGGTCGAATGTAGGTAGTTTCTTATTCATGTGATTAAAAATCTAAGATGATTTTTCTATTGGAATTGTGGTTGAGTTATCTGATAAACATAAGCTCGTTGGAACTTAGCAATGCCTGACAATATTGTATCCATCGGGTGAGTTTGTCGTTGGGATCATTCTTATCGGAATTGGTTGTGAAAATGATCCCGATTTCGATTTCCTCGGGGGTTGGTTCCCGATTGTATAAGAGCTGATACGCAAACGATATTCGGGCCTGAGAATCCTGAGAAATACGTTCCAGTCGCTGATTGAATTGCCGGGCCCGCTCGACCATAAAGGAGCTATTGAGCAGGAAAAGAAATTGTTGAGGAACGGTGGTGGTCGTTCGTTTGGCAATAGATGCCCGGGGGGCTGCGAAGTCGAATAATTTTAGGAAGCGATCCGAAGCGAATTGGTCGCCGTTTCGACTGGAGGATGCGTAAACGGTTCGTCGATTACTGCGCAGGATATCCTGTTGAGGCGGCCCGCCCATCTGCAAATTCAGTTCGTCGGTGGCCTGCATGATGGTATCACGCCACAATTCAACATCCATACGACGGGGTGAAAATCTCCAGAGATACTTGTTGTCACCATCGACAGCGAAATGCTTGTCGTTGTAACGGCTGCTTTGGCGGTAAGTGGCAGAGAGCATTATTTCACGATGTAGTCGTTTGAGGGACCAGTCAGAGGCAACTAGCTCGTGTGCCAGCCAGTCTAGTAGCAATGGATGGCTAGGTTTATTTCCAAGTGTGCCAAAGTTACTCGGTGAAGTGACGATTGGACGACCAAAATGATGCATCCAGATTCGATTGACGATGACGCGGGTGGTAAGCGGATTATTGGCATCTGCGATGGAGTCAGCAAGTTGCTGTCGCCCACTGCCATTGTCATAAAGCGTTGGGTTTTCCCCCTCTACAATTCGGAGAAATCGCCTTGGCGCTTCGGGGCCGCGTTTGCGAATGTCTCCTCGCAAGGCCACATGCATGTTGCCGCTACCGGTGTCTCGCAACGTATGTGCTTCGTCGAACCGTGCTGGTACTTTCTGTTGTGCGGCATCTCGTTGTCGCTGCAGCTCGTCCCTGGCGGCCGTTTGTTGTTCTGTGGTTTTGTCTCCGGCCTTCTTGATTTCGTCATTCGCCTTTTTGAGTTCGTTATTAAGGCGATTGACTTCGTTCTGAGCCACATTAAAGGCATCGACAATGGGCTGAGCAGAAATAGGGCTGATGACGGAGGCTGAGTTATTAAAGATTCCAGCTAAGGAGTAATAGTCAAGCGTTGGTATGGGGTCGAATTTGTGATCATGGCAACGCGCACAGGCAACCGTGAGTCCGAGGAATCCACGCGTCAACGTATCGACCCGGTCATCCAGGGTCTCTGATTTTGCGGCAGCAGCACTGTCCGGGTCGCCACCGTCGGTTCTGAAAGTTGGTCCTAGTGCAAGAAAACCAGTCCCGATAGACGATTCAATGTCTCCTGACAGGTCTCCGGCGATCTGCTGTTTAACGAATTGGTCGTAGGGTAGGTCGGAATTTAGTTTTCGCACCACCCAGTCTCGATAACGCCAGGCGTGGGGGTTGGGGCCATTGTCGGTGAAACCACCAAATCCTTCATTGTAGCGGGCTACGTCCAACCAATGCCGTCCCCATTTTTCACCGTACTTGGGAGAACTCAGAAGTTGGTCTACTAATTCAGGATAAGCGGTGTTGGAGTCTGATTGCACAAACGCAGCGACTTGTTCTTCGGTCGGTTGGACACCGAGCAAATCCATGTAGAGTCGTCGGATTAGTGTGCGCCGGTCAGCTGCGGGGGAGGGCTGAAGGCCCTGTTGGTCGAGTTGAGCAAGCACGAAATAGTCTATGGAGGATTGAGTCCAGTCGGGATTACTGACTTGGGGGAGTGGGGGATTGGTAACTGGCTGGAAGGCCCAGTGGTTTTGTTGAGCCTCTTCCCAGTTAACGATTGCACCGGCCGCTTTCGCTACGGGGCTGTCACTGGCAGGCCAGGGCGCTCCGTTGGTTATCCATTGGCTCAGCAACTGGACTTCTTTTTCGGTGAGTTTACCCGCTGGTGGCATTTCATAGCTTTGATATTTGACCGAAGAAATGAGTAGGCTGTCTTCGGGTTTTCCCGGAACGATCGCAGTCCCGGAGTCGCCGCCTTTTAGCAATCCTTCGCGGCTGTCGACTAGTAATCCTCCCTTTAGTGACTTTGAATCGGTGCTATGACATTCATAGCAATGTTTGACCAGTAAGGGCCGAATATTTGTTTCAAAGGCTTCTAACTGCTCGGCTGTGAATTCGGGTACTGTCTGTTGTTCCTGGCCCAGCAGCGATGGGCCGGGAAAGGGCAGGAGTGTGGCTGAAAATAGTGCGACAGCGAGTAGGGAACCGGGGAGTTGTTGCGTGCGTATCATTCCTGAATTATAGCAGAAACAGGCCGCTGAGCCGACGTGGATTACGACTGTAGTGTAAGCAAGTTCGCTGGTAGAGTCGGTGTGGCACCTGGTTTGGACGCCACGTAGGCCCCGAGTCTGTTTGCAAGCTTTACGATGGCTTCGAGCGGTAATTCAAGAAGCAATCCGGCGATGATTCCAGCCGTACAGGCATCACCAGCACCGACCGAATCAGCATTAGGCGCAGGCGTGAATTCGACAGGGGGGCCCGTTTGCACAATATCCGTCGTAATCATCGTGGTTCCCAATGCCCCTTGCGTGAAGACGATGTATTCGAGCGGTGTTTCTGCAAGGATTTGTTGACAGGAATGGGTGGGAGTATCGGCTGGGCTGATTCCCAACGACTGGCACACTGGAATCAGCTCGTCGTCATTGAGTTTTAGAAGATTGGCGTGATGGCATCCGTGTTTAATGATGTCAGCATTGTAGTAATGTTGTCGTAGGTTTACGTCAAAGATTCGTATGGCCTGTTCGGCAGATTCAACGAATTGTTGGATGGTCGAACGCCCGAATTCGCTGCGTTGTCCCAGCGTTCCGAAACAGACGACGGCGGCTGATCTGGATAGCAAGTCTAATTGATCGTCCCATTGGAAATGGTCCCAGCATACGTTTTCGACAATCTCAAAACGATGGCCGTCAGATTCACGATGAACGATTGCTGTCCCGGTGGGGTGGCGAGCATCGTATTGAACAAAGTCGGTGTTGAGACCGAATGACTGAAGTTGGGTAATGGCTTGTCGGGCCAGACAGTCATTGCCGAGTCGTACGGCGGGGACGCCCTGATAGCCATACTGGAAAAGGACTTGATGTGCCTGAATGGCGAAGTTGACAGGGGCACCACCTAGGATGGGCTGGTCGTCGATGATGTCGAAAAGAAGTTCACCTAATCCAACGATCGTTTTGCGAGAGGGCGTCAATGTGCGTTTCTTATTTTTGTTGGATTGAGATTGACTCGGCATCGAGATTGTTGGAGACCGTTTGGGTTGTTCCATCGGGCCAGCGGATGGAAATGCTGGTGATTTTCACACCGGCAGGGATGCCTACCGTTCTATCTATGGGGGCTTGCCCCATGCAGCCATTATGAGGGAAGAGGTCTCTGTAGATCGCGTGAGTCTCAGTATGAATAATTAGTCTTGTGCCGATGTTGGATCCGGCTTTGGCTTCCACATCGAATTGAATGAAACGGTTGTCGTTTTCTACGGTATTTTGAAACAGCCGTAAAGGGCCGCCGCCTACGGAAGCTACGAGTAGATCCGGCTTGCGATCGTTATTAAAGTCGGTGGCGACGACACTGCGGGAATCGGAATCAATATTGACTCCGGAATCAAAACTGACATCGAAGAATTTCTTGCCTTCACCGGCATTAAAGAATAGTCGGTTACTTTCAAACGCGGAAAGATTGTCGCCGCTATTGGCGATTTGAAAAACGTTTGTCCGCCAGAATTCTCCCTTGTCGGAGTCCAATTCTCCCAGTTGGGGTAGTTCGCATGTTCTGTCCAGTGGCTGTGTCACGACAGCCCTCCACATGCACGTTCAACCATCTGGCTTACTGCGATCACGGCTCATGAAACCTGTTGTGGCGTAGATGTCGGCCCATCCGTTTCCATCAAAGTCTGCGAATGCTGGTGCGTATGCCCAGCCGATGTCGTTAATGCCCAGAGCAATGCTGTTTTCTTCACAGCGTTGCGGATCATCGACGCTGGGGCTGTAAAGGCGATTGCCTGCGCAGGAGCCTTTGATTTGTTGGTATATACCGTCGGGATAGTCCGCGGCAGAAACCTGTCCGATAATTCGGCGACCCATTTTGGAATACATGTTGGCAACATAGATTTCCGGTCGGCCGTCGCTGTCGAGATGCCCGGTAGCCACGCCCATGCTGGTTGCAAAATCGGCGGTGTTGCTGGTGAACGAAATGTCCTCAAACGTACCATCGCCCTGGTTTAATAATAAGTTGTTCGTTCCAAAGTCATTGGCAATGTAGAGATCCGGGAAATGATCGTCGTTGTAGAAGAGCCAATTAGCGGCAAATGATTTGCGAGTTCCGGCTGAAACGCCTGAGGCTTGTCCGACTTCACGAAAAGATCCGTTACCCTGATTTTGCCAAAGGTGGTTTGCTCCACCCGAACTGTCATCTCCAACCCAGGGGGAAGGCCCCTCTTTTTGAGGTTCATCTTCGGCCGGGTATTGATAACAGATGTAAATGTCAAGATCGCCATCTGCGTCGTAATCGGCAATTGCGGCACCCATTGGCTGACGATTCACACTCAGGCCGGATGACGACGTGATGTCTGAAAATCGACGTCCTTCCACGTTTTTGTAGATGCGGTTGCCCATGATCAGATCCTGATACCCATCGTTATCGACGTCGATCCAGGCAACCAAAGAGGTCTCTTCATTCGGAGCCCAACGACGCAATCCAACTTGTTGGTCAATCCGGTTAAACGATCGCCCGCCAATGTTTTTGAGGAGGATGGGTTCGCCGGTAAACGTGCCGATTGCAATGTCGTTGAATCCGTCCTGATCGAAATCGGCGACAGCGAGTTGCGAACGGTATTGAGCCGATTGTTCAGCCGGAATTTTCCAATTGTCTATCAATGGTAGGCGATCCAAAGTGAATCGAGCAGTCACTTCTGAGAATAACGCAGCTTCAGAACTTCGAGTGATCTGATCTGTGGTGACCCAGGAGTGAATAAACGGTTTTGTGCCAAGTTCAAGTGGTGTCTCGGCTTGATAGGTAATTGTTGCGATGGTTTTGCGATAGCTGGTTCGTCCGTCGAGTTTGCCACTCACGGTAACCTGAACGTCGCTTTGCCAGATGGCGTTCGTTTCGTTCGTCATTTGGATGCTGAGAACACGGAAGCCGACCTTGGAAATTGTTTCGTACTCTGCGGATAGGTCTGCTATCGCTGTGAGCAGGGCGTCGAATGTTAGTGGAGTGCGATTCGTTGAACAGGCTTGTTCTTCGAATCCTCCCTGAGCAAAGATGTCGTTAGCAAACTCGACCCATTCGCCGCTTGCTGCTGGCATAAAAAAGTTTTGTAATGCATCCGTGTCATGAGACTTTAGAGCGGCGGTGAACATCTTGCCAAAACGCTGTTCGAGGCAAAATGTAACATGCTCTGCGTCCCAGATGGCCTGCTGTTTCTCTGGATCTAATTCAGCATCAGATGGTAATAGACCAGTACTAATCTGATTCTTGGGAGGGGAAAAATTTGCCTGCTGATCAGAGCATCCGGCGACCATGACACAGATTGTCAGGATGAGGATGTGGAATCGCATCGTAGTGTCAATCTAAATCAGAAAGCGGACCGGAACAGAGGGCTGGGTAAAGCTTCAATATTGATTGTAAATGCAAGCAGGAAATCGTAGCAAGTCGAATCATTCAGAAGCGACGTTTGCCGGCTCGGGACGTATCTTGAGCAACTTCGCTGCAATAAAGGCCAGTGGCGCTCCGAGGAAGCTAAGCAACGCGCCCATTTTAGCTGCATCCCGAACCAGTATGGATGAGTCGCCAAATGCTGCGGTGGTTACAAAGAGTGCCACGGTGAAACCGATCGAGGAAATGATCCCAATCAGAAGGATATGCCGCATTGTCATACCGGAAGGAATTTCCAACTTAAAGACGCCTTTGGCTAGTAGAGTGAACAGACAGATACCGAGCGGTTTTCCGACAATTAACCCAAACAGGACCAGGTAGGTGCCGACGCCCAGAGTATTAAACTCCACACCAGCGTTGGCTAAGCCAAATAACCCAAGGATGATTTCGATGGGGTTTTTCCACCAATGCATGAGTTCATTGAGTGTATCGTGCCTGTTTAATTCTTCTTTGGCGTAGATTCCCAGATCGGTGTGGGCATGCGGCAGACAGGGGATAATTGGGACCAGTCCCAGAGCAGGATGAATGCCGGCAACATCAAAGGAAATCCAGCAAAGCAAGCCCGGACCCAGTAGATAAACCCAGAAGTTCTGTACTTTCAGTTTTCGTAACAGAAGACACGCTAGCATGGAAGCGATGGTAAGGAGGAACCATTCCGGAGCAATTGCCTTGCTCGGATAGAAGATCGCCAGAATGACCAGGCCGGCGGCATCGTCAGCAATGGCAAGCAGCAGTAGAAATGCAATTGCCGGATGCGATGATCCAAAAATGAGTCGTGCGACCATGTAGGTAAAGGCGATATCCGTCGCGCACGGTATTGCCCAACCTGCGCCGTAATCTTTGGTTTCACCAAGGATTGCCGCGAGCCCCAGGTAGAGCAGTGCCGGTCCGGCGATGCCGCCGACTGTTGCCAGAAGCGGGGTGGCGGCCTTTTTGGGATTGGAGAGCGAGCCGCCCGGTAATAGTGCTTCCCAGACTTCACCAGCAGCTGTCGCAAAAAAGAGCGCCATCAATATGTCATTGATCAGGAAGTGGATGGTGATTCCATGGTGGTGGCCGGTTGTTTTGTCCGGGCGTTGGATGATGTGTTTTAGATCGGTCAGAAACCCTGATTCTTCGTTCGATTTGGCTTCGGTCGAGTCAGCGTGCTCGGCATCACCATGGTCATGATCTGCATGGTATGTATGTTCAGCGTCTGCCTGCGATTGATTGTCTGGATTTTGAGCGTGGGAGTCGGTTTTGTGGTCATCGTGGGAGTGAGCGTGATGCGTGTCGGCTCCGACGATGGAAAAGTGTGTGAAGTCGTTGTAGCTTTTTACATCGGTGTTGGCCCAACATAGGGCTGCGATGGTGCCGGCGATCAGGAAGATGGAATTTTCAAATAGAAAACTGATAGGGCGAGGAAGCCGGCTAGGAGCTGCGTGTGACATGAAATCCTGGCAGTAGTGTGTAGTACGCGTGAGATGCTTCAAGTATTCTTTGGAGCATCTATTCTGACAAGATTTCCCCGTTTTTGGTAGTCGGACATTGAAAAGAACAATGGGGTTTCGTTATATTTGAGGAAGTTTAACTACTCGAACCCTCTCTCACTCAAATCCTGGACAACGCATGGCGGTGCGTATGGATTGTATCGAGGTTGGAATATTGTCCCTCCTGACAATGTATTTCAAAACCTGAAATGTCATTGTGTTGTGTAGGCATGTGCCTGTTGCTCTGAGCAATAGCGTTTCTGGACAACTCTCTCAGGCCCTTGCTGGCAAATTGTAAATGGTTACGTTTTGATCGAGAGGGAGACGGACATGAGTCGTCTATTTCAATTTAGAATGTTAACAGCCTTGCTGTTAGCAATGTTTGCTGCCCCAGCGGTTTGGGCACAGGAAGAGCCAGCGGAGGAGCCGGCGACTGAGGTAGTTGCGCAGGAAGGTGGTGACGTTGAAGATACTGAAAACGGAGAGGCTGCCGTTACGCCGGAAGAAGCTGCTGCCTATGGGGCGCCGGTAGGCGGAGAACCAGAGGCCGCCATTACACCGGAGAAGAATGATTTCAGAATTGATAATCTGTGGATCATGGTCTGTGGTTGCTTAGTTTTCATCATGCACCTGGGATTCGCTTCGCTTGAGTCCGGTCTGACTCGCCAGAAGAATACGGTCAATATTCTGTTTAAGAATACGATGATCATCTCGATTGGCCTGCTAACCTACGGTCTGATCGGTTTCAATCTGATGTATCCGGGATTTGAGCCAAATGACTCGAAAGAAGCAGATGGAGGAGTTATTCCGGCGGTATTAAAGCTTGATGCAATTCCTGATTTTGTAACGGTTGCTGAAAAGGATGTGACTGCGAAACTGACTCACGCTTACGGTGACTACACCCGGTACACGGACTTTTTCTTTCAGGCAATGTTTGCTGCCACGTGTGCGACCATTGTGTCAGGTGCGGTAGCAGGACGTGTCAAGCTTGGGTCATTCCTCGTCTTTTCGACATTTTTATTGTTATTCTGTTACCCTGTGACCGGCTCCTGGAAATGGGGGCTGGGCTGGTTAGACAATATTGAATTCTATGATTTTGCCGGGTCCACGTTGGTACATTCAGTCGGAGGTTGGGCTGCGCTTGTGATCGCATGGTTACTAGGGCCGCGTATTGGAAAATACAATTCAGACGGTACGCCTAATGCGATTCCTGGAAGTAATATGCCGTTGGTCGCCGTCGGAGTGTTCCTGCTCTGGTTTGGCTGGTTCGGCTTTAACGGTGGTTCCGTCCTAAATGCGGATCCCGCCCTGACGTCACTAGTCTTGGTAACCACGTCAATGGCAGCCGCCGCTGGCGGGTTATGTGCAGGACTAGTTTCCTGGGTTAATGGAAAGCCGGATGTAACGATGGCCTTAAATGGAATTCTGGCCGGTCTTGTAGGTGTCACGGCAAGTGCTGATTCTGTCACAATCCAAGGCGCTGTTTTGATCGGTGCTATTTCCGGTGGCTTGGTGTATTACTCAGTCATCTTCGTTGACAAATTTGTGGATGATCCTGTCGGAGCCGTAAGTGTTCACCTGGTTTGTGGAATCTGGGGTACTCTGGCTGCTGCGATCTTTGGCGGACATGATTTTGTCGCTCAGTTAATCGGTATCGCTGCCGTTGGTGCTTACACCGTGGTATTTAGTCTCGTGGTGGGCATCATCATCAAGAAGACGCTTGGGTTACGTGTTGATCCGGAAGAGGAAGAAGCTGGACTGGATGTGTCCGAACACGGAATGAAGGCTTATAACTAAGACTTCAGAGAATCTGTTGTTTTAGACAACCGAAAGAGGCGGTCAGCAGGTCTGGCCGCCTTTTTTTATTGGAATTAATGATGTTTACAAATTGCCGACTGCTCGACCTAAGTGTGCCACTCACCCACGCCTCTCAAAGCGAACCCTTTCCAGCGGAGATTAAGTACCTGGACCACAGTCAGGGAGGCGCGCAGATGAACACTTTGTTTGGAGTTGCACGTGAGGATCTTGAATATTCTCAGGGAGGTGGTTGGGCGATAGAGCAAGTGAATGCGATTACTCATACAGGAACCCATGTTGACGCTCCGTACCACTATGGCCCAACTTCCGGCGGAGCACCCGCCAGGCGAATTGATCAAGTGCCTCTCGACTGGTGTTTTGCTCCGGGCGTCTGTCTGAATATGACGCATCTCAAAGATGGTGATGAAATAACCATCGATGAGTTACAACAGGCATTGGAACGAATCGAACACGCGTTGCAGCCGGGCGAAATTGTGTTATTGCGAACCGATGCTGACAAGCGTTTGGAGTCTGCAGACTATTTCCAACAACCCGGTTTAGGACGTGCGGGAACACTCTGGCTGGTCGAGCAGGGGGTCCGGGTCATCGGAATTGACGCCTACACGATTGACCGTCCATTTCATTCGATGAAGCAGGAGTATCAAGAGACAGGAGATGGGAAGGTGATCTGGCCTGCACATTTCGCCGGGATCACCCAGGAATATTGCCAAATAGAAAAGCTTGCCAATCTCGACCAATTGCCGGCTGCCATAGGTTTTTGGGTTAGCTGCCTGCCGGTGAAAATTGAAAAGGCAAGTGCCGGCTGGTGCAGGGCCGTCGCCATCATCCCCGAGAATGAAACTCGTTAAAGCAACGGTTTGACTAATTCCGGCGGGCGGCCGATGATCGCCTGTGCCCCGGAAACAACGATCGGCCGCTCGATTAGTTTAGGATTCTCGCAAAGTACCTTAATCCACTGGTCGTCGGTAAGCGTTTGGCCGGGCAATCCGAGTTCTTTAAACAAGGCCTCTTTCTTGCGGACGATCGATTCGGCCGGTATCCCCAATAAGTTTATCACTTCGGTTAACTGCTCCGTGGTGGGAGGAGTTTTAAGATATTCAACGACTTCAACGTCATGGCCTGCATCTTGAATCAAAGAAAGTGTTTGGCGGCTTTTGCTGCAGCGTGGGTTGTGGAAAATCTTCATGATAGAACTCAATGTGGTTTGGGAATTGTGTTGCGACGAGGCATTAAAATAGCAATTTCAATTTAGATGAGTTAATCTAATTTTAGGAAGGTCGCTTCGATAGATTTACTTTAATGCTCACAGGAGAAACGGGCTAGCATGCAGAACGCCGAAAAGCTGTTTAGCGAATCTGATTTATTGGATGTGGAAACATCGATTGTTAAAGCAGAAGAGGAAACCTCTGTAGAGATTGTTTGCGCTGTGGCGACCGAGTCGGGGCGTTATGATCGGGGTGAATGTCATTTTGGGATCGTGGTGGCGTTGCTGGCACTTGTGCTCTTTAACCTGTTGCGATCCTGGTTTGAGAAGGATAGCGGTGGTTTTTTTGATAGCGGCCTCCCCTTTTACTGGCAATTGGCGACCGTCGTTATCGGTTACGTGACAGGAATGATTGCTGCGTCTTACGATACGCGGTTGAGAATGCTATTGGGCACGCAGGAGGAGATTGAGGAGGAAGTAGCCAAAGGAGCACGCTTGGTTTTTCTTGAGCAGGTCTTGTCCTCGGAACGACTGGGAGGAGCTGTTCTGCTGTATGTTTCACTCGCTGAATGCCGAGTTGCAGTGATGGTGGACGATCGTGTGAAGAGCGCGTTGCAGGAAGATTGCTCAAAGATGGTAGTGGATGTTCAACAGCGCGTGACAAGGCTGATTCAATCGGAAGGGGTTGCCAAGTCATTGAGTGCCGGGGTCAGTCTCGTAGCAGATCGAGTCAAGGCAGCGATTCCTTACCGTGAGGATGACGCGAATGAACTGTCGAACCACGTAGTGTTAATCCACCCACGTCCCTAACACCTGCGATGGCGACTAGGCTTTATCAATCGACCGGGGAAACAGACATGATGCACAAAAAGGTGGTTCGTTTAGGTCGTTGTTTATTCCTGGCGACTGCCGTAGGGATGCTAGGAGAGGTAGGTATAGGTGTTGAGCCGTCCGGTCTGGAATCTCGAGTTGAGTGGACCAAGTCCAACGTGAAGGGGTCACCTGAACCTCCGAATCCGTACGTGGTACAGGTTGCATATCCCCATGTTCAGTTTGAAAATCCTGTGGCTGGGAGCGTCGTTCCGGGAAATGGTCAATTGGTGATTGCCGAGGTCGAAGGAAAGATCTGGTTCATTGATGAGGATCGTGAGACTTCACAAAAAAAACTGGTGATCGACGTGGGCACGCGAGTATACGGAGTCGCAGCGCATCCGGAGTTTGAATCCAACGGTTACCTGTTTGTGATGTCAATCAGTGCAGAACGAGAGCCGGATGTTGGTTCACGAGTATCTCGATATAAAGTCATCGACGGAGTTGCGAGTCCGGAGTCTGAAGTGGTGGTGATTCAATGGCCCACTGGCGGACATAATGGTGGTTGCCTGGGGTTTGGTCCGGACGGATTTCTATATATCTCGTCCGGCGACGGTAGTGGGATCGCTGATGAACTGAAAACCGGTCAGGACATTACGGATTTGCTGGCGTGTATCATGCGAATTGATGTGAACGGGCAAAGTCCGGGTAAGCATTATGCGATACCACTGGACAATCCCTTTGTTGGACGTGAAGACGCGCGGCCTGAAATCTATAGCTTTGGACACCGACAGATCTGGAAGTTCTCTCACGACCGAAAGACCGGCATGATGTGGGGGGGCGAGGTTGGACAGGACCTGTGGGAAATGGTCTACGTCATCAAAAAAGGTGGAAATTATGGCTGGTCTGTAAAAGAAGGTAGTCATCCTTTTCGGCCGGAGCGGCCACGGCAGGAAACGCCCATCGAAAAACCAGTGGTGGAACATAACCATAACGACTTCCGATCGATCACGGGCGGTTACGTCTATTATGGTGAGCGTTTGAAGGAATTAAATCAGCATTATATTTATGGTGACTTTGACACCGGAAAGATCTGGTCGTTCAAGTACGATCGCGGAGAGGTAAATCAATGGTCTGAACTGGCGGATACGTCGATACGACTTGTTTCGTTTGTGGAAGAGTCCGATGGTGAGATTCTGTTGATTGATTATGCCAGCGGGTTATTGCACGAATTGGCAAAGGCACCTCCGGTGAAGGAGACGGTGGACTTTCCAACATGGTTGAGTGAGACAGGGCTGTTCAAGGATACGGCAAGGCTAGTGCCGGAAGACGGAGTGATTAGCTATTCGGTGAATTCACCGTTGTGGTCGGACAATGCGAAGAAGTTTCGACATCTTGCGATTCCAAATAAAGGGATGATCGACTTTGATGACGTACGCTATCCGGAAGTGCCACCGGCAGCTCCGCCGGGCTGGCGATTTCCAGATGGTACAGTTGCCGTTAAGACATTTGCCGTCGAGATGGAAAAGGGGAACCCGAATAGTTTGCGACGGCTTGAAACTCGAATTCTGCACCATAAGAAAATGGATGGTGACGACAACGGTTATGGTGCTCAGGTGTGGCGAGGCTATACCTATGTCTGGAATGAAGCGCAGACTGATGCAGAATTGCTCGGGAAAGACGGAGCGGATATTGAGTTCGTTGTGAAAGATAAAACGGCCGAAGGAGGACAGTACCTACAGCGTTGGCATTTTCCGAGTCGTTCGGAATGTACTTTATGTCACACGATGGCCTCTCGGTATGTGCTGGGTATTACGACGCTGCAGATGAATAAAGACCATGACTATGGAGGCATCGTTGCGAATCAAATTGATACTTTCAACCATATTGGTCTGTTTACAAAACCCTTAGAGAAGCCGGCAAAGCAATTGTCGAAGATTGTCGACCACCGCGATGAAACACAGCCTGTGCATTTGAGAGCTCGTAGTTATCTGATGAGTAATTGCTCGCATTGTCATCGCCGTTGGGGTGGTGGAAATGCGGATTTCTCGTTGCTGGCCAATAAGACATTGGAAGATGCTGCGGTGATTGGGGTCGCGCCCGGGCAAGGCGGATTTCAATTGAAAGATCCTGCATTAATTGTTCCCGGAGAACCGCAGCGGTCGTTGATTTATCATCGCATGACACTTAAGGGGCTAGGCAGGATGCCGCATGTGGCTTCCAGCATTAAGGATGAGGCAGCCATTGATTTGATTCGGTTGTGGATCGAAGGCCTACCCGGGAAAGAGTATCTCAAAGAAACTGGCGTTGTCAGCGGTGACAGCAATTAATAGATTGGAGGCCTCCAGCGAGTTATGCTGGAAGCAACGATATTTGAACAAAACCTTAAACATTGGGTAATCCATCCATGGCGGAAGACATTTCAAATCAAGAAGTAGACACGGAACTGACTGAAAACGGTGCTGGCTTTGTAGTACCTTATCCTGGTGATCAGTCGATGCCTCAGTGGGATTCCGGCGGCTTGATTGATGCTCCGAAGTTCACGCTTAAAAAATGGATTGGGATGCTTGGCCCCGGGTTGATTCTTGGTGGAGCCGCGATCGGTGGCGGAGAATGGCTTGTTGGCCCTCAAGTGACGGCTCAATATGGTGGCGCTCTGCTTTGGCTGGCCACATTGAGTATTATTGGTCAGGTCATATACAACCTCGAGATTAGTCGTTACACGTTGTACTGCGGGGAGCCAATTTTTACAGGTAAATTCCGTACCAAGCCTGGTAAGAACATCTGGACGGTTTGCTATCTCATTCTGGACGCCGGGTCCATTTTTCCGTATCTGGCGATGACCGCAGCGATTCCGCTCTTCGCAGCATTGTTCGGCTTGGTTCCCAACCCGGAGGATGGTGAGGCGATGGTGACGATCTTTGGGATGAAACTGTCCCATGCGGCGACGGTCAAAATATTCGGGTTATCGATTTTTGGTGTGGCATTAATCCCACTAGTCATCGGGGGGAAGATTCACGTTGCGTTGAAGTGGGTGATGGGCTTTAAGATTGTAACGGTGATGGGCTTCTTGCTTGTTTTGGCGATCGGCTGGAGTAGCTTTGGAACCTGGACGGAAATCTTCACAGGCTTTGTAAAGGTCGGAACAGTACCTGTGGAACGAGTGGATGACCTCAACGGCAACGGACAATTGGACGAAGGAGAAGACTGGGACGGAGACGGAGTGCTAGACGTCGTGGAGCCCAAGTTCTCTGCCGGTAGCGGCGAAGACGCCTTAAGTGTTGTGAGTATTGAAGTTGATGTGAATCCGGAAGATGACATCGAAAGTGCTAAGCTTACGGATGTAACGATTCGGGATGAGCAGGGCGAGTATCTTGAGAAGATTACCGTGACGGAAACAGTTGGTGGATTAGTCGCAGGAGAGTATTTTGTTCGCTTCGATAATGATGGGAATGGCTATATCGATGTAGATGGTGATAACGAGCGAGATGGTGCCAGCGTCACGAATGTCATTGGTGACCTGCTGAGTGGGAAAGGGTTTCCGGATATTGACTGGGCCTTAATCGCGTCTCTTTCCGCATTGGTGGCGATTTCCGGATCGGGTGGACTTTCGAATACTCCGATTAGTAACTATACACGTGATGAAGGTTGGGGAATGGGGCACCACGTCGGTGCGATTCCTTCGGTTGTCGGCGGACTGGAAATCTCACTGTCACATCAGGGAACGGTCTTTGATCCGGATGCTCCGGGAGCGATGCCCAGATGGAGGCGGTGGTTTAAGCATGTGATGCGAGATCAGTTGGTAGTTTGGATGCCGGCCTGTTTTATTGGTTTAGCTTTGCCAAGCATGCTGAGTGTCGAATTTCTCGACCGTGGTGTGACGGTGCCGGATAAGTGGGTTGCCGCGACCATGACCGCCGATGGCGTTGCGAGTTCAGTAGCAGGAATTGAAGTCCCGGATAATACATCAGAAATGTCAGCGGAAGAGCAACAGGCATTAGAGGCCAAAATCGACGATGCCAAATCGAACGGCATGGGTAAAACCTTTTGGTTCCTGACGATCTTCTGTGGGTTCCTGGTTCTGGCTCCTAGTATGTCAACCTCGGCAGATGGCATTATCCGGCGTTGGGTGGATGTCTTTTGGACGACCAGTGCGTCGTTAAGGACGATGAAACCCGAGGCGATTCGAATGGTGTACTTTGGCGTTTTGGCAGTCTATGCCACGTTTGGATTTATCATGCTTGGTTTCTTTAAGCCAGATACGTTATTGAAGATTGCTACTACGATTTATAATTATGCGTTGGGAATCAGTTGTTTGCACACGGTTTACGTCAATCGATCGTTGTTACCGGCTAAATTACAGCCGCGACGGTCGGTCTGGATGGCACTCGTGTTCTTCGGAATCTTCTTCCTGTTCATTGCATTTGTCTCGACATTGAAACAAGTCGGCGTGATTTAGAACTCTGTGATTAGAGCTCTTTCATGCCATTGTAGATGATCTTCTTGACGTCCATGGTGTCAGGGAGTCCTGCAATCACCAGAGGGTTCCAGACTTTGTAGGTGTTGGTGCGCATTTCATTGATGGCAGTTTGCATTTTGTCGAGTTGAGTTGCCGCAACGTCGGCGATGGCCTGGAAGACTTTGAGTACGTGGCGGTGGGCCTGAGTTCCTCGGATGGGTAAGTAGTGGCGACGTTTGATGTAGCCAACCAGCATGTGAGCATTATCGACATAATCCGGGATGTCGTGGCAGTGTTCCGATGGCTCTTCCTTGTTCACGAATTGGACTCCTTTTCGGGCTCCGGGATGGAGATCCTGCTGCATTATCTGCTCGAGCCTTTCAATGGGGACCATGCGTTCGAAAACCTTATAGGCGGCCCACATGAGATCCATTCGCGTGCGGGTCATGTCGTCTCCATTTTGCATATAGGCGGCGTTTCGAGCGGAAGTCATCAATCGTTTGGTCTTTGTCGCTGTGCGGCCTTCCATTTGATGTAAGCGTCGTAACGCTCCCTGTAACTCTTGTGCAATATGAGCTTTCATGCGAGCCACGGAAAGTTGATTGGAAGCAACCGCTGCCACGAGGTCGCTTTTGGCGGCATTGAGTTTGTAATGGCCCAATTCCCGCAGAAAATCGATTTGTAAAGAGAAAACGTCACGCCAGATTTCAAATCGTTCTTTTAGGTCCATGGTTTCGACTCCTGTCAGTTACATTGGTGGATAGCTAACTAACCGAAAGCACTCCGATTATTTAACATTGGAAGAGAAATCGGGGAGGACGTAGGGGGCCGTGATTTGGTATTCTGAGCGCTCTGAAACCCATCATTGGCAGGGAATATTAACGACGTATGGCTGACAAAGCACTCAAAGAGCCAAAGTCCAGAGTGATCTGGAACCCGTTCGTGGATTTCCTCGGACTCGGTGGTCTGTCGGTGATTGTGGTCATACTGGCTTTGGTTTTTCTTCCGGCAAGTCACCAGTGGTGGCAACAGTTCTCACGTTCGTTCGCGATTGAAAATAACTTACAGGGACCGCGGGGAGGGAACTTCGATTCGTTGACGCTGTTTTGGCTGTTAACGATCATCATCAATCACCCGCATTTTATGGCTTCGTATCGCTTACTGTATCGCTCCAGAGAACAGATACAGACGTACAAGTGGTCCTCGGTGCGTGTGCCGATTCTTCTTGGGTTGTTGAGTATCGTCGTGATGCTTAGCAGTGTTGGCGAGGCGACGGATGCCGGGGGAGTGAGTGTTGGCGGTATTCTTTATCTGGTGATGTCAGTGGGGCTGATTCTCTATTTGGGTTGGCACTATAACCTGCAGGCCTGGGGGATTATGTCGACCTACCTTTATCTTGGGCAGGTGCGGCTGGATTCAAAAGAAAAATGGCTAATAAAAAGTGGGGCGATCGTATTGGTGGTAATTCACGGTTTGTTGTACCTGGCTTCCTCTCCCTTAATGAAGAATCAAGCGTTTAGAGACTTTTGTGTAAGTGTAACTCCGTTTATCCCGATGCTGGCTTTTCCGTTTTTTATTCTTGGTGGCCTTGGGTTTTATAACGCATCGAAGCGTACCGGCCGCCGGATTCCGCTGAATGCGATCGTTCCGTGGGTGGCAATTTACGTCTGGTATTATGCGATTATGAATTACCATGATGTGGTGGGGGTGGTCGTGTTCGTTCAATTGGCGCACGCGTTGCAATATCTGGTAGTGACAACTCGGGTTGAATCTAACGTCGCCGAAAGAAAGATCGCCAATTCGGGAATACGTAAAAGCATCTTTGTTTATACCGCCTTGTTGGCAGTGGGGTATGTCGTGTTGGAGTTGCCTGGTGTTGTCGGCATGCAACTGGAATATGCAGTGTCCTACCAGTCGGCTGTGGAAATGTTAGTCGTGTCCATAAACCTGCATCATTTCTTCGTTGATGGAGCGATTTGGAAAATCAGTAATCCGGCAGTGAGGAAAGACTTGTTCGCTCATCTGGAGACAAGCTAAATGCAGGAAGAACTTGCCGGACGCGATCGATTGATCGCATCGTTACAGCGTGAATTGGCGTTGTGTGAAGAGCGATTGACGACAATCGAACATGAATTGCATGACGGTCCGTTACAACGCGTGATTGCCGCTCGGATGCAGATTCAAGCAATGCTTGGTACGCCCGGGTTACCCGCTCAGCAGGCTGAACTGTTGGAAGAGTTGGATCAGTCATTGGAGCAGGCGGTGGGGCAGGTGCGAAATATTCTGCAGACCGATGCGCCGACGCCATTGTTAAACACCGGCGGATTGGAAGGCTTATGTCATGAGTTTAGTGAACCAGGGTTTGAGGTAGTGCTTGACGGGGAATCGATCATTGCCGGACTCGAGGCCGATGTGAGCGAGGCTGTCGATCGGATTGTGCGGGAATTGGTGTGGAATGCGAGGAAGCATAGTCAGGCACAGCGAGTCACAGTGACTGTTCGGCTCGGGAAGTCGGAGTGGTTAGTGGAGGTGGACGATGCGGGCTGTGGATTTGATCCAGGAAATGTACCTGAAGAATCCTTTGGTCTTTGTACGGCGATTCAGCGGGCCAGGACATATGGATTGGAACTGGTGGTTGATTCGGTTCGTGGTGAAGGCACACGAGTGACATTAAAGGGGGCTCTATGATGGGAACCAGGCTAAGACTGTTCGTTTGTTTGTTATGTGCGTTGGCTGAGTCAGTAGGAGCTCAGGAGGCAGTGCCGGACAAATTGGTTGTGTTAACCTTTGATGATTCGGTGCGAAGTCATTACACGACGGTGCGTCCGATTCTTAAAAAGTATGGCTTTGGAGCGACCTTTTTTATCACCGAGGGCTTTGACTTTGAGAAAGACAAAGAGAACTACATGACGTGGGAGCAAATTGCCACGCTCAGTAAAGATGGATTCGAGATCGGAAATCACACGCGGGATCATGTGGCGATCAGCAAAGAGAATTATCGCCAACAGCTTGAAGCGATTAATCAACGCTGTCAGCAATATGAAATTCCCCGCCCGATCAGTTTTGCATACCCCGGAAACAAGTTTTCCAGGGATATGATTTCGTGGCTGCAGGAGATGGGGATCCAGTATGCCCGGCGCGGAGGCACGCCTGAGTATGCGTATACGGAGGGCAAAGGAGTGGCGGTAGAACCCGGTTTTGATCACCCGTTATTGTTGCCTTCGGCGGCAGATGCTCGCCCGGACTGGACTTTTGCGGATTTTGAGCGGGGAGTGAAGCAGGCTCAGTTTGGTCGGATTGCCATTTTGCAGTTTCACGGCGTCCCTGATGGTGCTCATGATTGGGTAAGCACGACAGAAGATAAGTTTCGATCGTACATGCACTATTTAAAGGTAAATGACTACAAGGTAGTGGCGTTGCGTGATCTTGAGAAATATCTCGCAGGCGGATTGTTGCCGGTGGTTGAAGACGAGGTGATAACAGATCGGCAGACGCTTATGAAGGCCGGACGTAGCCGGGATGAATTTAGAGTGCCAGAGTCGAAGCAGGAACTGATGCACTGGTCTGCAATCATGAAGCGTCATGATTATACGGTGGCCGAATCACGAATGGTGACAGGGTTGGATGCGGCGACGATGCAGCGGGCGATGAATCGAGCAGGTGATGTGAAGGCGAGTTGGAAACAGAGAAGTGCATTGGAAGTGTTACCCTATCCGGGGGGGCGTCATCCCCGACTTGGGTTTCGTGACGGCGAGTACCGTCCTCGAAGAGAGACAAAAGTTAGTATTTTCAGCCCCTGGGATGACGCAGACTATTTAGTGGTCGATATCCCTGAAGCGATGTGGCATAGCAAAGGCTCCGGCCGTGAGTTGCTGTATCTGGCGCATGAAGATGTCCCTACTCGGTGGGATCGATCAGAGCAGATAGTGCAGCCCTCGGAATGGACTCCCATCAAAGATGGTCTTGAGAACGTAATCAAGCTTCCCAACGGAGTATTGATTAAGACGAGGGTTTACCCACGTCAGGCGTCGGTTGGACTGGAAATGGAGGTCGTGAATAATTCCTCTGAAATGTTGTCCGGTTTGGACACGCAAAATTGCATTATGTTGGCGAGGATGACTGGTTTTAACAGTCAGTCGCTGGAACATCGTCGCAATACAATGTACTTCACAGCCTGCGGCAATGAGGCCGAGAATCGTTGGGTGATTTATTCCTGGGAAAAAGTAAAAAGGTCCTGGGGCAATATTCATTGTCCCTGTCTACATAGCGATCCCCAGTTTGAAGATCTTGAACCTGGTGCGAGTCAGACAATTCGCGGCTGGGTCTCGTTTTATGAAGGAAATGATGTTGAGCGTGAGATGAATCGTCTTTGGGATGAAGGAGTACTGGAGCATCCAAAGGACAAATAACAGTTTTTAGCAATCTTGGCACTTTATTTAGGGAGCGGCCGGGTCGATGCTGGCGGGCGACCGGATGAGGAATTACAACCTCAGCCGGTTGAATGGGTGAACGCCTGAAGCGTTGTGTTAATCGACAGGTCGTTCACCGAGCGAAAGTTCGATCTCCAGTTCCTGCGATGCACCATCAATCATGCGTCTTATTTTGAGGACAGCTTTGCGGCCTCCGGGCGTTGCACCGATTGTTTGGATGAGATGAGTGGTTGATTCCACGGGAGTCTCGTTGAATTGTATGATGAGGTCGTTGAGTTGTACTCCCGCAGCATAGCCCGGGGAATAGCTTGGAGCGAACCCGGTGACTTCAGCTCCTAGAGAGAGTTGTCCGGTTGGGAGTTCGAGTTGATGTGCATTGAGCGTTTTTTCGGTTGGATTCGAAAGCGACAGTCCCAGCCATCCGCGTGAGACACGTCCGTCTTTTTCCAGTCGTTCGACGATGTTTCTGGCGACATAACCAGGAACCGCGAAACTGATGCCCTGATAGGCGTCACCAACAATGGCGGTGTTAACACCAATGAGTTGACCGTTTTCGTTCACCAGGGGGCCGCCCGAGTTACCGGGATTCACGGCCGCATCGGTTTGTAGGAAATCCTGATAAAGCGTTCCCACTTTAGCAGTGCGGTGTGTGGCGCTGATGATTCCGAAAGTGATCGACTGCTCGAGTCCGAATGGGCTACCCATGGCCCAGACCATCGTTCCCACTTGAACGGCATCACGGGGTGCCCATTCCACAGGGATGAGATCGGACTGTTCGATTTTAATGAGTGCCAGATCGGTTAGCTTGTCGACTCCAATGATTTCCGCGGTATGCCGAGATTGATCGGCGAGGTGTACATAGACCAGACTTGAGTCTTCGATTACGTGTCGGTTTGTGAGGATGTAGCCGTCTGTGGAAACGACGATTCCTGAGCCCTGTCCACGCGAAGGGAATAAATTCGATTCGGGGAGGACACGTTCGTTTTGACGAGACTGCATGTCAAACGCCGCAGTGTGGATATGCACGACACTAGGCATGACTTTGTTGGAGACCAATTCAGAACGCTGGGATACGGATTCATTGATGCCCGAGGAAAGCTGTACCCTGGCGGCATCATAGCGAGCCTTGATTTTTCCATATTCGAGCGAATATTGGATTTGTTGAACCAGGTAAGGCGTGCCGAAGACAAATAGCAGTAACGTCAGTGTCGTTATGACTAGTCGGGCGAACCGATATTTGATGGCAGCCATCGCCATGTCGCCCGAAGTGGCACTGCGGGGTTGCCCCTGTTGCGATTCGGAGTGAGTGTGGAGCGACAACGGAGTTGCGTCTTCGTCGAGCGTGTTGTCGTGGTGATCCATGAAATAACATGACCTGGAAAGGGTGCGATTAGGTCCCAAACGGGCTTCTGTTATTATAGCGGTATCAACCAGAGGCGACGAATACAAAAAATCACATACATTTTAGATGTCGATGTCAACCAGAACGTCCCGGGAACTGTGAGAAACGAATAACGACGTGAACGATTCAGTCGAGAATTCCGGACTTGGATATTTTGAGTTCCCCGATCCGCGGACGGCGAACGAGCAAGGGGTTGTCGCAGTTGGAGGATTGCTAAATCCAATCTGGGTTTATTCTGCATATCTGCAGGGAATCTTCCCCTGGCCAATAGAGTTTGATGATGAGATGTTAACAGCCTGGTGTAGTCCACAGCCCCGGGCAGTGTTTCAGTGGAGTCAGGTTCATGTGCCTCGTCGTCTGGCCAGGAAGATTCGCAGTGGACGTTTTCGCGTGACTAGTAATGAAGCGTTCGATGCGGTGATAAGCGGGTGTGCCGAGAGCCGGAGAATTGATGGTGCATTGGAACATGGTACATGGATCACAGCGGAAATGAATAGTGTTTATCGGGAGTTGCATGCACAAGGGAAGGTACACAGTGTCGAAGTCTGGGAAAACGACGTGTTGGTTGGGGGGATTTACGGGGTTGCGTTTGGTCGTATCTTCTCCGGAGAATCGATGTTTTATAAAGTGAGCGATGCATCGAAGGCCGGATTATGTGTGCTATTGAAACATTTGCAGCGACAGGGATTTGATCTGATGGATATCCAGCAAATGACCGGGCATTGTGAATCGCTTGGTGCAAGCTTTATCGAGAGAGAGAGTTATCTTGAGATTCTCCAACGCGGGTTGTCGGCTCCTGCTGACTTCGGGGTGATTGATAGCCGGCACGATTCGTGGTAATCGTAAATTAACAAATGAGATCAGTTCTTTCGGCCCTGGCAAGTTTGCAGGGGTCGCCGGACGGCAGGAAACATCAAAACAATATAGGGAGTTCACTTTGAATTCTACAGCAACGATTTATACCACCGAGGGCGATATTACGGTTGAGCTCTTTACAGAGAAAATGCCAGTGACCGCTGGAAACTTTATTCGACTTGCCGAAGAAGGGTTTTATAACGGTCTGCACTTTCACCGAGTGATTAAAGATTTTATGATTCAGTTTGGCTGTCCACACAGTAAGGATCCGAATCATCCGGCAGCCGGAACGGGGCAGAGTCCACATGGTACGATTCAGGATGAGCACCCGGAAGACGCTCAGTTCTCAAATGAGCCAGGGACGCTTTCGATGGCAAATACCGGCCAGCCAAACAGTGGCGGGTGTCAGTTCTTCATTAATACGGTGCACAACCATTATTTAGATTGGTTCAGCCCAGGACCAAGTAAGCACCCGGTTTTTGGCAAGGTTACCGAAGGTATGGATGTGGTGATGAGTATTGGAAATACCGCCACGGCCCCTGGCGACCGGCCACTGACGCCGATCCAGGTTACTGGAATCGAAATCAGTTCAAACAGTTAAGGGCCGTGTAAACATGCCATGCACCCCCCACCGTGCGGGGTTAGGCATGCTCTGTGGTGCTAAATTGGTCAGATTGGTGTTGTTCTGAACTGAAGAATTTGGCAAATATTAGAGTTAGCTGTTATAGTTATAGAAGTGAATCTAAGCATGTTGGACGTGGTTAGGTTTATAAAAAAGACATATAGCAATATTTCGATGTGACCGAATTTGTTTCCCTCCTACATCTTACGCGGTGGAATTCCCTGTTCCCTCGGGATGTTTTTGTAAGGACACTACGATGCAGAAGCTTTTAACAAGCGCGTTACTACTAGTAGTAGCATTTTCTATTCAACCGTTAATGTCAGCTGACAGTGAGCTTGTAGCTCCCGGGCTCGGTGATCCTGGTGAACTGGTAAAGATCTATATTGATACCGGACGAACCGTTGACGGTAAGGTTTTGATTTCCGGACGTGATGCCGGCCAGCAGTTGATCGTTAATGGAGAATATACCTCCGGACAGATTCGTGACTTAACTCGCGATGCTGAAATTACGATCACTCCAGAGGGAATCATCAGCATTGATGAAACGGGTTACGTTTCGCCTGTTGCTGAAGGTGATGCCACGATTCACGTGAAGACGGCAACCGGTCAGGATGCCAGTGTTCAGGTGACCGTGACGAATATCGTTGTGGACTTGCCAGTCAACTTTCCAAATCAGGTCACACCAGTGTTCACCAAATTTGGATGTAACGGTGGTGGCTGTCACGGTAAGAGTGGTGGTCAAAACGGTTTCCGTTTATCACTGCTCGGGTTTGAACCTGCAGAGGACTTTGAATTTCTTGTGAAGGAAGCCAAGGGGCGACGTTTGTTCCCAGCCGCTCCTGATCGCAGTTTGCTGTTGCAAAAGGGTGCTGGTACTCTACCACACGGTGGTGGTGCTCGTTTGGATCCCGAATCCGCTTCTTATCGACTTCTGTACCGTTGGATTGAACAGGGAATGCCCTACGGTAATGCAGATGATCCTGTGGTAACGCACATCGAAGTTTATCCAAAAGAACGACTCATGGGTCGTGAAGCAGATCAGCAGATCAACGTTGTTGCTTATTTCTCGGATGGCTCCAGTGAAGATGTCACTCGGACTACTTCGTTCGATTCCAATGACACGGAAATGGCAGAAGTCACTCCTAACGGTTTGGTTACGACTAGCAAGTTAACAGGAAGCGTGGCTGTGATGGCTCGCTTTCAGGGGCATGTCGGTGTATTTCGAGCAACCGTTCCTTTGGGAATTGAAGTTGAAAACCTACCAAAATCCAATGGCTACGTAGATGATCTCGTATTTGGCAAACTACAACGACTCGGATTGCCAGCGTCAGGCATCAGTGATGATGCATCGTTCCTGCGACGAGTGACGATCGATATCGCCGGTCGTTTACCAACGCTGGAAGAATCAGAAGCGTTCCTGCAGAGTGAAGATCCTGAAAAGCGAAGCAAATGGATCGACAAGCTTTTGGCTAGCACTGATTACGCAGATTACTTTGCTAATAAGTGGAGTGCAATTCTGCGTAATAAGCGACGTAATGATAACGATAAGATTTCCACTTACTCGTTCTACCAATGGATCCGCAACAGTCTTCACGACAACAAGCCTTATGACCAGTTCGTAGGTGAAATCGTAACGGCCACCGGAAGTCCTGCTGACAACCCTGCAGTGACCTGGTTCCGTGAAGTGAAGGATCAGGCAGCACAGGTGGAAGATACCGCTCAACTGTTCCTGGGACTGCGAATCCAATGTGCTCGCTGTCATCATCATCCATTTGAAAAATGGAGCCAGCAGGACTATTACGGTTTTGCAGC
>DEAW01000004.1:54631-55631 GCA_002348315.1 Planctomycetaceae bacterium UBA2972 | reverse complement strand
CGAGGTAAAGCGTCTGCCAATAATCCTAAGACCAGCCAGGCAGTGCCTCCGACCGGTTTGGGTGGTGAACCACTGGATATTGCCGAAGAAGACGATCCGCGTCAGTACCTTGCCGATTGGCTTGGTCGTCCGGATAACGAATTCTTCGCCAAAGCCCTGGTGAACCGATATTGGAAACACTTCTTTGGCCGAGGCCTGGTAGATCCTGAAGATGATATGCGAGTGACCAATCCAGCTTCGAATCCGGAGCTGCTGAATTCACTGGCTCAGGACTTCATTGATAATGGTTATGATCTTAAGCGTCTGGTTAAGACAATTACAACCAGTACGACATATCAGCTGAGTAGTGAACCGAATGACTGGAACAAAGATGATAAGCAGAACTTCTCGCGTTACTATCCAAAACGATTGAACGCTGAAGTCCTGCTGGACTCGATTGACCAGGTTACAGGTACGACAACTAGTTTCGCCGGAGTCCCAGTTGGAACACGAGCGACTCAACTGCCGGACAACGGGTTTAATTCGTACTTCCTAACCGTGTTTGGTCGACCGGAATCCAGTTCGGCCTGCGAATGTGAACGAAGTTCCGAAGCAAATCTGGCTCAGAGCCTGCACTTGTTAAATTCAGGTGAAATTCAAGGCAAGCTGACCAACGGGGCAGGTCGTGCAGCGAAGCTGTCTGGAGACAGTGGCCGGGACGACCAGGTGAAAATTCGCGAACTGTACCTGCTGGCATTCTCACGAGTACCGACGGCTGAAGAAATTCAGATCGCTCAGGCTCATATCGAGAAATCAGAGCAGGCAAAGATCGCTTATGAAGACATCGTTTGGGCATTGATCAACACCAAGGAATTCCTGTTTAACCACTAGTTCAACAGCTTCACAAGATTTTCAATCGTCAATCGGCGTTTGAACCTTTAATAAAAGCGTTTCCCTTGTTTTGCAGGGTGAAACGCTTTTTTTGTGGTTCACCAAACGTTTGCAAAGACAATCAAAAGTG
>DEAW01000004.1:42428-54275 GCA_002348315.1 Planctomycetaceae bacterium UBA2972 | reverse complement strand
TTCTGTACTGAATCGTTAATTCTGTACTGGATTTTGACCCACCTATTCACCCGCTGGTGTCATGACCGCTTCACGCCAGCCCCTGGACGATAACGAACGCTTCCTTCAGTGACGGTTGATTCCAAAAATGGGAACTGGCCGAGTATTCTGTGACGTACAGAATTAGTGTTGTCAAAACCAACAATGCAACAGAGGTGTTATTTTCTTTTCTTGAAGAAGAACTTTGGCAATAAGGGTTGCTTCTTAGATAACTCCGGGATTGCTTTCTTCAGTTTGTTTCTGGCTGACTCGGTATCATTCACATACGACAGACATTTCGCCCAGAGACTTCTAATCCATTTTGCTTTCCCTAGCTTCCAGGACCACCACAGTGTAGAGAGCGAGAATATAGTAATCCAAAAAATGTTGATTGGCGAAAAACCTACAGCATCTGAGGTATAAAACGCAATCAAATAAATGACAAAGCAGAAATGGGGAAATAAGACAATAGGGAATAAATGGACAAAGGCGAGAAGAAACCAAAAGAGGCAGGCCAACCATCTTGCCCATTTAAAACAGCATGTACAGATGTAAAACGTACCTAGGAAGGCGAACAGGAGTCCCATTGCGACCATTGCAATCGGACTCCAAAGGATCACCTGGATCGAGGCCTCGATGCCGTTTGCCATCAGAAAAGCTAGAATTCCCAGGACAACACTAGTGATGGTCCAACTGAACCCGACGTTGAAGCCGGCATGCATTATCTTGAACCAGGGGACATCCAGTTTTGTAGATTGTTGATTCATCGGTAGCCTTTGCATTCCAGGACTAATTCTACTTCATTTAGCCTGCCCGGACTAAAATAATGTTAGGCACCAACTCGGGAAGGTATTTGAATTTGGATAATGGACAACAAGCTAGGGATGCATGATGGAGTTATTGATTGTCATATTGAGGGTCCTGGCTCCAATTTTTTTGATTCTTGGGCTGGGCCAGGAACTGGTGTTCGATCTCAAACGGAAATTTCGCGAGAAAACACTGCGTAATGTGAAATTACATATGGCGATTGCAATTATTGCCATGGCGTCCTTTTGCTTTATGGTCTCTCCAGACGGAGGGACCAGTGGAAAAGTGCTGGCCCCCATAATTTCAGGCTTTTTCTACCTGGCCTTCAAACAAAAAGGACGTACTTAACGCGTGTGTTAATTATTCATAAATCTCAGGTTTTGAATTGGTAACTGAACGTCATCAGTTACACTAGTCGGTGCGATTTGATGATGACTTTTCTTTGAGTCCGAGGGCCGCCGCTTCCGCTGATCTAAAACCAAGGTTTTAATGGTAACGACCAATGACGATTCCCACTAATGACCCACTCGTCGCTGTACCCATGGTCACTCCGTTTGATACTGCGGACCAACTTGATTTTGACGCTGCTCAGAGGAATGTAGAAAGATGGTGTAACACCGCAATTAGTGTTTTCATCATCGGTTCGCAGTCCGGTGAAGAATTCATGATGAGTGAATCTGAACGCGTTGAGTTACTTGGATGTGTTACGGATGCATTAGAAGGTGAACGCATCACAGTTGGGGGCATCGACGCTCCGTCAGTTGTCGAAACACTCAGACAGGCAGAACGCTATGCCGAAGCAGGAGCGGAAATGGTGCGAGTACGCTTTCCCCGAATTGAGTCCGAGGTCTTACCCTATTTCCAGCAGGTGCTGCCACGTTGCCCGGTACCAGTTCTCCTGATGCACCAAAGTAGTCCGGCAAGTTTCGGAGTGGCGGCAAAACCGGCAGGGTCACCGGAGCTATTGGGAGAGGTGGCATCGATGGATGGTGTTTTTGGATATGTGACCGACCATGACATGCGATTTGAGGCTAGAGTTCGGAGATTTGTGCCGGCAGACAAACGATTTTGGATATGTAATGGAAGCATGATTCTTTCCGGAACACTGATTGGTTGTAATGGTACGACGACGGCATTTTCGAATATCTGGCCGGATGCTCTCAGAAAGTTGCTTGAACAGGGAATGGCCGGGAACTATGCCGAGGTGGAATCGATCCAGGAGCAAATCCGTCGTATAGACGAGATCATGCTTCCCTATCTGGCCACTGGTATTAAGACGTGTTTGGATTTAATGGGATTTGAGGGTATGAGGCCACGGCAACCAGGCCAACCGATGCCCGACAATGCTATCCGGCGTTTGCGGATTGAAATGGAAGCTGCCGAACTCGTCTAGAACAGTTCCCATACCAAAGCGATTACCGTAAGCACAATGGCGTGCATCAGGTAGACGGAGGTGAGAAATAGCGACATTCGTCCTTGCTCAGCCTGCTCGTCCGGAAGTCTTTTTTCGCGTCGCTTCTGCAGCCACGTGTACGCTGCAACGCCGCCTACCAATGAAACGACCCCGGCAATAACGATCAGTTCGTCCGGTAAATTCGCTTCTAAATAGATGCCGGCGATGAGAGCAAGGGAAGCAAAACTCAATAGCATCCCGGCGAGTCTTAGCAGGCAGTTGCGGAGGATGGAAGGTTGATCAGACATGGTGCCTGACCGGCTATCCACGCCCGTTTCATAAACATTGCCATCGACAGGAGATACGATTTGGTCAGTCAAATTCGGTGGCTGCTCTGCATCGGAAGCGAGTTGCTTAAAGGCACTGCCAATAACGGCGCCCATGGCCGTCCCGATCGCAGCAAAAATGATTGCCGCAATGATGAGAATGATAATTGCTATAAGGATAAGGACTGCAAAGAAAGCTTCCAGACCATCAAACAAGTCTTCGATAGGTTGGAAGAGATTGGCCCATATCCGGAGGTTAGCTGGCATGCCGAAGTTTCCTAAAATTGGTCGTAATTGCGTTACAGGGATTATCGACTTTTTGGCTTTTCGCACCATTAATAATCTGGCTACGAGTTGATTTGCAATGTATGAAAATAACCATAACGGCGAAGGTATCGGCCTGCGTGCCTACACGAGCGATACGTGATTTATTTAGTTTTGGTGTGACAATTGCTTTGCGTTTCGGTACAAACCGGTTGGGCGCGTTGGGATAGTACTGAGGCCTATGTTCTTAAGCCCCGGCTATTAACGCTGTGCAATTTAGTAACAGAGTGAGTAACGATGATTGATTTGATTTATTGCTTTTTGTATATCATTACGGGTGGATTTGTGTTCTTTGTTTTTCAATCGTTGGTCAAACGCAAGTCACCGTATTCCGGCTATCTCTTGCCGTTGGCTGCTTATTTAATCCTTTGGCAATCCTGGAGTCCCGTCCGTGTTAACTTGCTGCCGGAGTTTGTTTGGGAAAGTGAGTTTTGGTACTCCCTGTATTTTTGTGCTCACGAAGGAATGCTGATGCTCCTTATTGGTGTGGCATTGATTCCATTGCTTTTGGATAACCGGAGCTATGTGGAAAACCTTGAGCTGCCTGCTGCTTCACCAGAGTACGGGTACGAGGGTTTTCAGGAGAATTCTTATTAGTAAGTGATTTGCGCGCCTTTTTACCTGGAAATCTACAGCAATACCTTGAAAAACATGCGGTTTGCGGGGCAACGGTTGTTTGAACAGAATGCCTTGATTAGGTAAACTAAATAGGTTGTAATTCGTTACGCTCCTTAGGCATGGATCGCCAAAAATTCGAGTGAGCCCCCGCCTACGAATAGACGGTATGCCCAGACATATCCGATAGAGATAAACCAATTTTGATATACCCAACAGTCGTTCCCACGATACAGGTTTGAATATGAAACGCATTGTTCTTTCATTAGTCGCCATTACTGGTTTGTTAAGTACAACCTCTCTTTTTGCTCAGTTGCAAATCACCGAGTTACACCGAGTTGTTCCCAACGGAGCTAAACAGGGTTCGGAGTTAGAGTTAACTGTTGGTGGCAGTTTTAACGATGATCTAACGAAAATGGTTTTTAACCATCCGGGGATTACGGCAGTACAAAAATTGACACCGGCAGGTGAATTTGACCCGGCACCGGTTCCGGTCAATACAACCTTTACTGTGAAGATTGCCCCGGAAGTTCCGGCAGGTGTCTACGAAGTCCGGATCGCTGGCCGATATGGACTCTCTAATGCTCGACCTTTTCAGGTAAGTACCGGAGAAGAAGTGCGGGATAATGGAGCGAATCGGAGCTTTGAGACGGCACAGGAAGTTGCCATTGGCAGCGTGGTTTCCGGAGTGACGGATGCAAGCAATATCGACTACTACAAAGTCCATTTGACGGCTGGTCAGCGAGTTGTTGCTGATTGCTGGGCAAGTCGATTGGAATCCCGTGCCAATGTCTCACTGGTTTTACTTGATGCAAGTGGCGGGCAAATCAAGGTCAGTCATGACCACAATGGGTACGATCCGTTATTGGACTTCACAGCGGAAGCTGAAGGGGACTTTGTGATTGGCGTTTATGACTTTGTCTATGCCGGTGGTGGCGATCACAGCTATCGTCTCAACGTCACAGGTGGTGCGATAGTTGATTATGTTATTCCATCTTTTGGTAAAGCAGGAAGCAATGGCACTTATACCGTTATCGGGCGGAACCTGCCAGGTGGGAAACCGCTAGACGGTGTGACTGTGGCCGGAGCTCAGCTTCAATCCATCCAAACGAATATCGCTATTCCCGGACAGCCTGGAGTTTCCGGTTTGGGAGTACAAAAAATGGTAACGGCTCGAGTGAACCGAGCGGTCGCAAGGGCGGCAGGCGTGCCGATCGTCATGAACGTATCGGAACTGCCGGCGGTTGTTGAATCCGGCGATAATAACTCGGCAGCAACGGCGACGAAGATTCCTGTGCCTGTCAACGTGTCTGGGCAGTTTTATCCTGCTCGTGATATGGACTGGTACGAATTTGAAGCGGCTCAAGGTGCTGTGTTTTGGATTGATGTCGTCAGCCACCAATTAGGTTTGCCGACAGATCCGGCAATGATCATTCAGCGAGTAACCGTAAACGAGGCCGGCGAAGAGACAGTAACAGTCCTGGCCAGTGTCGACGACCCCGGTGATCGCAATGGCCGTATCGGGCAGGATTATGACGACACAACTGATGACCCGTCCTACAAGTTCACGAGTCCGGCGGATGGAAAATATCGTATTCGCGTGCTGGATAACTTTGGAGTCAGTCGAAATGATCCGCGTATGCAGTATGAGTTGCGGATCCGTCCGGAAGCTCCCGGAGTTCGACTAACGGCGGAATTGCGACAGGTTAAAACCGCGAACGCAAACGAAATCAAAATGTTTTCACCTGTGCTGCGTAAATCAGATACGTTGCTCGTTAATGTACGGGTCGAGCGAATCGAAGGATTCACCGGTGAAGTTCGAGTGAAAGCGGAAGGGTTGCCAGAAGGTGTCACCTGTAAAGAGGTGGTTGTCGGAGCGAATCAGACGATTGCGAATCTGATCTTCGAATCAACGACGGATGTAAAACCCTGGGAAGGTGTCATCAACATCAGTGGTACGATTGACCTTAATGGGCAGGCGGTCGTTGTGCCGGCAAAATACGGAGCCGTCAGTTGGGGGACAGCTAATAAAACACAGATTCCGGCATACTATCGTACGGCCAGCGAGTTCCGCTTGTCGGTAATCGATGCTGACGATGGAGCGGCTTTTGTGACGGTGGGTGACGGAAATGTACTGGAAACTTCACGAGGTGGTTCTCTGGATGTACCGGTTAAGATCACTCGAGGCACAGGGATCGAAGGCGATTTGAAATTCGTAGCGACGAATGTTCCGAATGAAATAAAGCCAGCCGATATCACGATCAAGGCTGCTGAAAACGAGCAAACATTGGCATTTAAGTTAACCAATGCCAATGCCAAACCCGGTCTATACACTTTTTACCTCAAAGCCGATGGCAAGGTTAAACGAGCTCCTAATCCAGCGGTCGTAACTCGAGCCGAAGCGAAAGTCGCTCACATCGCTAAATTGCAGGAAGCAGCTAATGCCGATGTGGAAGCTAAGACGAAAGCCCGGGATGCTGCCGGTGAAGATGCCAAAGCAGCTGCCGAGGAAGCTCTTAAGGCCGCTCAGGATACTAAAAAGCGGACGGATGATGCAAAGGCAGCCGCCGATAAAGCTTTGGCGGATGCTCAGAAAGTTCAGGCTCCTAAGGACATCAATGTGGCTGTCGTCACGACTCCGATTCAGATCAACGTGGTGAATTCGCCATTTACCGTTGCGGAAGTTACCGGTGTTGTGAAGGCTGGTGAAAAGGTCATGGTGAAAGTCACGATCGAGCGTAAGTATGGATTTACCGATCCTGTGGATTTAACGATCAAACTGCCGGGGGGTGTGGCTGGTGTCACTACTGCGAAATTGCAGATTGCCAAAGATGCTAACGAAGGCATGCTCGAAGTCACTGCGGCTGCGAATGCCACCGTGGGTGAACACGCGATCGAACTAAATGGAGCAGGGAAGTTTAACAACGTTCCTGTTACCGCTCAAAATACTTTGAAATTGAATGTTGCAGCAGCTGCGGCCGCTCAGTAACGACTATTTAAGTAGAAAACCCTTTAACTGAAAGTCGGTTGTATGAAACTTGCGAAAAAAGTTTTTGCATTTGCAATGGTGTTTAGCCTTCTTCCATTTGGATTGAATCCTGTTAATGCACAGGAAGGTGTCATCGCAATTGAAGAGATTAAACGAGAAGACCCTGTCGATTTTGAGAAGGAGATTCTTCCAATCTTTCGTCGCAACTGCCTGGCGTGCCATAATTCCACGGACGCTGAAAGCGACCTGGTAATGGAAACTCCCGCAGCTCTAAAGACGGGTGGTTTTGAAGGGCCGTCTGTGGTGCCGGGCAACGGAAAAGAAAGCCTGATCATTCAACTCGCTTCGCGTGCTCGCGAATCGTTCATGCCTCCGGATGACAATGACGTAGGAGCAAAGCAGCTGACACCTAAAGAACTTGGCTTAATCAAGCTGTGGATCGATCAAGGTGCTGAAGGTGAGGTCTCTGGTGCGGGTGGACCGGTTGCCTGGCAGCCACTGCCAGCCGGAGTGAATCCGATTTATGCCGTTGATATTTCGCAGAATGGTTTTTACGCGGCCGCTGGTCGAGCCAATCAGGTGTTCCTTTACCATGTACCAAGTCGAACGGAAGTTGGACGTCTCTCTGATCCGGCAATTTTAGAGTCTGGGATTTATGAAAACCCCGGAGTGGCATTCCTGGATATTGTCCAGTCGATTGCCTTTAGCCCGGATGGGACACGCGTGGCTGCTGGTGGCTATCGTACTGTGAAGATTTGGGAGCGTAGTGCCAATCATAAAGTTGGTGATTTGCCAGCCACAGCTGATGTGCCCGTGAGTGCTGTAGGTAGTGCAGATGGGAAATTGGTGGCGATCGGTTTGAATAACGGATCAGCACAGATCATCGAAGTGGCCACACAAAAGGTTGTTGCCACCGTTGGGGGTCATGGAGGTCCTGTTAATGCAGTTGCTTTCAGTGCTGATGGCACAAAGGTACTTACAGGTTCTGCCGACAAGACAGCGAAACTGTTTAACGTGGCCGACGGTGCCGAATTACGAGTGATTACCACTCCGGCACCTGTGAATGCCGTCGCCTTCGCCGTGGAAGGATCATTAGTCGTGACGGCCAATGAAGACAATAAACTTCGTACCTGGCCTGTTGCAGCTCCGGAAGTTCCTGAAGGAGAAGCCGAAGCGCCCGTCAAAGAATTAAATGGACACGGCGGACCCGTGACAAGCGTCGCGACCTATGGTGCTCGTCAGGAATTACTCCTCTCCGGTGCTAAGGACAATACAGCACGTCTCTGGAATGTCGAAGGCGGAAACCAGGTTCGTTCGCTGAATCATGGTGGCCCGGTCACGGCGGTTGCCGTCAATGCTGATGGATCAAAAGTTGTATCGGTGAGTGATAACAAGACTGGAAAACTATGGAATGCAGCCGACGGTAAAGAGCTTGGAGTTTTCAAAGGCGATTTCAACGCTGTTGAAAACGTAGCAAGTGTACAGCGAACATCCGCTTTGGCCAATAAGGTCCGCGACAATGCGAAAAAAGACCTGGATGACGCCAATGCTCGCAAAAAGTCAGAAGATGACAACCTCACCAAGGTGAAAGAAGCATTGACCAAGGCCGACGAGGATCTGAAAACAAAAACCGAAGCTGCTGTAAAGCCAAATGCAGATCTGAAAACAGCCGATGAAGCTCTGGCAGCAGCGGTTACCGCTCAGGAAAAATCGGTCACGGATCAAACAGCAGCTCAAAAGGCTGTCGATGATGCCGCCGCCGCTTTGAAAGCTGCTCAGGAAGCATTGAAGGCTGCTCAGGCTGAATTGGCCGCTGCTGGCGACGATCAGGCTAAGAAGGATGCTGCTCAGGCTAAAGTGGATGCAGCTCAAAAAACCGTAACCGATGCAACGACTGCTCAGAACACTGCCAATGAAGGCAAGAAGACTGCGGATGCGGCTGTGACTACTGCTGCTGCAGAACAGAAGAAAGCCGACGATGCTCAGAAGAAAGCTGCCGCCGCCGCTCAGAAGGTCAACGATGAGAAGACTGCTTCTGAACGAGCGCAGGCAGCTGCGAAGCGTAGTGTCGAACGAGCCGAAACGTCAGTGCAAAAGGCGGCCGATTCGATCGTTGGATTTGAAGCGACTCATAAGGCTGAAGAAGCGGCTGCTGTAGCAGCGAAGGAGATTGCCGACAAGGCAGCTGCAGATTTGGCGGCTACCGAACAGGCCTATACTTCTGTTGCCTTCACCGCCGATGGGAATATCGCTGTTGGTTCAGTGGACCAGCGAGTCTGGACGTTTAGCGGTGAAAACGCCGCTCCGATTGACGGCTTGGCCGCAACGGGCAGTCCGATTAAGGCAATTGCAGTGGTTGGTAAACAGGTGGTTTCCGTTTCAGAGAATAAAGCAGTCGCACTGTGGAATACCACTGCAAGCTGGGAGCTTATTCAGACGATTGGGAATCCGGATTCAGCCGACGTGTTCGTGGATCGGGTAACGGCATTGGACTTTAGTGCCGATGGCCAGCTGTTAGCTGCTGCTGGTGGGGAGCCATCACGTAGTGGTGAGATTAAGATCTTCAATGTAGAAGACGGTTCCTTAGCCATGGAATTGGACGAGCCGCACTCGGACACTGTGTTCGCGGTAGATTTCTCTCGTGATGGCCAATATATCGCATCCTGTGGTTCAGATCGTTTCATCAAAGTGTTCCAGGTGAACGACGGTTCGTTTGTCCGCTCGTTTGAAGGGCATACACATCACGTATTGGGTGTCGCCTGGAGTGCAGATGGTCGCGAATTGGCCAGTAGCGGTGCGGATATGGTTATGAAAATCTGGGACTTCCGAACGGGAGACCAAAAGCGTACGATCAGTGGCTTCAGCAAAGAAATTACCAGCATCAGTTACGTAGGAGATACCACCAATGTTGTGAGCTCGTGTGGCGACAAGAACGTCCATATCAAACGTGCTGATAACGGTGGAAACGTGCGAGCGTTGACAGGTTCAACAGACTTCGTTTATAGCGTTGCCGTCAGTGCTGATGGTAAAGTGGTCATTGCCGGTGGGCAGGATTCCACAGTCCGATTTTGGCAGGCAGATAATGGCCAAAGTGTTGCTACGTTTGAAGCTCCACAACCCGAAGGTGCCGTTGCTGAAGGTGAAGGCGAGTAGCACTGCTATGAGACCGCAGTGATGGTTTATTTCTCAATTGACTTGTGAGAAACAGCTCCGGAAACATCATCTGAGAACTGTTTCTTGCGTTTGACTCGATGGAGAAATGAGATGAAAACGCCTCGTTTTGCAATGCTATTGTTCCTGGGGATGATAACGGGATTGATTGGACATGATGAACAGCCTGTACCATTACCTCCGGCAGAGATTCCAGCGGACGCTCCCGTAATTATCCAATCCTTTGCCGCACCGATTGGCGGTGGTTTTCCGGGTGGCGCAGAAGGTGGCGTAATTACGCTGCAGTCGTCGGGTGGAGTGTTTGGTGGCGTTTTGCGAGCTATCGGTCCGATGCTAGGCGGAATGGGCCACCTTAGCAGCGAGGCAAATTCATGCAGGAATTCATGGAAACAAACCGAGTGAACTTTGAAAAGGATTTGGAGAACGTTCTACATAAACCTCAACTCGACCGATTTCAGGAAATTCAGTTTCAGTCCAAGATCAATAGTCGCGGAGGAAACGCCCTGTTTGATCCATCGGTGGCGAAGACCCTTGGGATTACGGAAGACCAGCGAAAAGAATTGATGGCCAAAAGCCAGGCTGCTCAAAAAGAATTGAACGAGAAAATTCAGAAGATGCGTCAGGAAATGCAGGAAAATCCTTTACAGGATGTTTTGAACGATGACCAGGTTAAGATAATCGAAGCGTTATCCGGCAAGAAGTTTGAGCAACAAAAGCGTTCGACGTTTCAGGTCCTATCTCAGTCTTTACCAGTTCCTCGTTAATCGGCCTGCTGGCTTAATAATTGCAGACGCAGGCAATTGATGGCTTGCTTCGCTGCTTTAGCAATACGGATGTCAGAGTGTCCGGTAAAACGGAACTCGTGATGGTGCAGTCCATGATCACTTGCAATGATCACCGGAAGTTGTTCGACGTCGTCCGCGGTGGCTGCTCTTACATCGCCTACCACGATGCTGTAGTGCGCCTGGTTGTTCGAGTGAAAATCTTTAGCGACCGAGGCTAAATCCGTCTTTTCATTCGGCAATGCCGGGCGTAGTTGGCATTGATCGATGGTGGAGTGCTGGTCCTGAACACTGTGCAGGTTGTGAGAGACTAGTCCTCGTGTTCCCGATTCCAGGACGGCAACGGATTCACCTCGGGCCTGGAGCATGGACGCTACGACATCCTGGATTTCGCATTCGTGGTAAGCATAGATTGTATTTCCGAGACAATTTTGGATGGTTTCAATCGTCTCAGCAGCCTGGGCTTCGCACTCCTGGTCTGAATTTCCTTCGGTCGTGATTCGCAGGGTAATGGTTGCATAGCTTGCAGTAATCCCCACGGTCGGTTTTCGGCCGCGGGCGACGAGATCGGGCAGCGTGCGTTCCATATCACTTTCGCCCATTCCGAACGTTTTGATCACGAAATGTTTGATGAGTCTCTTATTTTCGGGGTTCATCGCAATGATCGCCGGTTCGACGGTATTGTTCCACATTTGTTTCATCTCTGCGGGGACGCCCGGCAAACAAAAGACCCTTCGTTGCTGGCCGGCCTGCTCGATAGAGAGATCGATTCCCGGTGCCGTTCCTTCAGGATTGTGGATGGGGATACTGCCAACGGGAAAGTCCGCTTGGACTACGTTTTTGGGTGGCATTTCCCGTCCGCGGGAAGTGAAGAGGGCCTTAATTGTTTCGAGGGCATTGTTATCCCGATAGAGCTCAACACCTACAGCGATTGCCAGTGACTGACGAGTAAGGTCATCCGCAGTCGGGCCGAGTCCTCCGGTGGTGACGACCAAATCGGTCCGCGCGATCGCTTTGCGAAAAACATCGATGTTGGCATCGACGTCATCAGCGACGGTTGTGTGGTACATCACGCGAATGCCAATGGCCCCTAGTTGTTGGCTTATCCATTGACTATTCGTGTCTAATCGTTGCCCACTGGTTAATTCATCACCGATGGATATGATTTCAGCGTGAAGTTGTGTCATGAGAATACTCGTGCGTTATTTTGCGGGTAGGGGCTTTGTTATCAGCAAGTATAATCGATTTTATGAAAGTGATTGAGGTACCCATTGATAGTCTGAGCCAGAGCGATCTGGATGAGGTGTCCCGTCGATTGTTAGCGGTGGATGGAGTCGCTGAAGTGACGGTGATGGAAATCACGGGCCAGATTCTGATTTACTGTGAAGATGAGGATCTTAGTCGCTCGTTACTTGAACAGCG
>DEAW01000004.1:33156-42041 GCA_002348315.1 Planctomycetaceae bacterium UBA2972 | reverse complement strand
TCAGCTGGTGATGAATCGCCATCCAGGGTCCGGGAGAAGCCGGCGGGCATAACGGGAGATGAAGCGGTAGTACGTTTGCGGATTGACGGGATGCATTGTTCCGGCTGTGAACAGGCGATAGAGAACTTGTTATTAACCGTTTCCGGTGTGGAGACTGCCAAAGCCGAATTGATTACGGGGCGTGCGATGGTGACAGGTCATTGCTTGTCTGTCGACAAGTTGCAGGATGCTGTCTCCCGTGCTGGCTATCGTTCGCAAGTCGTCCAATCTCGCACCAATTTATTCGCCAGTATTTGTGAAACACACCGACAGAACGAACGGAAATTGTTACGCAGGTGGATACTGGCATGTGGATGTGTATTTCTACTAGCTCTTTCTCTTTTAATTCAACTTGACACAATGGCCTGGTGGTGGGCGGCGGTATCGTTGGCAACCGTAGTTCAACTGGTTTGTGGCGGCCCTTATCTGGTAAGTGCCTTGCGTTTGGCCAGATATCGGCAAACGAATATGGACACACTCATTGCAATGGGGACGACCGCGGCTTATTTGGGTGCGCTTCGATTTGGTGGGGGCCATGCTTACCATATGCTGATGGAAAGCCCTATGATTTTGGGGTTTGTGGGTATTGGGAAGTGGCTTGAAAGTCTATCGATAAATCGGGCTGTAAGCCAGTTGGCCTCGGCGACCCAAACGGACTCAATGGTGTTAGTCGTGGGACAGGATGGAGAATTCCATGAGCGGAGAGTCGAAGACGTTGCGTCTGGAAGCCAGGTCCTGGTCCGCAGTGGTGAAAAGACGCAACTCGATGGCATCGTAATCGGCACGGCGACAGTCAGTAGAGCCTGGTTGACAGGCGAAGTGATGCCCATTGAGTTGGATAACGGCGACCTCGTGTATGCCGGTTCGATAAACGAAGGAGACAGCCTACGGATGGAAGTCACTTCCGAGTCGGGGGAGACTCGTTTTGATCACATCATGAGTCGTCTTGAGCAGAGTTTAGGTAACCGCCCGCAAGTGCAGCAGTTAGCCGATCGGATCGTCGCTGTATTTGTACCGATTTTGATCCTGATTGCAGTGTTTACCTTTTCATTTTGGGCATGGAGGTTAGGTGCGGAAGGAATTGAACAGGCCTGGAGGTTCACTGTGGCAGTGTTAGTGATTGCTTGTCCCTGTGCACTTGGATTGGCGACCCCTGTTGCCACCTTGATTAGTGGAACGCGTAGTCTGACGCTGGGGGGACTAGTGTCAAATCCCAATGCGATGGAATTGCTGGCAGATGTGCGTGATTTTGTGTTGGATAAAACGGGAACACTAACAACATCTCATTTGGTCGTGCATGAATTTGATCAACGAGATGGACGTCTCAGTGCGGAGCAATGTTTCTCCATCGTATTAAGTTTAGAACAGCAGTCGACACATCCGATCGCCCGTGCCCTGGTTGAGTATTGTAAGCAACAAACGGTTGCTGTACATGATTTGCCTGTGAGCGAATTCAAAACACTCCCAGGTATCGGAGTAAAGGGAGTGGTGGGTAGGCAAACCGCACTGATTGTGAACGATCGGTACGTTGCTGACGTCCATCAATTGGCCGTGCCGGTAAAGCAAGAGGAATCCCGTGCCTGGTTGATTGTGGATGATGTTGTGACTGGATGTTTTTCCTTGACGGCTGCGGTGTTACCCGAAGCGGTTGAAATGGTGCAGCAATTGAGAGGTTTTAGCGGTGAAGATGGTCGGATAGTGATTGCCAGTGGAGATCATTTACAGGCGTGCCAGATGACCGGGCAGGCGGTCGGCATTGATGAAATCTACAGTGAAATGAGTCCGGAGGAAAAAGCCGAATTGATTCAGGGGATGGGGCAATCTGGTAGACGAGTGGTATTAATGGGCGATGGCATAAACGACGCTCTGGCATTAGCAGAGGCTGATGTAGGAATTGCTGCTTATGGCGGTGCTGACATTGCGGCGCAAAGTGCTGATATTGTCATGTTAAAGCCGGGATTAGGAGTGCTATGTGACTTAATTCGTTTATCGCGGAAAACGTCTCGAATTATACGGCAGAATTTGGTTTGGGCGTTTCTGTACAATGTATTAGCCATTCCTCTGGCGGTGGGCGTTTTTAGTGGGCTGGGGCTTCGTCTTAATCCTATGATTGCAGCGGGCATCATGGCCAGTTCGAGTATTCTAGTGGTGTTAAATAGTTTACGTTTGAAACGTATTTCGTTAGTGTAGAGCATAGCAATCGACTTCTTCTCGGATAGAGACTTTGAACGACAATCACGAACAATCTGAAATAGAACAACAGCACGACGAAGATGAAACTCGTTTCCATCAAATGTCTGCAGATGAATTGACCGAAGGTGATCCGGATGAGACTTCCGTCGGTGAGCATTCTGGTGAAAGTGATGTTGAAGCCGGAAAACCCAAACTGCCTGTTCTGGGGGATTACGTCCTGTTGGGGAAGATTGGTGCGGGCGGGATGGGTATGGTATTCAAAGCTCGTCATATTCGGATGGACAGAATCGTCGCGTTAAAAGTTCTTCCGCGTAATATGATGAAGCGGCCGGAAGCCGTGGATCGTTTTCATCAGGAAGTAAAAGCTGCGGCACAGTTGTTTCATCCAAATATTGTGACTGCGTTCGATGCGGGGGAAGATTCCGGTGTTCACTTTCTGGTGATGGAATATGTCGATGGTCAGCCACTATCCAAGTTGGTGAAAGAGCACGGTACGTTTAACGTAGACAAAGCAGTGGATTATATATTGCAAGCGGCGACTGGACTGCAGTCCGCCCATGAACGCGGGATGGTACATCGTGATATCAAGCCAAGCAATCTCATGTTGGATGTGGATGGCGTGGTGAAATTGTTGGACATGGGTACTGCTCGTTACGGTCAGGAACAGGACGACAATCTCACCAAAAGTGGTGTGATCATGGGGACGGTGAATTACATGTCCCCTGAGCAGGCGAAAGATCCACATAGCGTTGACCATCGCAGTGACATTTATAGTCTGGGCTGTACGCTGTACTACATGTTGATAGGCCGGCCGGTTTATAAGGGAGATATGATTCAGACGTTGATGGCTCACGCGAATTCGAATATCCCATCGATGTCAGCGCAGAATGATGAAATTCCGTTGTGGCTTGATGATATCTTCGCGCGTCTGGTTGCCAAGAAACCGGAGGACCGGTATGACACGCTCGGTGAATTCCGTCAGCAATTGCAGGAGGCCTACGCTAATCGCTCAGATGATGACGATGCGTCGAGTTTACTGACCGAGTTGCGTCGCGCTCAAAACGTTCAAGGCTTCCCTATAGGCATAGATTTTGGCACGGCCAATAGTCGTGTAGCCTGGATGAATACTCAGGCAGCTTTGCAGACCGTGGCGGATATCGATGGTGAGCAGGATACGCCAAGTGCCGTTGTGATTGTCGATGCCATGGACACGGCGATTGGGAAGAAGGCTGTAGCACGGTCGATGCAGGATGTAAATTCTGTCGCTCTGGAGATTAAGCGGTTTATTGGACGGCCTTTATTTCCGGCAGCCTTGGGAGGTGAAAAATATCCACCAGAAGTGTTGGGAGCATTGGTGCTGGCCAAACTGGCGAGTGATGCTCAGCGAGTCATTGGGCAGTGTAAGGAAGTGGTGGTGGCAGTACCTAGCTATTACGGAGAGGTGCATCGGGAGACGGTTCAGCACATGGCTGAGATAGCGGGGTTAGAGGTTGCCGGCCTGGTTGATGAAACGATGGCGACGGCGTTGGCTTACTATCGTGGAGAGAATGCAGGGCTCACGGAAACAGTACTTGTGGTTGATGTTGGTGCCGGTAAGACGGACTTGTCAGTGCTGCAAATCGGAGACGGAACGATCAGTGTCAAAAGCAATTGCGGGGAGGCAGGTTTAGGTGGAGCGGACTTTGATGAATTGCTGGTGGATTTAGTAAGCGATGGTCTCGTATCGGCTTATCAATATGACCCACGCGAGGATATGCGACAGGCGCTGCAGTTAATGAAAGGCTGCCAGTGGGCGAAAGAGCGGCTATCCGAGAAGGATATCGTTGCCATTAAGGTCCAGGTTCCGGGACAGACTACAAAAGTTTCCGTGGGACGTAATAAATTGGAAGAGATCGCTCAGGGATTGGTTAATCGTATTGGCGGGTTGATTGACCAGGTGATATCTGAAAGTGGAGTCGAAGCTCAGGAGATCGATCGGGTTTTGTTGGCCGGTGGTGGCTGCAAGATGCCGGTAATTCAGGAGTTGATTCGGCAGAGGTTGAGTTCTGCTGAAATCACGGTCGTGCCGGATGGTTCTGTCGCCGAAGGTGCGGCGCTTTATTCAGAAATACGTCAATCGGTTGCGACGGGGCAAAAGCCGGCAGTCAAGCTGGAAGGGGCAACGGCCCGTGGTTTGGGGATTCAGGGGACGGACGTGAAGTCCGGATCGAAGGTAAACGTCGTGATCGTCCCCAAAGGTACGCCTCGTCCTGTGCGAGCCAAAAAGGTATTCCCTACGCATGAAGAGAATCAGCAATCGCTAATATTGCAGTTGCTTGAAGGTGAAAGTAACGACCCTCTGGAGTGCATCGATCTAGGGGTGTGTCGGATTGATGGTTTACCGGCGAATCTGCCGAAGAAGTCGGAAATCACTCTGTACTTTAAATATGATGCAGATAGCCGTTTGACGGTTCTGGCGGAAGTGCCCGGGAATTCGCAACAACTGAGTGTGCCCGTTATTCGAAAGGATGAAATGGAAAGTGTCGATTTGTATCGCTGGCGGGAATGGGTTGAAACTGTGATGCTCTGTAGCGGCATGTAAAGAGGGGGATACGTTGACACTGTGGCGTAGTTTGCCTATTATCCCAAAGGCAAACAGAGATTTTGAAAAATACGAATTCGACAAGAAACTGAGATATGGCAGACTTTAACGGCTTGGAACATATTGTACGTGAAGATGAGTCTTTAGCCCCTTATGGCTGGCTAAGAACCGGTGGCGTTGCCAAGTATTTTGCTGAACCCACGACAGAGGAAGAACTGGCAGCACTCGTGGGGCTTTGCCGCAATCAGAATGTGCCCATCAAGTTATTGGGCGGCGGCTCCAATTTGTTAATTGCCTCTGAGCAGGTTGAGGCAATGGTGATTCATCTTTCAGCGGCGGCGTTTACTGATATCAGCGTCGAGGGGAATCAGATTTCCGCTAAGGGTGGTGCTAAGCTGGTTCAGTTACTGAGTACGGCAGCACGTGAAGGACTTAGTGGCCTGGAATCATTGGCGGGGATACCGGGTACGGTGGCTGGTGCATTGAAAACCAATGCGGGGACGCATAACGACGATATCGGCCAATGGACGAAGTCCGTGAAAGTTCTTACGCGGGATGGGGAAATTGCTGTACGTGAAGGTGCCGAGCTTAGATTCTCCTATCGCGAATCTTCCCTCAATGAGCTAGTGATTCTGGAAGGCACGTTCGAGTTAAGGGCGATGGATTCCATCGAAGTGACGAAACGAACGCAAACACAATGGATTCTTACTAAAGGGCAGCAACCCCGAGGTGTCGCCGGGACGATTTGTATGTTTCGGGATCATGGTGGTGTGACGGCAGAAAGTCTGATTGAATCCGCAGGACTGAAGGGTGCCGCGACAGGAGCCGCTAGTCTCAATGAATTCTGTCCAAATTTTCTGGTGCTCAACGAAGGCGGTTCTGTAGAAAATGCAGTGGCTTTGTTGAATCATGTTCAGGCAGAGGTTGCTGCAAGCACTGGAATCGAGTTGGTACGTCAAGTTGAAGTTTGGTAACAAACGTTTGGTGAACAGGAGTCTGGTTCAGTCAGGAGGACGATTCAGCCCGATGAAAACGATTTATTCAGAACGGAAGCGAGCCGGCTCCACGGTCTCGGTATTTGCCGTGCTCGTGGTGTTTGTAATCGCTTTGGCAGTGGCATGGTATATCTATCAGGATCGAGTCAATCAACAACCTCAATTTAAGCTTAAGCCCGAGATGCTTACGCTCTCACCCGATCAGCCCGATTGGATTAAAGCGGACGTGTTGCAAGCAGTGTTTGCTGATCAGAAGCTTGACGAGCAATATCTCACCGATCGTAAGCTCGCCTCACAATTGAGAGATGCATTTTTATTACATCCCTGCGTTGCAGCAGTCACTCGTGTTGCAAAACGGCCAGATGGGGTCGATATCGAATTGGAATATCGTACTCCAGTAGCGATGGTTGTCGTCAAATTGGAAAATCAACACTGGTTGTATCCGGTCGACGGTGATGCTGTGGTTTTGCCTCCGCGTGAATTCAGCACAGAAGATGTCAGTAATTATCTTAGGATTAGACATGATTACGTGCCGCCAGCTGGCCAAATCGGAGATAGTTGGGGGGATGAAGTCTTAACTAAGGTAACACAGGTTGCGGCGTTGATTGAAAGAGCACCCTGGCAAAGTATGGGGCTTTACAGTCTGCGGGTTACCGAGAATCCTGAAACCAAAGCCAAGGTGATTTACATCATTAAAAAGGATGCTCCTGGTTTTCGTGTGCTGTGGGGAAACTTACCGGGAGAAGAAAGTGAAGATGAGTTGCCCGCTCCGGATAAGTTGACTCGATTGGTCAAATTTTTCAATCAAAACAAGACATTGGTGGTTAGTAGCGAACCGATGGAGCTAGACCTACGTCCGTTAGGGCGAATAGAGGTCGTCCCACTCGTTCAAGTGGAGTAAGAATGCAGCGGATTGCTCACCTTTCTGGTGATAACGCGTCTGCAATTAAGTACTGATGTCGGTCGCCGGTTGACTGGCTGCGTTCATTTCGCGCTCGATTTCGTCTTTTAACTCGTCGCGCACAATGGCCATCTGCGGAGGAGCTTCCACTCCGATTCGCACAGTGCCGCCAGAAAGTTTCACAATGGTGATAGCTACATCAGGCCCAATGTGAATGCGGTCGCCGACTTTTCGGCTTAAAACTAACATGTTCCATCACGTATTGAATAAGAAAAACTAATATCCTTAACTAAAACGTAACAGTGCCACAGAAGGTTTGCAAGCATTCGGAGGCTGTTTTTGGAAACATATAAAAGCTTATGTGTTGGTCGCGTAGGCCGCATTGGCCGCCGCTATGCTGCTTCCAGCGGAGAATTCATAGCCATTTTCAGCCAATAGCTGTTCAAGTGCGGCTAGGAATGTCAGCACGTTATTTTGACGTGCGGCGTGTCCCATGATGCCGATTCTCCATACCTTCCCTTTAAATGCTCCGAGTCCCCCTCCGATTTCAATTCCAAAGCGGTTCAAAAGGCCACCACGAATGGTGGCGTCATCCACGCCGTCAGGTATTTTGACGGCGTTTAGCATGGGGAGTTGGTGATTGGGATCGGCATTGTAATCGAACCCAAGGGCATTGAGTCCTGCTTTGAGTGCGAGATGATTGCTCATATGGCGAGCAAAACAATTCTCAAGCCCCTCCTCCAAAATGACACGCAAAGCCTCATAGAGTGCATAGGTCATATTGATCGGTGCGGTATGGTGATAGACCCGATCTTCGCTCCAGTAATTAGCCAGCATGGAGAGATCGAGGTACCAGCTACGGACTTTAGTTTTTCGATTGTTAAGAGCTTCGACAGCAGCCGGGCTAAATGAAATCGGAGCTAAACCGGGGGGACAACTTAGGCATTTTTGTGAGCCTGAGTAGATTACATCGATCCCCCATTGGTCGACTTCCACGTTCATCCCCCCCAAAGACGTGACTGCGTCCACTAGTAGTAACCCGCCGTTTGCATGAATCAAGTCGGAAATCTCTTTCAGTGGTTGACAGGCTCCGGTAGACGTTTCCGCCATGACAATTCCGACCACCTTCGGTTTTTCAGACTCGATAATCGATTGTAAATCATTAACGGTAAAGACTTCTCCCCAGGGGCGTTCGACGGTGAGTACTTCGGCACCGGCACGTTCGGCGACATCGGCCATACGCATTCCAAAGACACCGTTAATACAGACAAGCATCTTATCGCCGGGTTCGATCACATTGACGACGGTTGTCTCCATACCGGCTGAACCTGTGGCACTAATGGCCATGGTTAGTTCATTTTCAGTCTTGAATACCTTCCGCAGCATTTCCTGGAGGTTATTCATCGTCTCAAGGTAATAGGGGTCCAGATGCCCCACGGTATCTCTACCAATCGCATTGAGTACGCGGGGATGGATGTCACTGGGGCCGGGCCCCATCAGAATGCGAGTGGGAGGAATTAGCGGAGGGTAACTGTCTGACACTGTAAATACCTTTGGAGTAAATGGTTAGCCAAGGGACTAAAGCAGGCCTGTTAGGGGCCAACTATCTAAAAACTATAATAACAAAGAATCAAGAAGCTGACGGGGCTTGTTCCCGTACTAACGAACTAATCGTTTTGAATGCTGGCGTGGATGCTGTTTCACACCATTCAAACATGGCGGCTTCTGATGTGGTTAAGACGGCGCCGCTTGTTTCCATGCGACGTAGTGAGACTTGATGATCGTCAGGATGCCTGGCACCAATAGCATCGACGGCCAGGTAGACTCGAAATCCTTCCGATAGTAGATCGAGGGTGGTTTGCTGAACACAGACGTGTGTTTCTATCCCGCAGACCAGGATTTTGCGTATTCCAGCGTTAGCCCATTGCGAGAAGATTGAGTCGGCTTCCCGACAGCTAAACATCGTCTTTTCTTCAATCATGGTGGGCATTGGCCCTCCCAGATCGATCGTGGAGCCAAGTCCCTGTGGGTACTGTTCAGTCGCGGCAGTTTGGATTTGCAGAGCCTCCGCGGCTCGCAATAACCGTCCTATATTCCAAACAAGTTGCTCATGGCTTTGGATGACCGGAATGAGTTTTTGTTGCACGTCCACGACAAGCATTGCCGTATCGCTGGC
>DEAW01000004.1:23749-32771 GCA_002348315.1 Planctomycetaceae bacterium UBA2972 | reverse complement strand
TGAAACGACATTGTACTGTCAGGAACGCCCCTTTTGCCACCCTTTGTGATAGTTCAAAATGATGGTACAAGAAATAAACCAATGAACCAAAACCCTGGCGGGCGGGAGTCCTGTTATGAGCGAATTAAAATCAGAGTATACATTTCATGCCACGACGATTGTTTCTGTTAGGCACGCAGGCCAGGTCGCATTGGCAGGTGACGGCCAGGTAACGTTGGGGGCCGCCATCATGAAAGCGGATGCGATGAAGATTCGGAAGCTCTGTGACGGCAAAGTCCTTTGTGGTTTTGCCGGCAGCAGTGCGGATGCTTTCGCATTGCTCGAACGATTTGAAGCTAAGCTTGCAGACTATCCGGCAAATATGCCCCGAGCGGCGACCGAGCTTGCTAAAGAGTGGAGATTAGATCGGGCATTGCGACGGTTGGAGGCGATGATGATCGTTGCAGACCGTAGTCACACACTACTTTTGAGTGGTACCGGAGATGTCATTAGTCCAACCGACGGTGTGGTGGCGATTGGATCTGGTGGAAACTACGCCTTGTCGGCAGCCAGAGCCTTAGTGAAACATTCCGAGTTGCCCGCTGCGGAGATTGCCGTTGAGGCCATGCAGGTCGCAGCAAGTATTGACATCTATACCAATGACAATATTGTGGTGGAATCGCTGGACGCGGAATCTTAGCCAAACCCTGTCCGTACGAATGTGATTAACCTTTTTGTAAAGAACGAAGCCAATGAATTGTGATTTAACTCCCCGTCAAATTGTGGACCGTCTGGATCAGTATATTGTCGGACAAGGGGACGCTAAACGCTCGGTGGCGATCGCCATTCGTAATCGGTGGCGACGCCAGCAGCTTGCCGAGGAAATGCGGCAGGAAGTCTCGCCCAAAAACATTTTAATGATCGGGCCCACCGGAGTTGGGAAGACTGAAATTGCTCGGCGGCTGGCGCGTTTAACCGGGGCTCCGTTTGTCAAAGTCGAAGCAACTAAATATACGGAAGTCGGATACTATGGACGCGATGTGGAAAGCATCATTCGTGATTTAGTGGAGAACTCGATTCAGTTAGTCAAAGATCGCGAACGTTCGACGGTAATCCCGCAGGCTCAAAAAAGAGTTGATGAGCGATTGCTTGATTTGTTGGCTCCACCGCCGATTGCAATCACGGTCACTCCGGATTCCGATGAAAATTCCGAGGAACAATACAAACGCACTCGGGAAAAAATGCGTGCCATGTTGGTGTCTGGTGAACTGGACAGTCGCGCTGTCGAGATTACCACTCAGCAAAAAGCCAGCCCTATGGTGATGGGCGGGATGGGTATGGAGAGTATGGATATGGACCTCCAGGGGATGTTTGACAAAATTATGCCGTCGACAAGCAAAAAACGCGAACTATCCGTCAAAGATGCGCGGCAAGTTATGTTGGAAGAAGAGTGTGAGAAGCTGTTAGATGATGACAAAGTAAATTCGCAGGCTATTGAATTGGCCGAAAATCTTGGAATCGTGTTTGTAGATGAAATTGACAAGGTCACGGCGGCCGAAGGCAAAAGCGCTGATGTTTCCCGCGCCGGTGTCCAGCGTGACCTCCTGCCGATCGTAGAGGGAACTTCGGTGAAGACGCGTTATGGTTATGTGAAGACAGACCATATTCTGTTCGTGGCAGCAGGCGCATTCCATACATCGCAACCGAGCGATTTGATGCCTGAACTACAAGGACGTTTCCCCATCAGGGTGGAGTTGGAAAATCTGACGGCGGATGATTTCGAACGTATACTTGTAGAACCGGATAATGCATTGACCAAGCAATATCAAGCGTTGCTAGCCACCGAGGGGATTAACGTCGAGTTTAAAGAGGACGCGGTCAAAGCCTTAGCACATTATGCATTTAATGTGAATCAAACGACGCAGAATATTGGAGCACGTCGTCTGCATACGATTCTGGAACGGCTGTTAGAGGAGCTTAGTTTTGAATCCGCAGAGATGTCTTCGTGCACGGTGGAAATCAATGAAGGTTTCGTGAACAGTAGGCTGGAGGAAGTCGCTGGTGACGAAGATTTAAGTCGCTATATCCTGTAAGTGCGGGAGTGTGCCGGCAACGCTGTTGATTGGAGCTGACACATTCCATTTGCTAAGGATATAATAGATGAAAGGCCTACCGTCGCACGATTGTGAAAGCGACGTTCGTTACCACCTCAGTTTTGTATCAATCCATATGGTTAGCCGTAGCCTCTTCTGTTTTGTTTTATGCGTCTGCAGTATTACTGCCACCGCTCAGCAAAAACCGATTGTCGATTATGACAACGAAGTGAAGCCGTTCTTCGCAAAGTTTTGCAATGAGTGTCATAGTGTCGACGCTTTAGAAGCAGGTATACGTACGGATCATAGCCACCTTGAAAATGGCTTTGTCGACAATCGTAAAAACTGGCTCAAAGTTTACGACATGATGCGATTCAAGGCGATGCCGCCCGAAGAAGCTGAACAGCCGAGTGATGCAGAGCGGGAGCTGGTAACACAATGGCTCGATCAGCAGCTTAATAGCGTCGATTGTGATAAAGTTCGTAATCCTGGGGCCGTCACAATTCGGCGACTAAATCGGCTGGAATATAACAATACGATACGAGATCTGTTTGGTATCGATTTCCGTCCAGCCGATGATTTTCCATCAGACGACGTTGGAGAAGGATTCGACAATATCGGCGATGTCCTTACGTTGTCTCCTTTATTAATGGAGAAGTACCTGGACGCTGCTGAACAAGTTGCTGAGAGAGTGGTGTTGGTGCAGGATGGCGAAAATCAGGAAGACCGGGAAATCGCGCTGGCCTCGTTTAAGTTGACAGGTTCTGGAGTCGTCCGCGGTGGCGCTTTGGCGTTTGTCAGTAAGGGTGAAGGGCAGGTAATACTGGAAGCTCCATTTGACGGACGTTATACCATTCGGCTCAATCTCGGTGCGGATCAGGCAGGTAGCGAATTGGCGAAGATGGTTTTCCAGATTGATCAGCGACCAGAACAGACGATGACGATTTCGGCCATGAAGGGGACTCCCCGGGACTACGATTTCGATTTGCAGCTGAAGGCCGGCAAGCATTCCTTACGAATTGGATTCGTGAATGACTTCTATAATCCCAAAGCAACGGATCCAGCGCGTCGGGATCGTAACCTTTATTGTTTTCAGGTCAATCTCATAGGACCGGAGGTTATTCCGCAAGAGGCACTCACCAAGCTGCAAAAAGATATTCTTGCGGTGGAGGTAAAGCCCGGGTCTGAGGCAACCAAAGCGGCGGCTCGAATTCTAACACCGATCATCAGTCGGGCATTTCGCCGCAATGTGGATCCGGCGCACATCAGTGCTTACGGTAATTTAGTCAATGTCGTCATGAATGAAAATGAGAGTTTTGCCAGAGGGATGCAGGTAGCGCTCAGTTCAATCCTGGTGTCGCCTCGTTTTCTGTTTCGAGTCGAAGGACATCGGGAAGTAAAGGATAAAGTCCGAACGATTGATGATTATGAGTTGGCGTCACGGCTTTCGTACTTCTTGTGGAGCAGCATGCCCGATGACCGGCTCTTGTCATTGGCGTTTAGTGGTGAACTGAAGAAGCCTCGCATTCTCGAAGGAGAAGTAGAGAGGATGTTGATTGACCCTCGTGCGAGCGGCCTTACCGAAGGATTTGCGACACAGTGGCTTAATTTGCGGAATCTGGATGAAGTGACTCCGGCTCCTAAATTTAATTTCTCGGACTCGATCCGTCTCTCGATGAAAACAGAGACGATGATGTTTTTTGAAGAGGTTATGCGGCGTAATCGTTCGGTCATCGATTTTCTCGACGGTAAGTTTACGTTTGTCAACGAAGAGCTTGCTCAGCATTATGGTCTGGAGAATGTGAGTGGTGACGAGTTTCGTTTGGTAAGCCTTACCGATACTCCTCGCTTTGGCGTTTTGACTCATGGTAGTATTCTGACATTGACTTCGCAGCCAAATCGTACGTCGCCGGTTATGCGCGGGAAGTGGATCATGGAGAACATCTTAGGGACAACGCCTCCGGATCCCCCCGAAGATGTCCCGGAGATTGATGAGAAAAAAGCCGAGTCAGGAGAAAGTAGTTTCCGTCAGCAACTAGAGATTCACCGTGAGAGCGTAGTCTGTGCAAGTTGTCATAATCATATGGATCCCCTTGGATTTGGATTTGAGAATTATGATGCGGTTGGTCGATTTAGAACAAGGGATGGCAAATTTCCAGTGGATCCTTCTGGTGTATTGCCAACCGGTGAAGAATTTAAGGGCACAGAACAATTAGTGAAGATTCTGACCCAACGGGAAGATGAGTTCGCTCGGGCATTGACTACCCGATTATTGACTTTTGCATTGGGGCGTGGATTAGAATACTACGATCGTTGTGCAATTGATAAAATAACAGAGGCGGCCAAGAAGGACGGTTATCGGTTTCATTCGTTGGTCAAGCAAATAGTATTTAGTGATCCGTTTTTGAAACGGAAAATAGACGGAGAAGAGTGATGAAAAGTTTAGATCGAAGAACATTCCTCCGAGGTGCCGGTCTGGGAATCGGTTTGCCTTTACTGGATGCGATGAATGCAAATACGTCTGTGTTCGCGGATGCACCTTTGCCGCCGCCTAATCGCATGGCCTTCATCTTCTTCCCCAATGGTGCCATTATGGACGCCTGGAAGCCGGAGTCTGACGGTGATGCCTACGTTCTACCACGGACGCTAAAACAAATTGAAGATTACCGTAGTGATTTTAACGTCATTACAGGGCTCGCTCAGGACATGGGAAGAGCTCACGGTGACGGAGCTGGAGATCATGCTCGTTGCGCTTCCACCTATCTCACCGGGGCCCATCCCTATAAGACATCCGGAGCGGATATCAAAGTTGGAGTGTCGGTGGACCAGGCCGCTGCTCAGCAAATCGGGCAACGTACTCGTTTGCCTTCGCTTGAACTTGGACTGCGGCAGGGGCGAAACGCTGGGAACTGCGACTCGGGTTATAGCTGTGCATACTCGAACAATGTCTCCTGGAAGAGCGATACCGTTCCGATGGCGAAGGAGATCAATCCCCGGCTGGCCTTTGAAAGAATTTTTGGTACCGGGGAAAAGGCTGACGAAAATCGTCGGCGACGTGATTTTTATCGAAAAAGTGTTTTGGATCTTGTGCGACAGGACGCGGAGGCCTTGGTTGGACAACTAGGTAAGAATGACAGGCAGAAGTTAGACGAGTATTTTCAGAGTGTCCGTGAATTGGAATTGCGAGTCCTGCGTGCCGAGCAGTTGGCGGAAATTGAACGGCCGGAGCTTGAATTGCCGGAAAATGCACCGAGTAGCTTTGAAGAACATATGCGATTGATGTATGACATCATCGCATTGGCCTTTCAAACTGACTCAACCAGAATTTCAACCCTGATGCTGGGTAACGCCGGAAGTAATCGCAGTTACAAGATGGTTGGCGTCAATGAAGGACATCATCAATTATCCCACCATCGAAACGACGATGCTTTGATGGAGAAGATCCGAAAGATCGACACCTATCTTGCCAAAGGGTTTGGTTACTTTTTGAAAACGCTCAAGTCGATGCCGGAAGGCGAAGGTAATGTGCTTGACAATTCGATGGTTGTTTATGGTTCAGGGTTGAGCGATGGAAATCGCCATAGCCATCATGATTTACCAATTGTCTTAGCGGGTAAGGCTGGAGGAACAATTCAGACCGGACGGCATATCAAGCTCGAAAATGAAACTCCACTTAATAATCTCTTCCTGTCGATGTTGGACCGTATGGAAGCCGGCGTTAAGGCAATTGGTGATAGCACGGGACGCCTGACGCAGATTAATGCGTAGTCTGTGTTTGGCAATCTAAGGCTGATGAGATGAGCAATGAAGAAACCGGAGGAGAGCCTCCAGCCAAAGGGTCGGTTCAGGTGCAACCTGTCGCGGCACGTGTATCCGAATCGGCAAGTCGGGGAGCGTTTAGTACCGGCGTTGTGCTGTTAACTGGCAGTAACGAATTTATTGTTGATTTTGTGCAAAATCTGGGGGCTCCGACGTCGGTCGTTGCACGTGTCATTATTCCTCATGGAGCAATGGCGAGTATTATTGACGCCATTGAACGCAATGTCGTGGGGCATGAAGAGCGGTTTGGTACCATTGCCGGCGTTGGCGAAGCAAATACATCATCGCCACAAGGCGTTGATGAACAAACAGAAGCAAATCCGTTAGGTGAGCCAGCACAAGAACCTACCCTGCAACCCGAAGATTTGACGAGTGAGCAGCTTGTGGGGATCGGACAGGTCGCTTCCAGTGGTACTACAGAGGCAAAGGAGCCGACAGCACAGGATATATACGACGATATTCGTATGGATCTTGAAGTGGAGTCAGGCGAGTATGCTAATGCTTTGATGATCGGTCACACGGCGTCTGAGTTTAAATTGGATTTCATCGCTAATCTTTATCCAAAGTCGATAGTCACGTCGCGAATTTACCTTTCCTCTCCTCAGTTATTACGGGTATTGGCATCCATGAAACGAACGTTTGCTCAATTTATGGATCGACGCAGTCAGGGTGAATCATAGTCCGATGACGAAAAGCGTACTTGTGTTGTGTACAGGGAATTCCTGTCGAAGCCAAATGGCAGAATATCTCTTTCCTCTTCTATCGGATGGTCGTTGGAGTGCCGTGTCGGCTGGTTCAAATCCGTCGGGTTATGTGCACCCCAAGGCGATTGAAGTGATGCAGGAATTGGGAGTGGACTTATCTGTAGGTATAAGTGAGCACGTTGATCGGTACCGGGAAGACAAGTTCGATTTAGTCGTAACTGTGTGCGACAACGCCGCCGAGCAATGTCCGGTATTCCCCGGAGAGACCCCAGTCGTCCATTGGCCATTTGAAGATCCGGCGGATGCGAGCGGGACAGAGGAGCACATCACTCAGTGTTTTCGAACTATCCGTGATCAGATTTCGGCACGCATTAAGGCATACCTGGTAACCGGGAACTAGTCTTAATCAGACGGTGGGCAATTCCCAGGGCTTACGGTAGACCGGACGCGTTCGATATTTATTTGCTTCTGCGTCACCGACAAAAAGCTCGGTCGTTGGATCCAGAGTCACTTGTCGACCGATCCGCCATGAAACGTTGGCTGAATGGCAGAGGATCGAGGATGGGTGCCCGACGGTTTCTAAGTCAGCATTGGGTTTTTTACGACTCCGCATGCAATCCAGGAAATTCCGCATGTGGCTGGTACCTGTATTTTGTCCCGCTCCCTGTGACACGAGTTTACCATCGCCGCTAAAGGCTCGCCATCGACGGTTTCCGAACATGATATACCCCTTATCTCCGTAGAGAATGACCCCTTCGGTTTCATCGTTGTAGCGATAGGGCGCCCAGAGTCGCATTTCGTATGTAAGTAATCGTCCCGGTGCGTCCGAGTTTCGGTCACCGTACTCGTACGTGACCTGGAGGGAGTCTGGCCACTCCTGCAGGTCATCAAAATACCATTTGCCACCGAGGGCACTGATTCGGGTCGGCATGTATAAGGGCTCCATGCCTTGAGCTTTACCGGCAGTATCAAGTGCCCAGCGAGCGACATCAATCCGATGGACTCCGTCGTTTCCTAAGTCGCCGGTACCGTAATCATAGAACCATCTCCAGTTTCCGTGGAAGCGTCGAGGGTTGAAGTCACGCTTGGGAGCGGGGCCTAACCACATGTCATAATTGACTCCGGCTGGCGGCTCTGAGTCAGCTGGTTTACCAATATTGCCTTGCCGACTTGATTCCCAGGCCTTGGCTACCAGAACTTTTCCCAAATGCCCTTCAGCGATCCAGTCGATGGCCTGTTGAAAGTGTTCGGTAGTACGAGCTTGTGTGCCCAATTGAACGATGCGCCCATGCTTTTTCATGGCCTTTACCATCGTTTGCCCTTCCAGGATATTATGGCCATCTGGTTTTTCTACGTAGACGTCTTTGCCAGCCTGACAGGCCATGATTGTTGGGATAGCGTGCCAGTGATCGGGTGTGCCGACGACAACGGCGTCGATACTGTCGTCATCGATGATATGACGAAAATCGGTATAGACTCTGGGTGTGTTTCCGGCGATGTTCTTCACGGCTTCAACGGCGGCATCATGATAGCGAGTATCGACATCGGCCAGGCCAACGATATCGACGTCTTTTTGGCCAGCAAAGACTCGCATCAAGGCCCCGGCACGACCATGCGTGCCCACCATTCCAATGCGAATGCGGTCGTTAGCACCAACCGAGCGGGCCTCGAGGGCTCGTTCGTAAAGCGAGACGCTACTAACGGCAATTGAAGTTGAAGCAGAGGAGCGGATGAAATTGCGACGGTCCATTGTGAAGGCCTTCCGTAGGGGCTAAAACGCGTTTAACTCCAGTATACGGATTTGTTCCCCGGGTTTACAGTAAAACTAGTGGCTTGCCTGCTAGGCCTGGTCTGTGCGATAGAACAAAGCTCGTTTCTGATCCGGCAGCGAATAATCGAAGCCACATTGTCGCAGAAATTCATCCGATGCGGAAATCGCCATAACTTCCAGTACATTGTGGTCTTTCGCGCGTTGCACACACTTCGCAACAAGTTGTTTACCAATTCCCTGGCCATGATAGTCCTGATGAACCGCGAGGCACTGTATTTCCGCCAGTTTTTGAGAGTACATTTCGATTGCTGAAAAACCAATGATTTGAGTGTTGTCGATGGCTACAAAAGCATGTTGCATCAGCACGGCTAGATCGCCCGGAGTACGAGGCAATAGCAGCCGTTGTTCGACGAATGGCTGTAATAACGACTGGACGTGGATTAAATCATCCATGGTTGCTTCGCGCAGAGCGCGGTGTCCGTTGAGTTCTGGCATGAAGGCGTCTGTAGGCTATTGAGAGCGAGTGCTGAAAGGATTTATTCTTCACGGAATGTTACGAAGTTCCGTTAAACCGTTCAATATCAGCTTTGGTTGAGCCGTTGCTCAGTACGGTCCAGCGTCGCGGCAATGTTTTCATGAATGACAAGATCGGCAAA
>DEAW01000004.1:0-23367 GCA_002348315.1 Planctomycetaceae bacterium UBA2972 | reverse complement strand
GCGACCACTGGAAGTGAAGCAGCCGGTTCGACGACCAATGAAGATCCCAAAACAATGAAAAGATCGGCGGCTTTCGCCAATGTTGTCGCTGCTTGTAAGACTTCCGGTTGTAATTGTTGACCAAACGAAATCGTAGCATGCTTCAAAAGTCCAACTTCGCAACTCGGACAAGGAGGTACTTCCCGGGATGCGAGGAATTGTCGGCAGTATTGATCGGCGACATCCCGGAATTCACATTGCATGCACTGGATGTATCGGGCCGTCCCGTGAATTTCAACAACCAGTTGACTGCCCGCATCCTGATGTAAACCATCAATGTTTTGCGTGATAATCCCAGCCACCGATTGGCGAGCTTCCCAGCGAGCTAAGATTTGGTGGCCGAGATTAGGTTGTGCATCTCCAAATTCATCAAAGCCTTCGCTCTTTTGACGCCAGTATTCGCGTTGGGATTCGACATCCTGCATGAAATCGTTGAACATCACCGGCGAAACTTTGGACCATTTACCACCCGGAGAGCGAAAATCGGGGATGCCGCTGTCAGTACTCATTCCCGCTCCGGTGAAGACAACCACGGTTTCGGCTTGCTGGATCATAGTTGCCAGGTTGGAGTTGTCTGACATTGGAAAGACCTTTTCGTTGAAACAAAAAACTCCTCACACAATAACGTATGAGGAGTCACTAGACTATTTGTGTGTATGCAGGGGAGATTATTCGTAGCGTATTTCAAGGACCTTGAATTTAAGTGTTCCGCTAGGAACTTCAATCGCAACTTCATCGCCAACCTTACGTCCTAACAGGCCTTGTCCAATGGGACTGGTAATTAGGTACTTGCCGGCATCGTAATCTTCATCACCTGAACCGACGAGTGTCATTTCTTCTTCGTCGTCAAAGTCGAGGTCTAGTACTTTGACCGTGGCTCCGAAAGCGACTTCATCTTTAGGGATATTTGATGTATCGATAATCTGCGCTCGGGATAAATCCCCTTTGATCTGGTTGATTTTTGCCTGCAACATACCCTGAGCTTCACGTTGGGCGTGATACTCAGCGTTTTCCTTCAGGTCACCCTCTTCACGAGCAGCTGCGATCTTCTCGGCGATTTCCGGCATCTGGACTTTTTCCATATGCTCCACTTCGTCACGTTTGCGTTGATACGCTTCGCGTGTCATTGGAATACTGCCACCCATGTTACACCTCGTATGATGTTCGGATTAGTTAAACTATCAAACACAAAAACGACCCCGGTTTTTGGCGGAAGTCGCATTGCATCGTCTTTATCTGTCTATATTTTGCTTCAAAGACGGGAAAGTGTAAAGCCACTTAGCCCTCAGTTAGTCATCTGGATAAAGGATTGCTCCGCAACTACCGCAGATGGTCAGCTTGGCGGTGAGAACGTCATTCATCATCTGAGCGGTAATTTGTTTGTAGCAGGTACCACAGCAATTATCAGAGACGCCGCCGAGAGCATCCTCGCCTTTGGCTTGTGTAATACGACGGTATTCCCCAACGAAATCTGACGGCAACTGCGACTCGGCTGACTGCAAGTCGGTTTTTATCCGTTCGAGGTCGATTTTAAGCGAAGCCTCCCGTTCGGCAACTTGAGCGGCGGTTGTTTCATAATCGCCCTGGGTGGCTACCAAATCATTTCCCAGCGAGCCGGCCTGTTCCTGTTGTTGGTCAATGGCTTCATAAGCGAGGAGGATTTTATCGGAAAGTTCGCTATTCGCCTCTTCTTCCTTTTGGATTTCCTCTTTGAGCATTTGATACTCTTTGTTCGAGCCGCATTCCTTGAGGCGAGCCTGGCGGTCTCTGATCTTAGCTGCACGTTCCTCGAGAACTAATTCCTGTTCTTTGGCGGCTAATTGTAATTGCTGGATATCAGCTTTTTTGGCAACCACTGCGTTATTGGCCGCATCGACTTTGGCTTGGGCGGTATTGAGCAGTTTAGGACAGCGATCTAAGCGTCCTCGTATATCAGCAAGTTGCTGATGTATACGATGCAGGTCTCGTAGGACATTGAGCACGGCTGTCATAGTAACGAACTCCATTTACATTAAAGCCAGAATTGGATGAGATAAGCTGCAATCAATAATAACAAAAAAACCGTCGCCCAGTAGGACGACGGTTTGTGATATGTCGAGAGATTCTATGCTTCGGATTCAAAGACAATCTCAGGTTAGTTAAGCGATTCGGACAGAAATCCTTCCAGCTGTCCACTACGAACCGGGTTCTGAAGCTTTCGTACGGCCTTGGCTTCGATCTGACGAACACGTTCACGGGTTACTTTGAAGATACGTCCGACTTCCTCCAGTGTGTAGGTATAACCATCTCCTAGCCCGTAACGCAGACGGATAATCTCGCGTTCGCGATAAGTGAGCGTCTTTAGAAGGTGTTCAATCTTATCACTGAGTAGTCCATTACTGGCAGCACGGACTGGATTGTCGCTTCCTTCGTCTTCAACGAATTCTCCAAAACTATTGTCTTCACCGTCGCCAACAGGTTTGTCGAGCGAGACTGGGTGTCGGCCAATGTCCATAATGCGTCGGACTTCATCGACATCCAGGCCAGACCGTTTAGCCATCTCGTCAAAAGAGGGATGTCTTCCGAGGTCCTGCAGCATCTGTTTTTGCAGATTTCTAAGTTTTGAGAGGATGTCGATCATATGAACCGGGATGCGGATGGTGCGTCCCTGATCAGCGATGGCACGGGTGATTGCCTGTCGAATCCACCAGGTGGCATAAGTAGAGAACTTAAAACCACGCCGGTATTCATATTTGTCCACCGCTCGCATGAGGCCGGTATTTCCTTCCTGAATCAAATCCAGAAAGCTGAGTCCGCGATTACGGTATTTCTTGGCAATCGAAACCACCAGCCGTAGGTTGCCGCTGGACAACTGTTGTTTTACTTCGTCGTAGTATTCAAACCGTTGTTGGATGTCGTTGCAACGGCGGCGGAGACTACTGGGAGTTTCCTGAGTTAGCAGCATCAGGTCTCGTAATTCTCTCTTGAGGTTTGCTTTCTCGTGTTGAGCGGCATGGCTTCGTTGAGGCTTCAATTCCTCCAGTTGATTTTGAATGAATTCCATGCGGTCTGCAAAACCATTGAGTTGATCGACCAGAGGTAGAATACGCCTGGTTCGTAGGCTTAGTTCTTCGATTAAACAGACGGCTTTCTGGCGTCCTCGCATAAAGCGGAGTCGAGAATCCGCCTTTTCACTTTTGCCTGCGGACTTGGAACAAAGTGTACGAAAGGAGAGTCGGTTTTCTTCAATCAGCCGTTCAAGCGTTGTTAGATTGTGTGGCATCCGAGCTTGAATTTGCTCTTTGCTAAGGCGTTCGGTCAGAGAGATTTTGATCGTACGATCAAAAGGAAGTTCCCCGGCATGAACTCGCTTGAGCGTTTCATATGTGGTGCGTAACGCGTAGTCACAACACATCACACTGCGACGGAATTTTCGCCGAGCCCGTTCGATCTTTTTCGCCAGATCTATTTCCTCGTCGCGTGTTAAGAGAGGAATCTCGGACATCTGTGCCAGATAGAGCCGGATAGGATCGTCGCTGAGCTTGGGCATTCCGGTAGTAGGAAGTGCCGGCATCTCGGTGACGGGTTTCTTGGGAGGCTTCACCCGAGGCGTCTCAGTTGATTTAGCCTTGAGTGTCTGCGGATCAGCCGGTGCTTCGTCGAGCACCTTGATTCCTTTATCTTCAAGCTGAATCATGAGCTCGTCCACTTTTTCAGGCGAGAACTCATCATCAGGCAATAAATCATTAATTTCATCAAAGGTCAGGTAACCCTGTGTTTTACCTTTGACCAACAGTAGTTCAAGTTCTTCTTCGAAAAACTCCACGTGTCATACCCTCCTGCGCGTCATACGCTCCATCTGACACTTTCCGATCCTACGTTTAGGATAGTTCGGAAAAATGGTCCCATCCATGGGATTACGTTAACCCCTGATCTTCGCGTTCCTGATCGAGAATTTGCTGAAGCAGTTCAGCTTCCTGATCGGGAGCAACTTCGTTGTTTTCCAACTGACGAATGAATTCACGGCGTTCACCGTCGCGAATTCGCTTCGAAATCGATTGGACTAACGAATCGAGGCGTTGTTCAGGGGAAAGTTGTACTTTCTTGGCTTTGTTTTTAGCGTTTTCCGCCGTATCAACCAATACGAATTTCAGTTGTGGGTCTTCAATTTCCAATAATATTTCGTCAAAATTTGTGCTGAGTCCTTCCACGACTCGATTTGTATAGACGCCATAGATAATTCGCATGGGGTCAGTAGCAAGGTCGTCCACGTAGATTTCACGTGCCGCTCCAGGCGCCAAATCGGGACGCTCGATTAAAAGCTCTAACAACTCGGTTTCCATCGCAGTGAGTCGCACTCGAGGTCGGGGAGTGGGGTGTTGCGGAGTGCTTAATGGCCCTGAAGCACTGTTTGGGAGCTGATACGCCGAGCCGGACTGTTTTTGGGTACGTAATGCTGAGAGTTGATTGTGAAGTTCGTCCTGATCTAGGGCAAAGGTACGGGCAAGTCGGCCGAGTATTAACTGTTCACGTTGTCGTGCTGCGATATCAGTGGTGACCTGTTCATTGGCAACCAATGCCATGGTTTGTAGGACACTTTGTAACGCAGCATTCGCGGCGTGTGTGTCTCGCAAAGGGTCCACTCCGTCCAACTCAACATTCAGTTTGTGTTGCAGGGCGTCCACTGCGGTTTCAGTGAGTTCGAGGAAGTCCTGAGTTCCACGTTCCTGCAGGTAATCACAGGGATCCAGATTTGCAGGGAGGGTCAGAATACGCAGGTCCAGTTGTCCCTTGACGAAGTATTCAAGTACTTCATTGGCTCGCTTCTTTCCGGCTTCGTCACCGTCAAGGACGAGTGTGACTACGTCGGCCAATCGTTTTAGGTTGCGGACGTGCACGTCATTAATGGCAGTACCCAGAACGGCTACCACATTGGTGACTCCATACTGACTGGCCATGATCACATCGGTGTAGCCTTCCATCACCAAAACCTTTCCGCCTTTTCGTATGGCGTCAATCGCAACGTCGATACCGTATAGATTGTCGCTTTTCGAAAAGATTTTGGTTTCCGGCGAATTAACATACTTCGCATTTTTGTCGTCTGCGTACTGGGGCAGAATGCGGCCGCCAAAAGCTACCGTGCGATCCCGGGTATCGTGAATCGGAAACATAACGCGGCCACGAAAGAAATCGTAGTATTTCTTTCGTGCTTCGCTGAAACCAAGTAAGGCCACTGCATGTAATACCTGCGGGGAAAACTCAGTACGGCCGGACTCACGCAGAAGAAACTCCCAGTCGTTGGGAGCAAAGCCGACACGGTATTTCTTAATGCTATCGCTTGTGATCCCACGGCGCTGGAGGTACTCCCGGGCGTTGGCAGCCTCATGGGAATGCAGTAAATGCTGGTGAAACAATTCGGCAGCCCACTGAGCAGCCTTGAAGAGGGTGCGTTTGTCGTCAGGGCTTCCCGGTTCAGCCTTCGGCCGATTTGACTTCTTTAGCTCGATTCCTGCAATATCCGCCAGTAATTCAAGTGCTTCGCGAAACTCCACGCCTTCACGTTGCATAATGAAACTGAAAATATCTCCTCCCAGATTACATGGCCAGCATTTCCATGTTTGCCGATTCGGATCAACCTGAAGGCTTGGGCGGTTGTCGGTATGCCAGGGGCAGAGCCCTAAAAAAAGTTTGCCTCGGCGTTCTAAGTTGATCGATTGACCCACCAAATCGACGATATCCACCATTTGGCGGATTTGCTCTTTTGCATCGTCATTGAATCCGGTTGACAAGAAATGGGGTCTTTCAAAAAAAGTTGAGATGACACGATACTGCGAAGCCACAGTACTATGATTATAAGTGGAATTAGTTCCGCCGGGCGTTGGGGTCATCATATACCTGTAGGTAGTTAGAGAGCAAGTTCCCTGAAAAACTAATTGAAAGATTTGACTTAGGGGATCTATTTGCGTTATTTTCACAATCAGACACCCAAGGTTGAAGGTTTGATCCCGCCCCAGCAACGAGTTGTTTTATGGATGCTCCCATTCATTGCCGTTCTGAAGCCTACTGGACTTTTTGCGACGAAATAGAGCGATTGGATTCCAGCGAGGCATTACTAAATGCAGCTGTGGCTATTTCTATGCATTTCCTTCCCAATGCAAAAGTTCGAACAGCGCAGCTGGACATTGCAGAAATCGCTGACTTAATAACCGAGCGTGTCTCCAGCGGAAATCCCAGAGCATTGGCGGCACATTTACATCATGTAATGTTCGACGAACTTGGGTTTCATGGTGACACGAATAATTATTTCAATCCCCGTAACAGCTTCCTGCCACACGTATTGGAATCTAAACAGGGCCTTCCGATTTCATTGGCGATTATCTACAAACTGGTCGCTGAACGTATTGGGCTGGCAGTAGAGGGTATCAATACTCCAGGCCATTTTTTAGCTCGGCTTCACGTTGGTGACGATCAAATGGTTGTGGACCCGTTTTTTGGTGGGCATATTCTAGACAAGCAGCAGGTTGCCGAACGGGTTGCTTTGACGACCGGGCAGCGGGACGTGGTCGAGCTCTCAGCGCTTCCGACCGCGACAAACCGGCAGTGGGTTGCTCGAATCCTGGCGAATTTGATTCACATCTATTCGATGCAGGGGTGCCCGCAATCGATTGCAGCTATGTCTGAGCTGTATGATGTGCTCAAAGTAACCTACTAGTCTCAGCTCTAATGGTCGTGGTCATCTTTTTTTGGATCGCTGTCCAAATGAGCCTGATTGACGTGGAGGTGCAACATGGGTTGTTTCGTTAAGAGTTCGCTCAGCCCTTCATGCGTTGTTTCTCCGTTGTCAATGTACAGAGATTGCAATTGGTCAGAATGATGGAAGGCAAGCAAACCCTCGTCGGTGATGGGAATGTCGATTAAATGTAGAAATGCAAGATTCTTCATCTCGGCAATGGATGTCATGCTTTCGTCAGTTAGCTGGGGACTGCGTAGTCGCAACAGTTGGATCTTTGGATGCTTAGCCAGTTGTGCAATTCCCTGGTCGGTGAAGTCTGCGAAAGGCAAATTGAGAAATTGGAGCCCCGGGATGGTTAGTAGGTCCTCGATACAGGTATCGGAAACCTGACTTCTCACTCGCAAATGAATCAGATTTGGTAGCGAGGCAATGGTCTTCATTCCGGCGTCGGTCAAAGAGCTTTCGTCGAGTAGTAAATTGGTGATGTCTGGATTGTTGCGGATCAATTCGAGATCGGCATCTGTAATCGGTAGTTGGTCGATATGAATCGTCGATACACCACCCCGCTGTAGTGCTTCTTTGATTATTTTTTGAGCAGGCTGCAATTCAATGATGGGCTGTTCGGGTTTTGGATCGTCGGCACATCCTGCAAGGAATGTTAAAAGTAAGGCCGTAACGATTTGTGCCTTAATGTTCATAACCACAACCAGTACAACGAGAAATATATTTAGTAAGACCCCCTCGTGAGGTCACTGAGACCTTCATTTTATCACCACAGCGAGGGCAATAGTCATGGTCCGTTTGATTATTGGCCGTGCTGTCAGCACAGGACGTACATTGAACGGTATCGGGGAAGACTTCCAGACGTTCCCTAGGAATGACGGAGTTACAGGACTCACACCTTCGAGGCTTTAGGTCGTCGAATTCATCTGAAACGGAGGTCATGATCAGTGTAGATTCCGGACAGTTTGTACACCTTGAGGTGTCAGATACCACACGGAATAACTCCAGGATCAGTTCAGCTTCGGGAGCGTTTTGACGTTTGAGTTTTCCTAAGGAGACTAAACGCTGATGCATTTCGCTAAGACTTATAACCTGCTGCATCCGACAGGCGGAGCATTCGATTTGGTAATAGGACGATAGCACGTTCTGAGAGACCTTTGTAATAACTTCGTCGGCATGTGGAAATGGTAAGATGGAGGGTTTAGACTATAGTCATAACCAAAAAACAATACCCCATTTTATTTCAATGAGGAACACTTCATGAAGGCCGGAAAGGTAACTATTTTGACAGCGTTAGTGCTTGTAACAGCATTGGCGACATTAGGATTCCAAAAGGAAAGACCACCTGCTGGAGAAGCGTTTGTTACAGCAGCAAACGGATTCCTGGCGACGCTGGATGACGAGGAAAAGAAACTTGCAGTGATGGATTATGAGTCGCCAGAACGAGTTGGCTGGCACTTTATTCCTAAGGACAAGCGAAAAGGACTTGTTGTTAAGGAAATGAATCCGAAGCAGCGACGTGCAGCAAATCAATTATTGCGTGCCGGACTTAGCTTCCTTGGATACAAGAAGTTCACGAATATCATGAAGCTCGAGGGCGTCCTGCATGAGTTGGAAAAAGCAAACCCGGGCCGCTTCCCCCGAGACACTGAATTGTACTTTTACACGGTCTTTGGCAAGCCAGCGAAAGAAGGCAAGTGGGGCGTCAGCATTGAAGGACACCACATGTCACTCAATTTTGTGATTGAAGATGGCGAAGTCATTTCTTCAACTCCACAGGTTATGTGTTCGAATCCAACCATCGTGCCTGCGGATCTGGCTGGATTTGAAAAGGGAGCCCGAGTTCTGGACAACGAAGAGACCCTCGGATTCGACTTGGTGAATTCGCTTAATGATGAGCAAAAGAAAGTCGCCATGATTGCTGAGGAAGCTCCTCGTGAAGTTCGTAATGCAGGAGAAGCACAACCTCCCCAGACTCCGGCAGAAGGGATCGCCATTTCCAAGCTGGAAGACGAACAGAAGAAGACTTTACGTCAACTGATCTTCACTTACACGAAGACGATGGCTCCTGAAATCGCTGCTCAGCGACTGGCCGATATCAAAGAAGCCGGATGGGGAAAAGTGAAGTTTGCCTGGGCGGGTGCAACGAAGCCGGGCATTGGTCATTACTACCGCATTCAAGGCCCGACGTTCGTCGTGGAATTTGTGAATACGCAACCGGATGCTGCGGGTAACCCGGCAAGTCATATTCACTGCCTCTGGCGTGATATGCGAGGTGATTTCGCGATTGCGGTTGAAAAGAAATAGGTACGACGTTGCGGTTGAGTACCACGGCTATTCATGGGCCATCATCTCCACGGTGAGGTGATGGCCCTTTTTATTTAGCGATTGAAGTAGTCTCGCATTCGTTGAATTTGGTCAAGATCTAATTCGGGAGGTCTGGTATCCAGGAAGTAATCCAGATCATCAACGGCCCCCTGTTTACGCCCGGTTTCAAATCGTACGATCGCTCGCATTCCCCGATTTTGAACGTGTGTGGGGTCAATGGCCATTAAGACTTCCAGGTAGCGGAGCATCGCTTCCTTATCTTCATCGTCCTGAGCCAGTCCTAAGAGATTGTTTAGCATCCGCATTAGGATTGCTTTGGCAGAGGCGGTCTCTAGAAACCGGTCATCAAATTGATCGGGCCGATTGTTGGTAGCTAAGGATTTTACTTCGTCGAGTGTAAGGGTGCGGCCGTCGTCGAAGGGATCAATGTAGGTCACAGCATCCCCGTCGGTTTGGCGGACAACGAAGTGTCCGGGGATGCCAACGCCTTCTATGGTTAGTCCAAGCCTGTTACCTAATTCCATATAGAGTACAGACAGCGTGATCGGTAAGCCTTCACGATCATCAAGCAAACGGTTCATGTAGCTATTGGCCGGGTGGTAATAGTCAAAGCGTGAACCATGAAATCCATTATCTTCAAATAAGTACTTATTGAGCGCTACTAGGATTTCGTCGTTAGAGCTTTCCTGTGCAAGTGTGGCTTTAATATCTGAAACCATTCGTTCGATCTGACGCACATAGGCATCCACGTTGATGTCCTGTTCATCAACCGAGGCGATAATGAGGGATGCTTTCACGAGATCAATTGAAACGGAAGACTTGTCTTCGGCTTCCGCTAATTCCTTTTCATAGGCGCCAAAGTAGTCGGCCATGCTTTGGACTACGGAAGCGGTGTGGATATCTGAATCGAGTTTCTTGAGTTCGGCAAGCCTGCCCTCTAGTTGTTTGGTTTGTTGCCTGAGAATGGTTCGAGAATCCCGGGGTGATTTAAGCAATGGTGAGAGGGTAGCGGGAGTCACTTCGGCTAAGGGGGGAAGATTTCCAACCGTTTCTGATATTTGTGTCTGCTCCTGTTCGGTTAAGTCGGTTGCCGAGATTTGTTTTGCAATTGCGAAGTTACGGAAGTCAGCTGATGTTTCACGAAACTTAGCGAGCCCTGGGAGCCCGCCTGTAAGGTTACGATTGGTCGATTCAAGTACAAGCTCGCCGTTGACATAGAGCTTGAAGCGGTCTTCTTCGATGCGAGCCTTTAATGTGTTAAATTCTCCAGGTCGATATCCATCAAAGGGGCGATCGTAAAGCACTGTCCAGGTGAATACCGACGAGCCCTCGAATAGCGTGAAGCGAATTTTATTGTTAGTCGGATAGAATCCATAGTGTTTATTGCGTCCATCTGAAAAAAAGACGAGACCGGCGGCCCCCTTTTCGTCATCCAGTTTCACGCGAACTTGTATTTCATAAGGAAGTTCCGGTACTTCCCCCTGATATAGGCAGAGTGAACGGCCTGCAAATCCTGCTCCCGCTCCACCAACCAGAATTCTGCCACCTCGTTGCTTCCATTGGGAACCAAAGACAGGCTTCCAGTCGCGTGGATCGAGTGATCCGATCGTCAGCCACTTGTCGATGGTCACCGGATTAGGCGACTCGAGTAGTGCTTTAAGCGGTGCAATATCCACAGCGAATCCGAGATTGGCGGTGACGAGTGATTTCATGGTGACAATCCCATGGACGTTGCCTTGCATATCGAGGACTGGGCCTCCTGAATTTCCCGGTTCGATCGGGATGGCTAACTGCATCAACTTTCGGCCGTCGATTTCCCGAATACCGGAATTCACTCCCGCAACAATGCTGTTACGCAGCCCGTGCGGATTGCCCATGACGATAATCGGAGCCCCCTGAGCAAGTGAATTGATGTCACCCAGGTCAAGTGGCTTAAGGTCGTCAGCTTCGACTCGGATAATGGCGAGGTCCATGGTGCGATCCGAGGCATGAATACCAAGGACTTTAAGTTCATCGCCCCCTGACGTTTCGATCCGAAATTCTCTGGAGTCTCCGATCACATGCAGATTGGTTACGATAAGGCCGTCTTTGGCGATGACAAAGCCAGTCCCGACACCCTGATATTTACCTTCACGACCTTTGGTGGAAATGGTGACTAGTGACGGTTTTATTTCAGCAGCTAGTTCTTCCACGCTTTTGGATACAGAGACCGTCTCTTCTTGAGCCAGCAGCGTGGTAACGACGTAGGATTTGGTTAAGAGGATGCATAGCAGTAACCCAAAACGTTGGCTCGGTAGATTCATGAAGGTAGGCATAGGAAAACCAATGGTGAGAATGTTGTAAACCGGAATTATAACCGAATGATAGGAGTTAGCGTTTTGTAAGCAGATGATTTGCTTTGCGAAACACGCGATTAAACATCGGTTCAGTCAGTCTCCCGGTGAAGGTGTTCTGTTGACTGGGGTGATAACTTCCCAGTAGAACGCGTCCGTCGGCAAATGCAAATGTTTCCGCATGTCCGAACTTTGGAATGGCCCCTTCGTAGATGTTGGTGTCTTTCATAAAGTCAATCACGCCTCGCCAGGCGATTTGTCCAAATGCTAAAAAAACTTTAACCGGTAGTTGCTCGACTAATTGTTCAAACCACGGCTGACAGGTAAGAACTTCCTGTCGCGTCGGTTTATTCTGCGGCGGAGCGCAATGACAAATGTTCGTAATGGCGCAATTGTTCAATCGCAGGCCATCCTTCAAATTAGTCGCCGATGGTTGATTAGCGAAGCCGGCTTTATGGAGCGCCTTGTATAACCAATCTCCGCTTCGATCTCCTGTAAACATGCGGCCGGTACGATTGGCGCCATGTGCGCCGGGAGCTAGTCCCACAAGCAGGAGCTCGGCGTAGGGATCGCCGAAATTGGAGACCGGCCCTCCCCAATAATCCTGATCCATGTAAGCACGACGCTTGATACGGGCGATTTCATGGCAATGGTCAATAAGCCGCGGGCACTTCGTGCAGGCATCGATTTGTCGGTTTAAACGGTTCCAGCGAGCAGGAGTGCGTCGGGGTCTGGTACTCAAACCATCGCTCCTTTTGACAAAATGTCGTCAATAGCTGACTGGAAGTCACCAAAGCTAAATTCGAATGGTGTCTCGTGAACGAGTTTGTGAGGCACAACTAGTTGTGAATTGATAAGGTGTTTCCCTACAAAGCCCGTCCCGCCGGAGATGAGATATGTTGATTGGGCCATCAGCAATCCTGACGTTGCGTTATCCTAGCTCAACACTACCAGCAAAGCTGCGATGAAAATGAACGTGTTTCCACTGACCGTCGATGCGTTGCCACACACGAGTTTCCTCGCAACTAGAGACAGCATCGCCGGTTGCAGGTGATTGTGTTTGCACGAGTCGTACGAAGGTAACGACGGCAGCGTCCTCACCAAGAAGTCGTACTCGGGGTGAACAGATCGAGGACTGTTTCACAGTGCCGGAAGGCTCTCGCATTAAATAGAAGGCATGAAAAGGGAGTCCTTCAACTAATTGTCCCATCGCTTCCGGTTCAAAAGCACTGAGATTGACGTCGCAAAGCTCGGTGTAGGTCTCGTAGTCATTCGTATCAATGGATTCGAGAAGTTTTTCATTGAGTACGAGTAGTTCGTCTTCGGGTGATAATTCCATGGTGTTAATCTTCAGATTCTAGTACTGGGGTTTCGTCGTTAGTAACTGGAAGTTCTTCTACAACTTCAACTTGTGTTTCAGCCTTCATGGACTTGAGTCGCTCGGGAATCTTAATCACGGCGGTCTGATATGCCATCGCTAGCAGTATCAGTAACCCAATCCCGCCTACAGCATTCGTGACTGGGCCATTGGTTTGATCCCCCATTATCTTCTTGTTATTGGTAAACCATAACAATGTTCCGGCAAGCAGGGGGTTGCCGATGACAGTGACCGCCTGGGCAAAGACAACGGCTGGGACTGGGTCAATGCCCATGTAAACGACAAACAGTGCCACGGTCATACCGGTTAAGAGTACGATCGTTGTCAATATCTTCGGAGCCATGTCACGACTGGATGCTCCTAGATTTAACCCATCGGAAAGAATGAAGCCGGCAATCATCGAGTTGACCAGAAAGGAGGAATAGGCAGCTGAAAAGAGTCCAATACAAAACAGTAGTTTCCCCTTTTCACCAAAGGCAGGTGCCAGCCCTTTGGCTACATCTTCAACGTTTTTTAGATCAAAGCCTTTTAGTACGCTTGCGGCGGTTGCCATCAACATAATTGTGAGTGTTGCCATGATGATCGAACCGACTCGGGCGTCGACCAGACCATTCTTCAATTCCTTCGGGGACCATCCCTTTTGTCGTGCCAGGTATGCTTGAAAGTATGCCGCCGCCACGACAAAGGTTGTGCCGATCAGGCCCAGTGTCTCGAAGTCGAATTTTGCGTTTAAAGGGAGAAAACCTTGCGCCATATCAACAGGGTCCGGCTTGGCAAAGATTAGATTGACGGCAAAGCAGAGTAGCATGAGCCCCACAAACACCATCATTACCTTTTCAAGTGCTTTGTAAAAGTCCTTGAAGGCAAACAGGAAGGAGATGGAAAGGGCATTAAAGCCAATCACCAGATACATGGTAATACTTTTGTCCATGTAGACATTAAATGCGGATTGGACGCCCAGATTGTTTCCAAACTGAAAGGCGGTCGATATGAAAAAGACACAGAGCCCAACCAGGATGGCAAGCCCCTTTCCACCAGAGCCCAGATGATTGCGAATAAGATCTGCCGGGGATGATTTTGCAATCACTCCAACTCGTGCACCCATGGACATAAAGAACATCATGAAGATACAGGCCACGACGACGACCCAAATCATACCGAAGCCCTGCAGTGAACCAATTTTATTGCTGGTTAAAATGCTCCCCGGACCAATGACTACACAGGCTGTAATGATCCCGGGACCGATGGCCTGGTACCATTTGCGTTCAGTTGTTTCATTGCTTGATTCGTATTCAGACATTCCTTAGGCTCCGCCAAATTGCTAAAAGTAAGCCACTATTGTACTCAATTAAGTAAGGTCTCGGTCGGCAAATCGCGAAGTGACTCGACAGACTTCATCGATGACACAATCTACGTGACTCAAATGAGTGCGGAAGGATAATACGCATACACGAATGGCAAAGACGTCATCGAGATATGTTGCCGATAACAGAAAACGTTTGGAACGGTTAAGTTCGGTCAAAAACTCACGATTGAGTTCATTGAGTTGCTCGGGCGCCAGCGTTTCGCCGGCCGGGTTAAAACGAAATGCAAACGTAGAAAGCTCCGGAGCAGCAAGCACTTCGATGTGCTCGAGATGCGAAATACTGGCAAAGGCGTGCTGACAGAGATCTAACTTTTCGTCGAGGTAAGCGGTGAATGTCTCAGCCCCAAACAACTTGAACGGCAACCACACTCGCAAGCCACGGAAGTCTCGGGAGAGTTCTGGTGAGATACCACAGAAATCGACACGGTCAGCGTCTTGCTGAAACGGCGGTAAGTATTTGGCGGTTACTTTATGGGCCTCTTCCAGGTGTGTCACGTCTTTGACCAATAAGCATCCGGTGCCATACGGAAGGAAAAGTCCTTTGTGAGGATCGAGGGTAATGGAGTCTGATAATTCAATGCCCTGAAGGCATGCGCGTCCGCGTTCGGTGAGCATGAAGAACCCGCCATAAGCGGCATCGGTATGCAGCCATAGGTTTTGAGACGAACAGAAATCGGCTATTGCTTCCAGGTTGTCGATCGCGCCCGTGTTGGTTGTGCCTGCATTGGCAACCACCAGAAAGGGCTGGCACCCAGCTTCGGAATCCAGTTTTACCTGCTTTTGAAGCGACTGAAGATCTAATGACCAATTGATGGTATCGATAATGCGGATGTTGGGCTCCGGGAAACCGGCAAGGACTGCGGCTTTGGTCACACTGTGGTGAGCCTGTGCTGTGGTGTAAATGATCCCATCGAGAAAATTATCCGGAAGTTTGATCCGCCGTGCTGTCACGATGGCAGACCAGTTGGCCATCGAACCGCCTGTGGTTAAATAGCCTCCACTGACATCCGTGTAACCAATGAGTTGAGTAAACCAACGAACCACATCGGCTTCGATATTCGCAAAGCCTGGAGCGACCTGCCAAAGAGTGACGAATTTATTCAGAATCCCACTCATGAGGTCCGCGATAGCTGCATGGGGCAGCCCGCCTCCGGGGACGTAAGCTAGATAGCCCCCGCAGGAAGGGTTGTAGCTGGGGTTTACCCGTTTGTTAAAAAAGTCATCGAGGATTGTTTCTATCTCAGAGCTCTGTCTGGGAATTGCCTCACGCGGAGCTACTTCCCCGGCATTGGCGGATGCTAACTCCCAGGCGGTCTGCGTATTGAGAGTGTCGAGATGCCTTGCCAGATAGGCGAGTACTTGCTCTACATCTCCTTGCAATTGTTCGGGAGTTAACTCCAGTGGAGAATATTCATCAGAGATTTGCATGATGGAACGCCTGAGGGAACTTAAAGTCTTTGTTGTATATGGTAAAACAAGAGACAAGAAGAGGGAGTGATGCTTAATACCGGAATTGTCAGTAATTGTTGGAATTTCTACCTGCACAATGGTGTGCCCTTAAAGGATTTAGTGGCGCATGCAGCAGATTTGCAGATGCGCGACGTTGAGTTTCGTCAGGGCTCGCTGGGAGACCTGGAACCAACACACAATACGCCTCACCTGGATTCCTTCAAGGCCATTGCTCAGGCTCATTACAATTGTCGTTTTGACTACGCCATGAGTTTTCCGTTTTTTGGCGAGAGCTTTGATAGCAGTACATGTAGTCTCCAATTGGGGCGGGACGTCGCATTAGCATGTGGCAATGGTGATGCTCATCTGAGGCTCGTGGATGTTACTAGCGACAACACGACGGCCGCGGACCACTTTGAACGGACCGTTTGTAGCCTTGCTGAATTGGCTGACGATTTGTATGAGTATGGAATTCGGCTTTCGGTTGAGCATTCATTCCAGTCGTGGGATCTGTTTTGGCCACTCTTTGACCAGGCGAAGTCCAGGTCGTCGTCGTCCAATCTATGGATCTGTTTTGACCCGGCAAACTTTTCTCTGGCAGGAGAAGCCGATCGCATTGACCAGGTGGTTCGAAATATCGAGAAAACGGTGATTTCGATGCTCCATGTAAAACAGGCGAATCGTGGTACGATCGAAACGGAATTGTGTGAGGGCGAAGTCTTATGGCCCGATGTGGTACAGCAATTCCACGCAGCGGCCTATAGTGGGCCCATGATGTTTGAATTTATTTCATCACCGGAAATTGAGCGAGTCACGTTGGAGTCGTTACGGCTTTGGCGGACTTGGTTGCTAGAGGCAATGGAAAACTAGATGAGTGCAGGATTGATAGAGGAAAATGTGGCTCGCGTGCTCGACCGGATCGCGACGGCGGCAGCCAAGGCTGGCCGTTTGCCCTCGGAGATTACACTCGTGGGAGTTTGCAAGTATTTTGGTTCGGAGGTGACCCAGTGGGTGGCAAATGCTGGTATCTGTGATTTAGGTGAGAATCGTCCACAACAGCTCTGGGAGAAGGCCCAATCGCTACAGCAATACGACATTCGTTGGCATCAAATTGGACACCTCCAACGCAATAAGGTGCGGCGGACAATTCCGTTAATTGCATTGCTGCACGCTGGAGATAGTCTGCGACTGCTTAAGGAAGTGCACAAAGAATCGCTTCGGCTTGGTCAGCGAACGCCTGTCCTGCTGGAAGTGAATGTGTCGGGAGAGCAAGCGAAGCATGGGTTTGAGATCGGTGAAATGGAAGAGGTGCTAAAGCAGTGCGTCGATCTGACCGGTCTTGAGGTGCGTGGACTGATGGCGATGGCAGGATTGCAATCGGGCTTGGAAGGAGCGAAACGTGAATTTGAAGAACTCGCATCGCTTAGGGAGCGATTAATGAAGGTGAAACCGGAAAGCGTTGATTTGTCAGAACTTTCGATGGGGATGAGTCGCGACTATGATATAGCCATTGAACAAGGGGCCACGATTGTCCGCGTGGGCAGCAGCCTGTTTGAAGGATTGCCGAGGGAATAGCGACCATTCCCGGGTGTTAAGAATGTACGGTGTTGCAACCAACAGCATCATGTCTGACCAGAGTGTGAATACAGGCCAGGAGAATTGGGGAATGTTCGAACTCCATAAACAGTACCCCAAATGTTTACAGTGGGGGTTGCCCGACTTTTTAGTCGATGAATCGTTTTCCCAAAAGAAACTGGGGGAAGCATTACAACGTAACGATAGTTCGCCAAGTAGTATCTACATGGCGCTGCTGTGTGCTTATCAACTCGGCAACCTTGAAGACTCAGAGCGACGGTCACAAGTCAAGAATCTTGCCGGCTATGTTAAGGCCTGTAAAGAACAGCTTGACCTGAAAGTGAATCCCTGGGGTTCGCTGGTTGTGGGAGTGGAGATTCCCGCAGTTTTGTCCCAGGTCGCGTCGAATGATGAAGTCGTCAAGGAATTACTGGAAGAGGCAGCGAGTTTGCTAATGCGTTCGTCAGAAAAGCTCTTTGATTCGCAAGGAATCATCAAGGCGAAACATTATGGCGTGTTGGGTTCGGTCATGGCAGTATGGGCTCGATGTTTTTGGGGTGTGCGAACCAAACATCTCAATCTAAAGCTCAAAAAAAGCTTCGTTAACACGTTTGAATGGGGGGTCAGGCAACTCCTTGGTTTGACCGATGGACAGAGGCGATTGCCAGCGTTGTCGGAGTCGACGCCTGTCAGGATTTCTAAAACATTTGTTGGAATGCTGCTTTATTTAGGCGGCGACCTTTCTGATCGTCGCTTAGCTGCCCATGTTGGATTTCCTCAGAAAGAGTTTAAGCAACGAGTTGCCGACCATTACTTACCAGATGCCACACTGCATTCAGAGCCGGCACAGCTCAGTGTGATGAGATCCGGATGGGGTAAAAAACGACGTGAACTGACAGTTCGATACGACAGGAAGGAACTTTGGTTGGACTTACGTTCAGCAGGTTCGCCTATTTGCTCCTCGCTATTTGCGGTACACGTTGTCGTTGACGGTCAACGACTTGCCGTTTCTGGAAATTGGCAGGAAGTTTGCTGGGAGAGCGATGACGATGCGGATTATTTAGAACTTGAAATTGCGTTGGCTGATGGCTGGAAGCTACAGAGGCATTTTTTGTTGGCCAAGGAAGATGATTTACTGCTTGTCGGCGATGTATTACTTGGGACCGGTGCCAAGGCGGATCTGGAAATTCATCAGGAACTTCGTTTGGCTAAGGAAATTCAGTTCTACGCTGATGACAATCATAACGAAGGTTTTCTCTGGAGTACAAACCCCGAAGCGGTGGTATTCCCACTCGCTCTACCTGAATGGAGAGCAGGAACGCGTATTGGTGAACTTGTGGCTCAGGACAATGTGTTACGTTATACGGTTTGCAAACGGGAGCAACGAGCGATGTATTGCCCACTGCTGTTTTCATTGAATGGCAAGGCAGGAATCAAGAAATATACCTGGCGTAGGCTTACGATTGCAGAACAATTAGAGAGGCAGGATGATGATGTTGCCGCTGGCTACCGTATACAGATTGGCCGGCGGCAATGGCTATTGTATCGCTCGCTTACCGAATTTGGTAATCGTACTCTTCTGGGGCAGAACTACTCGTCTGAATTTGCGTTTGGGCAGTTCCACGATGATGGTACAGTATATGAGTATGTGGAAATCGAATAACAGAGTTTTCAAGAGGTTCAAACTCACAATGATCAGAGTCTTGTTTGCGAGCGTGCTTATTGTAGCCTTTTCTTTCTCTACTGTTCCAGCCCAGTCGCCGGGGCAAGTCCCCCCCAAGGTAGACGAGAAATTACAGTTTAAGCCTCTTCAGAAGGGGAATTCGGTATTGTCACTGTTGCCCGAGGGTGGCTTGTGGGTGGACCTCAAACGTAAATGGGTTATCGCTGATGGTGAAATTTGTTTACGAGAGGGCCCGCTGGAGATGTTTGCCTGTCCTCAAGGTACCAAAGAACATGAATCTGTCGTTTCGGTGAAGTCGTCGGCCCGTTTTGTACATGCGGCGTTGCTGGCCGTTGGAGCCAAGACAGGAACTCCGGTTAAATTCGATCCGGATTACATCCCGGCAAGCGGTTCGGTCATAGATGTAATTTGCGTTTGGAAGGATGAAAAGGGAGTTGTGCATACCATATCGGCGCAGCAATGGATAACCAAAGGCAGAAGTAAAAAAACGTTGGAGCACGCGTGGGTGTTTGCAGGGAGCGGATTTTGGACAGAAGCTTCAACAGGGAAGAAACGATATTACGGAGACGACGGCTCCTTGATCTGTGTTTCAAATTTTCCTACCGCGACGATGGACATAGCAGTGGAGAGCACTAAGGATAACAATTTCCTTGAGTACCATGCTAATTCCAGCAAAGTACCGGAAGTGCGCACACCCGTACGGTTGATTCTGGTCAACCGGCCGGGGGAAGTGACGAAAAAGGCGCCTAAATGTCTCGAACCGAATGCTGAAATTTTCGGCGACGTAAAAAAATGGACGGAGGCTATAGAGGCTGGTAAAGAGCCACCCAAACCGAAGTCGACCGAGCCCTCTCAGGACAAGTAAACTTTTGCAGTTAAATACCGCAGTGGTGTAAGACGTCTTCGGGTGTTGCGATATAGCTGGTGTAAAACGGGCCGAATTCGGCATATTTAGCACTCGCTTCATCGAAACGCATGCGGTACACGATGTCTTTGAGGTACTCGGGATTACGTGCCCATAGAGTGACGCCCCATTCCCAGTCATCGAGTCCCACAGAAGTGGTGATAAGTTGATGGACTTTTCCTGCGAATTCCATGCCACTGCGAGCGTGTTCTGCCATCAACTTATTTCTTTCCGGATGATCCATCATGAACCAGTTGGCGTTGGGTAGGCGAATTTTATTCATTGGATAAAAACAGGTCGCCGGCCACTCCGGAAAATCCGGTGTTAGCCGTTGTTTTCGCATGATCGGTTCACGTTGTTTGTATGCGTTTATTTTGGCCTCATAGGAAGGGCCTCCTTCGTCCTCACCTTCCGCGACTAAACGGGCAGCATATTGTTCGATAGTTGGAACGTATTCCGAGATCTCTGTGACCGATACAAAGCTGTACGTCGATGACAGCGATGAGCCTAATCGAGTATTGAGTAGTCGTTGGTGGGCCCTATCGATTGTCAGAGGATTAGGGTCCATAATCATGAGTCCGAAGTCGGCCTTATGTCCGGACACAATACTAACCTGCAATCGTTCGGGGCCGTTTTCACTTGCGTTGAGCACGTCAGCGAACTCCTGCCGGGCAATAGCGAGTTCCTCAGCGGTGAGTCCTCGAACGTCACTACGATCGAAGGAGTAATAGTAGTGTGAGCAGTGCCAGCCTTCCTGAGAGATTACTGAAGGTTCGGGGAGATTTTGAGTATGGTGTGGTCGGTTCATAGCTGATTCTTCGTCGGAGGAAAGGGGATGTTTTCCATTAGCTTGCAATGTTGTCTAAGCTAACAATTCATTTACTCGGTTTACCAGAGTTTCAATAGCGACCGGCTTGTGAATATAGTCCGCAACACCAAGTAGCTCAGCATAAGATTGGTGTCGAGTTCCTTCATTTGCTGTCATCATGATAATGTGGATGGGTTCGGTGTATTCTTCCCGTAATGCTTCGATCACAAGGAAACCGCTGCGTTTAGGCATCATCATATCGAGGATGGCTAGCTGAGGTTGATGTTCTTTGGCTAGTCTCAGTCCATCCTCCCCGTTATTAGCAGTATGGACATTGTAACCGGCCTGCTCGAGACCAAAACTGACCGATGCAAGAATATCGGGGTCGTCATCCACAATCAGGACGGTTTTGTTAGTATTAGCTTCCACGCGCTTAGCACTCCGTTCGACCCATGATAAAGCAATGGCTTGTTGCCGTTCACTACTAGAACTTTAGCATGTGTCCCTGATGAAGCAAACTGTCGGCGACATTAAAAAAGACACGACGGTACTCCGTTAGGTCTACCGACGTGTCTGGGATATTTGGGTGCGAAAAGCTACTGATTCTCGGGATTCATAGAAAACGAGAGATAGTGCAGCCCGGTTGGACGGTTAAAGAGGACACCACCTGCCGGAGCCATGTACTTGGAGATTTCCTCGAATGGTGGCAACGGGTGGTCCTGAAAAGCTGAATTCAACGTTCGCAGGAAGTCGTTGTTTTCAGCACCTGCCTGCAATGCTGATTGTGCCTGATCACCGAGAGCCAAATCATAGATGAACTTCAATCCCTGTTCGGGACGGTTAAAGCTCAAAGCTGATGGCTGAGTTTCACCGGTTTGGCTTTTGATCGCTTCGGCAATGATCTTAAAATCATCAGCGTCGGCTAGGCGGTCGCCCTGACCCTGCATTGTGTCAATCGAACTGAAAATCACAAGTTCGGAGTCAGCCAGTACCAGGGTATCACCTATGATTGCAAATGTGGGAGTGGGGATTCGGAAGTTAGACCGAAAATTCTGCCGAGCAGTGTTCTGTTGCGGAATGTTCTGAGGCGCGTTTGGGGGATTCACATTAGGTGAACCAGAACCAGGTCGTGGACCATTTGGAGGTTGGTAGTAAGTGACTCCATTATGAGACTTTTTGGTAATGAACGGTGCCTTTTCGGTGATGAGTGTATCCAAGAACTCAGCAAACACTTCGGAATCCTTTAGTTTGATTCCGATTCCCAACGAGTTCCCGTTGAGTTTCTCTGCGTCAACGAGTTGTTGGATCATCGTAAGTCGGCCACCGAAATGAGCGATCACGTCTTCCTGCAGATTGATTCCCACAGGCGTATTCACGTTCTGTTCTACCTGATTTTCGAAGTAGCCAGCGCCAAGAATAGAATCTACGATTTTGGTCAGCTCCGTATAGGACTGCTCAAGATCCCAGTAGATCGTATTGTAATTCATGACTTCGTTGCTGACCCAATCTTCGGGTGTCATGTCACCTTCGCCAAAGGTGAGTAGATTGAAGACGCCACGTCGGGGGCTCCCTAGTGATAAGTGAAAATGAGCCATCGTATCAAAACCGGGAGGAGCAACGATAATTGAGCCGCCGACGGCCTTGAACCCATCAACGCCTAAGGTAGGCAGGAGTGCCATAGCGGCCTGAACCTGGAAGTTGTCTTGAGTAGTCGATTTGATCAGCGTAAGGGGGTCAGCATAAAAGCTGATTTGGGGCTGGTAATCATCGGTACCGGTACTGTTACGCATAATGTCTGTGAATTTACGATTGTCAGCTAATGTGCGGTCAGCCTCAGTCGCCGTTCCTTCCCAGACACTGACAAGATGAGTTGCCATCAGTTCGCTGCTACAGAGAACAACGGTTTCGTCTTTGATGAAAGAGTAGACATCGTCATCATCGCCGGGATTGGCAAATAGGGTAACTTCCGTTTCACCAATCAGTTCGGTGGACAATTCTCCGGCATTGTTGATATGCTCAAATTCTGCTCGTTCCATAAGCTTTTTCGCCGTATCAACGTTTTCACCAACATCCGCAATAAAGGCAAACATTGGGCGACCGGTGTCTGTGACGGCGAGGCTAATGGCAACTTCTCCCGTGGGAAGTTCGAGTAAGTCTTCTACCGTTACTCCGAGTTCATCTTCAATTTGTGGAAAGGCGTTGATGAATTCGTTGTAAAGTCTGTCCACGAGTGGAGCGACCGATGCGTCGTTACGGATGCGACCAAAAGAGGTGCGTTGGAAATCATCACCCAGAGCCGGGAAGTCATCCACACGTAAGTAAACCACGGTGTTATACGGTAAGAGATTCGGAGCGGTTGGTCGTTCAGCCTGTACAGGCTGACTACTGATGACCGTGAAGGCTACGAGTGCAAGAAGATAGCTTTTGAGCTCGAAAAACATCTAATCGAAAATCCTAAATCAAAGAATTGCAAGGGGTGTAATTTTTCTAACCGGTTAAACCCCATAGTTTATAGTATGTTTCGTGATGAATGACGTTTTATTGACTTCTGGTCGAGTTAATTTGTAACAATAAAGTCAACTTGTCTGACTTTTTCGTTTTTGCGGAAAAGTGCGCATGAAGTCGCGTGTATAATCGTTTAGTCCGATAATTCCGCCTGAACGGGTTGATTCACGACGGCCGAAACCTAAAACAGGGCCTGGGCCAGACAGTGGAATATTTATTGCTTCACCCAAGAGATATTAGATAGATGTTACATACCAAAATTGCCGTCGTTGGAATATTCGCA
>DEAW01000109.1:5624-10695 GCA_002348315.1 Planctomycetaceae bacterium UBA2972 | reverse complement strand
TTTACAATTTTCATGGCCGGTGGTGGGACAAAAGGTGGTTATGTTCACGGTGCTACAGATGAACTTGGTTATCACGCTCTTGGTGACGCTCACTATGTGACTGACCTGCACGCAACGGTTCTGTATTCGCTTGGATTGAAGAGTGCCAAACTCGATGTCGATGGTCGTAAACGACTCGAACTCGACCATGGTGAACCCATCTGGGACGTATTTTGAACAAAGGGAAATTGAACAATTAGACAATTGTATTGCGGTTTTGCAAGCGAGTCTGCCTCACACAAGAAATCCTGGGGAAACAGAATAAAACCTTAGGTAAACTAAAGCCGCCCGAAAAAACGGCGAGAGGTCTAACATTGATTCCGGCCGGTCCTGTTAATTAAAATAAAATTCGTCCATAATCTCTCCACATTGAATCTCCTTAATTATTCTGTCGGCAAATCGTCGAAAGGCATGAAATGCAACGGTCGTCCAGTCAGCGAACCGATATAAAGCCATTCCGTGAAATGGGTCGCACCATTTTTATGTTGGTTTTGCCGCTCGTCACGCTCACCGGCGCTAAAGTCGCCGGTCAGGATTCTGTGGAAGTCGAATATTTGACTGATGTGAAGTCTGTTTTGAAGGCCCGGTGTTTTGCCTGCCATGGAACGTTAAAGCAGGAAGCCGAATTGCGACTTGATACAGTTGCGGCTATGCAGGCCAGCGATATCCTCGGTATGGATGGTGCATTGCTGATGCGGATCACAAGTCAGGATGAGGATTTGCGGATGCCTCCCGAAGGAGAACCGTTGAAACCTGAAGAAATTCGTGCCATTACCAAGTGGATAGAAAAAGGGGCGATCGGACCCAAAGATGAGCAACCGGAAGCAGATGCGACCAGCCATTGGGCATTCCAGAGGATTGAGCGACCTCAACAGGGATTTACAGCAGAACAACGTAATCCGATCGACGTCTATTTTGGAGGCAAATACAAAGCCGAAGGTTTGAAACCTCAGGCGACCGCCGAGCGAACAATTTTAATACGTCGGTTATATCTGGATTTGACAGGACTACCTCCAACGGTCGATCAATTGGCTTCAAGCGACCCCGTTGAGAAAATTATTGACGAGCTTTTGGCCAGCTCGCAGTATGGGGAGCGTTGGGGAAGGCATTGGATGGATGTTTGGCGTTACAGCGATTGGTACGGACTGGGCGCGGAAGTACGAGATAGTCAAAAACACTTGTGGCGATGGCGTGATTGGATTGTGAATTCTCTTAATGAGAATAAAGGGTATGACCAAATGGTCCGAGAGATGCTTGCCGGTGACGAAATTGCTCCCGGAGACGCACAGACCCTGGCCGCGACTGGTTTTTTAGCTAGGAGCTGGTACAAATTCAATCGAACAAGTTGGCTGGATAACACGATAGAACATACCTCCAAGGCGTTTATGGGGCTCACCATGAACTGTGCCAAATGCCATGACCACAAGTATGATCCGATCACGCATCTTGACTACTACCGGCTTCGGGCCGTTTTTGAACCACATCAGGTCCGAGTGGATGCTGTGCCCGGCGAATCTGATCTGACTAAAGACGGTTTGACTCGAGTTTATGATGGCAATCTGGAGGCGGCCACGTACCTGCATCTGCGGGGTGACGAGAGTAAACCTGACGAAAGCGAATTAATTACTGCCGGTGCCCCTTCGTTTTTAGCAGCGTCAGCCTGGCAAACGCCTGCTTCCATCGAACTGCCACTGGAATCCGTTCGCCCGGACCTGCAGAAATTTGTGCAGGAAGAATACTTGGCTTCGGCAGAAGCGAAAGTGACATCCGCTCAGGCCGCCTTTGATGATATGAAAAAACAACTGGCTGAGTTGCATAAAGAAATGGCGGATACCAGTCAGTTAGCTAATGAGCGTGATGATAACGCCGCGGAGGAAGCGGTGGTGTTTGCTGATGATTTTAGTACGCCAAAACCGGAGTTGTGGCAGCGTGTCGGAAACGACCTGAAGTACGAAGATGGAAAACTATCGGTAACCAAACCGTCGTTGGAACAATCGTATTTGCGGTCGATTGTTAAGCATCCGCGTGATTTCGAAGTTAGTCTAAGGTTCAAAACGACCGGAGGCGTAAAGTGGAAGTCGGTAGGCTTGCGATTTGATGTCGATCAAAGTGGAAAGAATTCGCAGTTGGTTTACTCCAGCGTCGCATCCGGTGGCAAGGTCCATCTCGCTCATACGATAGAGGGGATGGAGACCTATACGAGTGGTGTTGTTATGATGCCCATCAACCAGGGACAGGAATATACTCTGAATCTAAAAGTGCGTGGGACGCTGCTCAACGTCGCGTTGGACGGGCAATTTCTTTTTGCTTATGAGTTGCCGAAACGCAGCCCCGGCGTCATCCAGCTAATGGCGTATGATGCAACCGCAGAGTTTCTAAAGATTGACGTGAAGAGACTGTTGGCTGATGTAATGCTGCGTCCGGCCGGAGACGCAAAGACCTCGCTCGTGACGGACAGTGAAGTTGAGAAGGCCGATGCAAGCCTCAGGTTAGCAAGGGCTGAACTTGGTTTTGCAAAAGCACAGGTGGCAGCTGAAAATGCAAAATACCGAAACGAAGGTTCCGGGTCTGAAGAGCTAGCTCGGCGATTATTGCTGGAAGTTAATTTAGCCAAAGCCAAACTTGAATTGTTAGATTCAAAAACGGCAAGCAAAGCGGCGGATGCAATCAAGAAACTGGAAGCAGATCAGGCCGCGGGTAAATTTCCTAATTATTCGCCATTGCCGGCGAGTGTAGTTTCTCTACTAATTACTCCCAATGTGCACGCTTTACCTGCTCCTGACGGGTACCCGGACTCCAGTTCTGGACGTAGAACGGCTTTGGCTAATTGGCTGACGCACCGGGATCATCCGCTTACCGCGAGAGTTGCGGTGAATCATATTTGGTTACGTCACTTTGGTGTGGGATTAGTCGCCTCCGAAACCGATTTTGGTTTACGGGCTCCAAAGCCGATGCATCAGGACTTATTAGATTACTTAGCAGCTGAATTAATCGAGTCTGGATGGGATATGAAGCACTTGCATCGATTGATAGTATCGTCAAATGTCTGGCAACGTAGTTCTTCAAATCTCGAGGCCGATGAAAATACGCTGCGGGCAGATAAGGATAACCTTTATTATTGGCGGATGAACAGTCGAAGGATGGAGTCCCAGGCGATTAGGGATAGCCTGTTGTTTCTGGGAGGGGCGCTGGATTTAACGATCGGCGGCGCTCCGGTAATGGCATCACCAGATGTTCGACGACGTAGTCTTTATCTGTTTCACTCCCGGGACAATCGATCCAAGTTCCTGACTATGTTCGACGATGCAGATGTCTTTGCATGTTATCGACGTAGTGAGAGTATTGTGCCTCAGCAGGCACTGGCGATGATGAACAGTCCATTCGCAACGACTGCCGCGAAACAAATTGCAGCGACATTTGGAGAAACGCTGACTCCGGAGGAGTTTGTCCAAACAGCGTTTTTGAAAGTTGTAGCTCGTGAGCCCAATGAAGCGGAAATGAAAGTCAGTCTCGAGTATTTGCAAAAACAACCGGCCCGGGAACATTTCGTTACTGCTTTGATCAACCTTAATGATTTTGTGATGATCCGATGAACAAACCATATAAACAAATGCTTGCCAGGCGAGCAATGCTGCAATCAGCTCTGGGTTTTAGCGCACTGGCCGTGAACGGCATTATGGCGGCCGAGCAGCATGCATCGCCGGACGGTCGACCCCACTTCGCCCCGAAAGCCAAAAAGGTGATCTGGTTATTCATGCGTGGCGGCGTCAGTCATATGGAGAGCTTTGATCCAAAGCCCGCTCTTAATAAGTATGCGGGTAAGTCGATAGGTGATACGCCTTATGCATCCGTATTGGATCCCGCTAAAATTCGAAAACTCAGAATTCCCATTAAAGGCGATGCCAATGGAAATCCGAGAATGAAAATCTTTCCGATGCAGACTGGATTTCGTAAGTATGGCGAGTCGGGAATCGAAGTTAGTGATTGGTTCCCGGAAGTTGGATCCTGTGTGGATGACATAGCCTTTATTCGGTCGATGTGGACCAGTGACAATAATCACGGTGCTCAGGTTCAGTTTCACTCGGGACGCCATTTCCTGGACCCGCGAGTACCGACGATTGGAGCATGGGTGAATTATGGGCTTGGGGCACTAAGTGACAATCTGCCTCAGTTTATCAATATTGGTCCCCGTTATTTTGATAAGAAGGATGCTCATTATCTCGGCCCGGCCTACGAGGCGATTAATTTGCGCATTGACCCCAATAATCCACTTGAGTATGCCAAACCTTCCAATGGCCTGAATTCAGCAGCTCAACTGGAGAATCTCAATTTTACAAATGACCTCAATCGACTTGCAGCCGCGCAGTATCCACTCGATCCCATCCTCGAGGCGCGTATGAAATCATATGAGCTGGCATATCGGATGCAGACGGCCGTTCCGGAAGCACTTGATCTGGAACGTGAGACAGCCGAGACCAAATCTCTTTATGGCCTGGATCAACCGGAGACTAAGGCCTTCGGTCAGCAATTGTTAGCAGCTCGTCGGTTGTCTGAACGTGGTGTGCGATTTATACAAATTATGCATGGAGCAGGTGCAGCGGGGGCCTGGGATAGCCATTCCGGATTGAGAAATGGGCATTCTAAGTTAGCCAAACAGGTCGACTTGCCTACAGCAGGATTGTTAAAAGATTTGAAACGGAGAGGCCTGCTGGACGAAACGATCGTTGTGTTTGCGACTGAGTTCGGACGGACTCCGGGGACTCAGGGAGCGGATGGTCGTGATCATCACGCCTTTGGTTTTAGTGTGTGGATGGCAGGAGCCGGAATCAAGGGTGGTGTGACAAACGGGGCAACTGACGAGTTGGGCTACCATGCTGTGGAAGACGCTCATTATGTGACCGATGTTCATGCAACCGTTAATCAGCTAATGGGTATCGATCCCCGAAAACTCGAGGTGCCCGGTCATAAACGGTTGGACCGCGATTACGGCCATCCAATCAGAGAGATCATGAGCTAAGAGTGCCCGGGTAAA
>DEAW01000109.1:0-5226 GCA_002348315.1 Planctomycetaceae bacterium UBA2972 | reverse complement strand
AAAAAATAAAACTCTTGAATCATTAAAGCAGCTCAAAAAAACCAGCTCGAATTTAATTTGTCTAATTGTCCCTACGGTACCCAGAGTATCCAGACTAAGACGAGTGCGACCAGCCCGCCAAAGGTAACGAGTAGTCCGTTACGCCTTCGTTTTTTTAGATAGAAAAGCAGAACTAGCCCGGTGATTGAAACAAGGATCATAAGGATTGCGGAAATGTCGATCAGCCAGGACCAGGCGGGACCGGAATCCCTTCCTTTGTGCAGATCGTTAAGAATTGCTATCGTCGACGTACTGATTTCGGTCAGGGTGTAGTCACCGGTATTACGATCGATAAAAACATCTGCCGCGTATCCGGGACCCTTGAACACGACCATGCATTCATATTCATCGGATACGAATTCGGAGACCATTCCTTTTAGGTTGTGTTGAGAGCGCAAAAACTCAGCAATAGCGAGTCGGTCTACATTTTCTTCCAGCCAGCGAGTTTGGACGGTCCCGGAAGCATCTTCGATGAATTCCTGATCCGCACCAAACCAATCGGGGTGATTTAGAGTGATTCCAGTAATCGCGAAAAGCATCAATGAAGCAAAACTGAACATTGAGATATAAATATGTAACCAGCGAAAGAAGGCAGCGCTTTTTTTAATCCAGCGTCGTGGTCGCTTTTGTTTGTGTGGCATCGCTTCCAAGATCAGTTGGCCCTGGAAGTGGGTGGCGTGTATTGGTAGGAAATTCCTCCAACTTCCACGTTACCAGCGATCTTCGTCAGTGGGATCGCTTTGCTTCCCAACTCAACGGGCTTTCGGATGATTTGATAGGTTCCGTGTTCTCGAGCAACTTCAATACATAGAGTGTAGCGGCCGGACGGGAGTTGTTTACCGGAATTGTCTGTTCCATCAAATCGAGTTTCGTACTTACCCGGGCCACGGGTTGCTCCGCCAACGGTTTTAATCATATCGGTTGACTCGACAAGCTTTCTTGCCCGGTCGTTTCGATACCAACGAGTTAGATCTCGATGCCAACGAGGACCCGGCTGTTCAATTTGCAACCAAAGTAAAGCAGTCTTTACAGGGAAGCCGTCTTTGTCTTCGAGCCAAATTGCGACATAGGGACGGCGATAGCGTCCTTCCTGGGGACGGTTTAGTGAGAACGTCAAATGTAATCCTGTGTTTTTCTCTGGCTGAAATGCTTGTACGTATGACTCGGTTGACTCCTTCACATTCCTGCCAGGCCAGCCAGTCGATTTGACGATGGAGCCGTTGTTTAACACTAAAAGGCACTCTACTTCTTTGTGTGACTCGGCCAGTTCAAGAGACTGTTGTACGGATAATACTGAGAATGCTGTAGCTAACGCGTCAGCGTCCATTCCGGTAGTTGCAAGAACAGAGGCGCTTCGAATATGAGAAGTTGGTAGGCCGATACGAGGGTCAAAGATATGGGATTCACGAACATTATTAATGACATAACCACGGCGATAATTTCCACTTGTGGCTATTGCTGCAGCGGTCGTGAGTTTGACACGTGTTAACGGATCAGCATTTTCGTGCGGAGTGAACGGGTTCTCAATTCCGACATCCCAACGAGCTGAACCTAGTTTGCGAATGTCACCGCCAATGTTGATCAGGAAGTTTTCTGTCTCCCCATCGAGTTCCAATATCTTTTGACAAACACGATCTAAAATAAATCCTTTGGCAAGTGCGTCTAAGCTGATAGCTACATTGGGATCTATCATTGTGATTGTGCCGGACGTCCATTTATACGGCGCTTTAGAGAACGAATTAATCAGTTTTTGCCGTTGAGCAGTCGTGGGATACACCCCACGTTGTTCGGCCTGACACCAAAAGTTGTGTAAATGTTTGGTACGCACATCGAAGGCGCCGCCGGTTTGTTGACGCCAATATTCAGCACGCGTCAGAACGCTCGAGAGTTCATTGGATAACGCCTTCCCGGGGAGTTCGCCACGTTGCCAACGGCTAACCTCACTGGTGGGATCATAGCTACTCAGAATTTTGGATAGTCGCGTAATCTCGTCGAGAGCTGATTCTTTAAGTCGGTCGGCGGCATCCGAGTCATCTGATTCGATGTGCAATTCGAGTGACGTACCGAGAATGTTTTCGTAATGAAAGCGGTGAATTTCAGCGGAAGTGGTTTGGGCGAGGCTAAATAGAACCAAGGAAGCAAATGCTGTGAGTCTTTTCATTGTAAGTTGGACTTTAAGTAGTTGGTTGTTAACAGGGGACATTGTGAGTAGTACGGCCGGCGGAGTTTATTCCGATTCGGAAGCGAGTCGTGCTTCCATGACCGTTTGTAGCTCAGCAAAGGAAACGGCGCCGTCTTTGTCGGAGTCCCCTTCGTTGATGATGGAAGCCAGGCGACTTCCTAATTCTTCGCTGGTCAACTTTCCGTCCCGGTCTGCATCTCGTCGCATTAGGAGTTTGACGTTGCTTTGCACTTCATTCTTTGACGAATTCGAAGAGGTGAAGCTCATCGCTGCAACGGTTCCGGGAGCGGCCATTGGTTCAGGGTCAAGCATGACAAAATCCACGACTCCCTGCTCGTTGTTGTTTACGCTGTAGAACAGGAGCCGGTCGTTGAAACTGAACATGCGAGAACCTGGACTGAGTTTTGGAAGCATGTAGGGAAAGTCGGTCCAGGCGTTAGTGTTCACGTCATAAACCTGAAGTGTTGGTTTGGAAGTCTTTGAAGTCGTGGGAATCCCAAGTAGATAAACTTTGTTATTCGCGATCGCTAAATCGGCCTGTTTGTAAATGACGGCGGGTGGAGAGGCTGTTTTCCAAGACCGATTGTCGAAATTGAAAATGGCAAAGGTATTGGCTGTCGGTTGTGTTTCACCTAATCCACCAAGTCGATAGTAAGTATCCTTTCCAGCCACTCCAGCAAGATGTGCTGCAGGATTAGGAGGCGTGCTTCCCGGAATGGGAGCAATGGCGGAATCGTCTCCCCACCAGTGCAGCACTGAGTTTTGGTCGTTTTTCTGATGAGCCCCAAAGAACCAAAGTGCATCCTGTTTGGCAATGATATGTAAGTCGTGTTTGAACTGCGGAGCCTGTGTTTCAAGCGTAGTCCATTCTTTGGAATCGGGATTGAATGCCAGTCCCGTGCTGGCTTTTCCTTGTTCTGTTTGTTGGCCACCGAAGAGGAGTATTTGGCGATGCTCGCTTGTTTGAGAGAATACGACGCCTGCTGCACCCTGAGTTGGTTCCGGTAGGTTTGGTAAAGATTCTACGGATTGTTGTTGCAGGTTAAATACAAAGGCTTTGTCCGAGGACGAGGTTTCGGAGTTGCCTTGACTCTGACCACCAAAAGTATAAAGGCGAGATCCGCTGAGGACGAAAGTTTGACCTCCATTGATTTGTTCGTCTATTTTGTTAGACCAGCGAATTTCGGAAGGCGCAACGGCCGGTTTATTTACATCGAAAGCTTCGATTGATGCCATGCGTCCACCTGATCGGGACGTACCACCAATAGCTAATAATCTTTGTGAATCTGCCGGGACGAGTCGAAGGAACATGCGAGGGTACATTAAGCGACCAGTTTGCTCCCAGCCGTCGAAGGTTTGATTTAGCTTGTAAACAATCCCGGAGTCTCCGGTTACGTAAAGCGAGCCGCCAGTTGCAAAGGAACTGGTGGCGAATCCTGCTGCGCTACTGTCCGGAGGTAATTCCGGACCTTCACTCCATGTATTATTGCTGGGATCGAAAATAGACACCTTGCGGGTGATGTTCGAAGTTTGAATGCCGCCAAATAGGAAGAGTTTGTTTTGATAGGCAGCGACGGAAGCGGCGCGGGTGAGATATCCGGGCCCCGGGAATGTCTGCCAGCCTTTTTCGGGTTTGTCCAGGTCAAAATGGAGGATGTCCTCTTTCCATTCTGCATCTCCGCTAGAAGCGCCTTCAAGATTCCAGCCACCAGCAACGTAAATGCTTCGACCAAGTATTGCAGCGTCGAGCGAGGAGCGGGGGGATGGAAGGGGCGCGAGATCGGTCCACTTATTCTCTTGGATGTCGTATCGAGCAAAGTGCGTTGTCGACCTGAAAATTGTGTCTTCTTCGGAAGTGTTATCGAAGGTTAGTCCCCCCACACGATATAAATAAGTGCCATCGGTGATCAAAGCTGTGCTTTGTGCTCGTTCGTGCATTGCGAGTTCTTCCCATTCAGCTGAAGGGTCGTCAAATCGAATGCGGCGGAAATTGTCCGATACGCCTTCTTTCGAGAATCCGTGTTGCGAACCATGATGTCCGCTAAAGACGTACAGGTAATCATTAACGGTGGCCGCACCGAAGCTTGTCAATGTCGTAGGCAGTGGTTTTAGTAGTGTTCGCGTTTGCTTTGCCGTTTTTTGGTGTTCGGGGTCCTGGAAAGTTAGTGTGAAGTAGTGAGCGGTCGATTGATATTCCTTACCGTTAACGCTTCCGCTGTCGTCTGGTACTCTGTGACCAAACATGATTCCATTGATTCCAGCGACGACTTGTTTGTCGGTAAACGTCACAATGCCATTAGAATCCAGCTTGGCTGTGCCGTTCTCCTCACCGTCAGCTCCATACAAATGAACTTCGGTATCGGAAACTGGTTTACCCTTCCATTGGACTTGCAGTTCGATTCCGGTGTCAGTGTCGGTAAGTCCCGCCTGAAGATCCCATTTCAGTTTTTTGAGGATGCTGTCTTTCCGTTCTTTAGGTAGGGGAGCGCCTAAATAGAGAGTGTAATAATCCAGGCGTGATGTGCCGAAAAGGCCGTAGGTCACAGTAGAGGCCAGGTTTGTATTGGCGGGGATCGGCTTATTTGATACCAGGCCCAGGAAATCATCAGACGTGACTTTCGTCGTGGGCAGTGGCAAATGTTTCCCGCTCGCATCAATCGTAAAGACTTTTGCTTCTGCGATGGTTGGAGGAAGCTTGTATGTTTTTTCTGCTAAGCTTTCGCCAAAGAAATAAACGGCTTTCCCATCGGTTGTCGTATTTAGCCATGGGAAGTGAGCTTGTACTTCTGAGCTAGCATAGAGTAGAGAAATTAAAAGAACGAGGAAACGTGAGGTCGTAGGCATGATTATTTGCTTTGTCTAAGTTTTTTGTTAGGCAGTCCCGTATTCGCCAGCATAATGAGACAGAGTCTCAATAATGGTATTATAAGTGTATGCGAGAAAAATAAAAGGCAGTTTCTCAATTTGTTAATGGTTCCAGGCTCCGGTTTTGATAAATACCGGCT
>DEAW01000240.1 GCA_002348315.1 Planctomycetaceae bacterium UBA2972 | reverse complement strand
GTCCTATGAAATAAGGGGTTTTGTGGGATTCTGTGAGCGTACACCAAGAAAAGAAATCTTGGTTTTAAGAAGAAGAAATGCTCACTTTACGGCCATCCAGCGAGATAAGGCCCTGACTTAGCCACTGTAAGACGGTTGGATAGGCTTCACATTCAGCCTGGAATACTCGCGTAGCAACAGCTTCGGCATCATCGTTCGAACTCACTGAAACTGTTCGCTGCAGAATAATGGGGCCATGATCAAATTCATTATCCACGAAATGGACGGTACAACCGCTCACCTTGGCTCCATACTCCACGACGGCGTTATGAACATGGTGCCCGTACATCCCCTTCCCGCAAAAAGCCGGAATTAAACTCGGATGAATATTGATGACACGATTCTCGAAATCTTCTGCGATCAGGACATGCTTCAGAAAACCACCCATGACGACATAGTCAACTTCCGCCTCCCGGCACGGTGCAAACATGGCTTCGCTATATTCGACAGGGTCAGCGTGTGCTGACTTTTCTACAACCACAATCGGGATGTTAGCGTTTCGAGCAAATTCGAGGCCGGCGGCATTGGGTTTACTCGCGATGACCAAACGGATATCGATATCAAGCAGGCCCGCATCGATCTTTTCAAGCAGATTACAGAGCGTCGTACCACCGCCTGAGATCCATACCGAAACTGATAACCGATCACTCATGGATCATTTACTCCGCGGATGTACTAACCGCAACAAAAAGACGAATGTCCACTTCTGCCACATTTCGCTCAACAGCTTCCACTTCGAGGACACCAAGCGAAACTGAATCAGCCAGAGTCTCTGCTGAAATCGTTTCCCCATATTCATCAAGTGTAGCTGCCAGAATATCCGAATCCACTTCAATCGCGACCTGAATTCGATCTGTAAACTCGCAGTCTAGCTCCTTGCGGCGATCCTGGATAAGACGAATCAAATCTCGAGCATACCCTTCTCGAATTAACTCGTCGGTCAATTCCGTATTCAATACGACCACGGAATTCTTACCCTGTGCAGCAGCCCAACCATCCTTGGCCTGCAACCGGACCTGGATGTCTTCTGTATCTAACTCGATTGACTCACCCGCGACATCAATCACAACTTTGCCATTCGCCTCGAGTTCTCCAAGCAACTGAGCTCCGTTGGCTGCTCCTAACACTGCCTTCACCTGGGGAATGAGTTTGCCTACTCGTGGACCGAGTCGTTTGAAATTAGGCTGGATCAAATAGTCAATATACTCGTCCGCGTCGGTCACATAATCAATTTGCTTGACATTGAGTTCTTCTCTCAATAAAGCATCATGCGATTGTAACCACTGCTGGCTGGAGTCATCGCCGAGAACAACTTCCACTTTCTGCAACGGCTGACGTACTTTCAATTTCTCATTCATACGAGCACTACGGCCAAGACTGGCAATCTCGCGTAGTGTTGCCATGCGAGCTGATAATTCCACATCTACCCGAGATGCATCGACCGATGGGTAATCACAAAGATGAACGCTCTCCGGAACTCGTTCACCAAATACTCCAGCTAGTTTCCCCCACATATAGTCACTTAGGAATGGAACGAATGGAGCAATAATCTTGGTGACCGTTATCAGGCATTCATATAACGTCCAGTAAGCATCCAGCTTTTCCGGACTCGTTTTATCAGCAGCCCAAAATCGATCCCGGCTACGACGCACATACCAGTTACTTAATGCGTCTACGAATTCATTCAACGCTAAGGCGGCACCGTAGTTGTCATACCGATCCATTCGCTCAACAACATCGGTGAGTGTATGCTGTAGTTCACTTAGCACCCAGCGATCTAATTCGCTTCGCTCGCTGACTGGTCGGTATCCGTCGACGTCACAAAGATGCTCGGGCGACAGTTCACCTGCATTACCTGTAAGACGCTGTTCAGGCTCAAAGCCGTCAATATTCGCATAGATCGTAAAGAAGCTGAATACATTCCAGAGTCGCAGCAGGAATTCAGGAATACTCTCCTTAATGGACTGTTCTTTATAGCGTATCGGAGTCCAGGGAGCCTGATTCGCAAAGAAATACCACCGCAGTGCATCCGCACCATATTTATCGAAGATCTCGTTTGGCTCGCGGTAATTCCGTTTGCTTTTGGACATCTTGCGTCCGTCCTCGCCGAGCATCAACCCCAGAACAATGCAATTTCGATAGGGATGAGGATATTCCGACGAATCGCCAGCATCACCTTGCTTGCCAAACAACATCGTACTAATGGCCAACTGACTGTAGAACCAACCGCGGGTTTGATCTAATGCTTCACTGATAAAATCAGCTGGAAATTGTGTCTCGAATTCCTGTTGATTCTGATGAGGGTAACCCCACTGTGCAAACGGCATGGCACCTGAGTCATACCAGCAATCGATTACCTCTGAAACCCGTTCCATTCTGCCAGCGGATTCGAACGGCGAGTCATAAGTAATCGCATCAATGTATGGTTTATGCACCTTTAAATGCTCTGACAATTCCGGATTCGCAGATTTAGCATCTTCCCAGACCTCTGTCCCTCGGACTCCATCTTTCTCAAGCAGTTCCTGATAGGCTCCAATTGCCTCCATTTTTCCTGTGACCGAGCAAACCCACACGGGCAATGGTGTTCCCCAAAACCGTTCTCTCGATAAGGCCCAATCAACATTCGACTCCAGGAAGTTACCAAATCTACCGTCTTTAATATGCCCGGGTAGCCAGTTTATCTGCTGGTTATTTGCTAACATGTCATCGCGAAAGTCCGTCGTTCTTATAAACCAACTCTCACGCGGATACTGAATCAGGGGATCATCATCGGCACGCCAACAGAATGGATAGTCATGGAGATATTGATCCAACATGACCAATCTCCCCTTCTCTCTTAACTCACGACTAATATCTTTGTCAGCTTCCTTTACCCAACGTCCGGCATAGTTTTCGGCAACCTCGGTGAACTTCCCATCAGGCCCTACCGCACAGATTAATTGTGGTCCCTGTCCTTCCGCGAACCGCTGTTGCTCTTCAACCAGCACTTCATAGTCAGCCTCTCCAAAAGCAGGGGCCATATGCACCAAACCAGTTCCACTATCCGTCGTGACAAAGTCGGCGGCCACCACTCTCCATTGCAATACCTGCTGTCCACCATCAAGCAATTCACCAGAGTCTGCCGACTGGGTTTGATAAAAATATTCAAACGGAGGTTCATATTGCAGTCCCACCAAATCGGAACCACGGCACGTGGATTCAATGACTAACTCACGCTTAAACTGGCCGGCCAGCTTTTCCACCAAGGACTCTGCGACGATCAATAAACGTCCAGTCTCTCCATCACGAACTTTGGCATAATTCAATTCCTCGTGGACAGCCGCAAATTGATTACTAGGCAGAGTCCATGGGGTCGTCGTCCAAACCAATAACGATTCCTGTGGCGAATCAACTAAGGGAAATTCAACAAAGACACTGGGATCGGCAACTTCCCGATAACCCTGTCCAACTTCTCCTGCGCTTAAGGCCGTCCCCCCCTGAGCCCACCACCAGACAATTTTGTGACCCCTATAGAGCAAACCGCGATCAAATAGATTCTTGAGAGACCACCAGACACTTTCCACAAATGATTGATGGTAAGTAACGTAGGCATCATCCAGATTTACCCAAAACCCCAATCGTTCGGTTAGGGCTTCCCATTCCTGCATGTAACGCCAAACACTCTCCTGGCAACGATGAATGAATGGTTCCACTCCATATTCTTCAATTTCTTCTTTGGAGTGAATTCCAAGTTCTTTACAAACTTCAACTTCGACCGGCAGGCCATGAGTGTCCCAACCCGCCTTCCGCTCGCAAAGAAAACCCCGCATCGTTTTATAACGTGGAAACAGATCTTTGATCGATCGAGTCAGACAATGCCCTGGATGAGGCATCCCGTTTGCCGTTGGCGGTCCTTCATAGAATACAAAGCGTTCTGCATCGGCCCGCTTTGCCAGCGATTTCTCATAGATGCTCGCGTCTTTCCAGCGGGTGAGTACGTCCCCCTCTAACTTTGGAAAACTGGGGTTGTTGGGTAGCGGTTGAAACATAGTATTGGAGACGTAATTCTAAATCATTGCGAGGAAGTTTAAATATTGGCAAACGGCCAAACACTAGTCATCATCTGATTTGTCGTCGTTGTCGCCCTCATCTCCGCCCGACTCGCCATCGCTTGCTTTCTTTTCCTTCTCTTCTTCTTTCTTCTTTTCTTCTTTCTTCTTTTCTGCCGGATCTACAAACACAAAATCATTTTCGAACTCTTCGACGACATCGTATTCATCTTCGGCTTCTTCTTCGAAATCATCGTCGAATTCATCATCGAAGTCATCTTCGTCGAAATCATCAAAATCCAGGTCGTCACCATCCTCTGCTTCAGCGACGACTTCCTGATGGAATGGCTGTGGCTGTACGGATTCGGTCAAGACTGGATAGGCCTCTACTGTCGACTCTTCAACGTTGGTCTCTGGCATGGCTAATACGGTCGCCATCTAATGCTCCTCGATCTCTTTGACTGGTTTGAATTCTCTCGTGTTGTTCTTTGTATCATGCTGTTAATTCAGCCGTGACGTTGTCAATTTATCCCACGATCGTTTTTTCGACAACACTAGTACACAAATACTTATCTACGTGTGGTAATCCGAGTTAAAAACGACATAGTCCGTCGTCAGGTCACTCGTCCAAATGGTCGCCGAATCCGCACCTTCAGCTAACTCGATACGAATCGTGACCAAACTATTGGATGCCATAGAATTTGAGACGATGCCGGCGTCGAAAACACAGGGTTCACCCCCTTCAAATAACAATGTCTCATTCAGAAACAGCTTAAATCCTCTTAGTTCAAAAGGTATTCCGGCATACCCGGCGGCCGACGCAATCCTACCCCAATTTGGGTCATTGCCGGTAATACATGTTTTCACAAGATTACTGCTACCAACAGTCTCGGCGATTTTCTTCGCATCCGCCTGACTGGCTGCTCCCTGCACATTAATCTCGATAAGGTGAGTCGCTCCCTCACCATCAGCGGGTATTTGTTTGGCTAACTCGATCAATGTTGTCTCTATACATTGCGATACTAAAACGAGATCTGCTCCGGTTAACTCACTTTCGTTCGCCCTTCCATTGGCAAGCAATAAAACCGTGTCATTGGTACTGGTATGGCCATCGACGCTAATGCAATTAAAACTTTTGTCCACAGCTGCTTTTAATAGCTGCTGAGCATCCTCGGGATTCAGTTTCGCATCGGTGGTAACAGCGGCCAGCATCGTCGCCATATTGGGACCAATCATTCCCGCCCCTTTGGCCATCGTTGCTATCCTGACAGGGCCCTGTGAGGTCTCCACGACGCTACCGGCAGTCTTAACTCCGTTATCGGTCGTTAAAATCCCCTGAGCTGCGGCTAGAAACGCAGCACTGCCGGCCTGCAATTCAGCCACACCACGTTCTGATGCAACCGTCAATTTCTCCATCGGCAGAAATTCACCAATGATGCCTGTCGACATAACTAACACCTGCTCGGCTTCAATCCCCAATTGCTTTGCCACGTCCGTGGCCATCGTCCGAGCGTCATCCAGTCCTCTTTGACCAGTACAGGCGTTAGCATTCCCGCTGTTGGTAACAATCGCTCGGATCCGACCACTGGGCGTCCGCTCGCGACACAATAGAAC
>DEAW01000174.1:24753-98355 GCA_002348315.1 Planctomycetaceae bacterium UBA2972 | reverse complement strand
GCACTTGCTATCTCACTGGCACATGCTCAGGGACTCAGTATTGAAGCAGCCTTAACTTCGGCTGTCATTCAGACTGGTGTGCGAGCGACAGCGTATCAACACTCTTCACCAGCAGACACACTTGAAAAGATCAATGAATATTTATGGCGTGGATGCACCGGTGATCAGTTTGCCGACCTCTGTCAATTGTCGTTAGATAAACAGAGTAGCCAAATCACCTATAGTGCCGCAGGTTCAGGTGTCATGCTCCATGTATCCTCAGGTGGGATCCGAGAGTTAGGAGCAGGTGAGTCCGGGCCGGAATTAGGCGTTATGGACTACGGCGAATTTGAAAACCAATGCTGTATCACTCACAAGGGAGATTTCCTGATCCTGCTGACAGAAAATGCTATGCATGCCATCGAAGGTGGTTCACGCGAAGCAAAGATTCAAAAAGTTCAACGCACGATCGGAAAAGGTTCGCGACTGTCTGCAGCGGACATGATTAAACGCCTGCGAAAACTGACGCTTAATCTAATCGAAGACGATGCCAGTATCATCGTGGTAAAACGCACTATCTAACTGCAGCGTCAAATTACAGATACTTCGAAACTGGAAGCCCTTGGCCAGCCAGCGCATCAATCCTTTTTGAAACCGCTGGATCTTCAATCAGTGGCGGAGCATGATGCGGTTTTATTCTGGCATCGATGACCAACGAACCATGACAGCCCCAATGCTTATATTCTATCAACGCTTCAATGCCATCGATATCCATGGCAGGGTTACTGCGAGTGAAAGTAACCCACTGAAAATTCCCGACACTGGCAGAAGTAAATTGTGAGTCATCAACAAGCACAATCAACGGAAATGCATTGATCGCTGACTGCCGATCATAGCTTTGGCAAAACCGTTGTAAATCCTCAGAGTAGCGTTCATCTGCCCCGGGCGCCTTGATCGCTAGAATTCCCGGAAGCACGATTTGGGGGTCACTAAACCCATCCGGTAGTTGGAATTCTGTCGGTAGTTGTGTTGGCAGTTCACGCTTAGCTGCCCCTGAAGCAGCGATAACAACTTTGGACCCCCGGTTGAATCCTTCACTGGAATAATCAAGCGTGTCGATAGTCGTTTGCGTCTGAAAATGAAGATCTCGTTTCCAATCAACTCGTTCCAACATATGCTTCAAAAAGGCGGGCGAATCTTCAATGTTGAGAACATCATTATCAAAGCGATTTGCAATGAGTAGATATTTAGCAAGCGACAACTGCCCCTGCCCCAGAATCGCATTCGCCTGAGTTAATAATTCCTGGGGGCGATCTTCTGAGCTATACGGGGTGTAACGTTCACTGCCGATAGCAAACAACAGCGGGTGCACGCCAGCCGCATCGACTGCATGCACTGCTTTCACACCTGGCAAAACGGTTGGAATGACCGGACCTGTGATCTCATGAATCAGTTCTCCAAACCGAGTGTCTTCCTGGGGAGGGCGGCCCACGACGGTAAACGGCCAAACGGCATCCTTACGATGCCAGACTTTGTTGACTTTCATCACAGGGAATTCATGTGTCAGGCTATAGTAGCCCAGGTGATCTCCAAAGGGACCTTCCGGCCGGGTCGCCTCCGGCAGCAATTCACCCTCAATACAAAAATCTGCTTCACCGTAGATTGGTAACGAACGCGGACGTTGAATCATGTTGATACGGCCACCGGAAAGCGCTCCGGCAAAGGTCAACTCACTCATCCCTTCAGGTAATGGCATGACGGCGGCAACGGACATTGCAGGACTACCGCCTACAAAGACATTGACTTTAAGTGGTTCATTCCGAGCCTGAGCTGCCTGTTGATGGACACCAATACCACGATGAATTTGATAATGCAGGCCAATTTCTTCATTCGCCGTGTACTCTCCACCACTTATCTGTACTCGGTACATCCCCAGATTTGCCGTCATCATGCCGGGCTGTAGAGGATGTTCTGTATAGACCTGAGGCAGAGTGATAAAGGCTCCGCCGTCATCCGGCCAACTTTGCAATTGAGGTAAGTCTTCTATTTGACAGCAATTTGCCAGTACAGGACCGTTTTTACAGCGTTTGGGAAGCATCTTAAGAGCTTGCCAGGGTAATCCCAGATTACGCAAAGGGTGCTTTAAAATCTCTCCAGGATCCACCTTGGCGTCAACCAGTCGCTTTACCTGAGTCAGCGTCTTGCGAAAAATAAACTCACTCCGGTCCAGAGTCCCAAACAAATTCGATACCATCGGAAATCGACAGTTGGCAACATTGGTGAAGAGTAACGCCGGTCCGCCATTTTGAAAAACACGGCGGTGTATTTCAGCTGCTTCCAGACGAGCATCGATCTGTTCTTCAATCCGAATTAAGCGGCCTGCAGCTTCCAAATCCCTGATGCAATGTTGCAGGTTTTTAACAGACATTATTCGATTCAGTTTACGCTGGGGAATAAGAGATTATTCAATCTAGTGATGCTGCTCCATCATAACAGGAACTCTCGAATTCTATCTGCCAGACCTCGTCAAATCAGCACAGAGCGGTGAAAATCAGTAGAATAGTCTGCTGTAATTCTTCACTCATGACGAGCCGATGATTGCCACTTTTCAAATAAACCAACGTGCAACAAGGACGAGCACTTATGACGATCGCCACCACATCAGAATCAATTACGAATCTACAAGCAGATGCCATTATCGTCGGCCTCTCGGGTTCTGAATTACAGGGGTCTGCAGCGGAACTAAACCAAGCCACTTCCGGAGGCCTTCAATCCTTGCTCGACTCGGGACAGGCCAAAACCAAAGTGGCTGCTACCACGTTCTGGTTGCAACCATCCGGGATCAATACCAAGGTCGTAATTTTGGTTGGCTTGGGAGAAAATCCAACGGCGGGAGACTGTTTCAAAGCTGGCGGTGCCGCAGCGAAAGCAATCGCAAATAAGCAGATTTCCTCTGCTGCATTCTACTTCCCTGAATTGGATTGCCCTCAACTGGAATCAGCGGTCGCTGGAAGTATCGTGGGCTGCACGGGTCAGGATCTACACAAAAAGACGAAAAGTCTTTATGCACCGGAACAAATTCTCTGGGCCACATCCAATACAGAAGCTGTGGCAAACGGCGACAAAATTGGTACGGGCGTCAATCTGACTCGTGAGCTTGTGAACCAGCCACCGAACTACATTTATCCCGAGTCGTTTGCTGATCAGGCTGCTCAATTAGCTGAACTCAATAATGTCACTGTCGAAATCTGGGATCAAGCTCGTTTAGAAGCTGAGAATTGCGGCTCACTTCTGGGTGTCGCTCAGGGCTCCGACAAAGAACCTCGATTGATGATTATTCGTTATACAGGGAGTTCGGCGGAAAATCCCCACTTAGCAATTGTTGGCAAGGGCGTCACTTACGACAGTGGCGGACTATCACTTAAACCAAGTGACGGCCAGAAAACGATGAAGTGTGATATGGCAGGTGCAGCCACTGTAGTGGGAACGATCAAGGCCATCGCAGAAATGGAATTATCGTGCCATGTCGTTGGTCTGGTGGGCTTAGTTGAAAATATGGTCAGTGGCAATTCCTACCGACTCGGTGACGTCCTGACCTCACGAAACGGTAAGACGATTGAAGTCTTGAATACGGATGCTGAAGGGCGATTAGTGCTGGCAGATGTGCTCGATGTCACGCTGGGACTCAAGCCTCAACATGTCGTGGATCTGGCAACCTTAACCGGAGCATGTTGTGTTGCGTTGGGACTGGATATCGTTGGATTGTTTACCAATGACCAGACCTGGTGCGATCAAATCGTGAACTCCGCAGCCGAGGTGGGAGAAGAAGTCTGGCAATTGCCGATGACTGCCCATTTTAGTGATCAGCTAAAAAGTAAGATTGCCGATTTGCGTAATATCGGTGCCGGACGCTGGGGTGGAGCGATCACGGCTGCGAAATTCCTCGAAGAATTTGTAGGGGATGCCTCCTGGACACATATGGATATTGCCGGACCAGCCTTTGCTGATTCCGAAAAATCATATATAGATGGTGGTGCGAGTGGCGTCATGGTGCGTACACTAGTAAACATAGCTCGCGGAATGTAAGGGTAATTCAACCTCGGAGACGAGTGTTGAATAATGTCATATCATAATTTTTGTATGAGGTTTTCCCTTGGAGGAATACTCAGATTTCATCAAAGACCACGGTTACATGATCTATTTGATCTGTGTACCGGTACTTGGCATTTCAGCACAATGGCTGGCATGGCGACTGCGATTACCTTCCATTCTTTTGCTCTTAGGATTTGGGATTCTACTGGGGCAGGCCATTACTCCTACCCAGGTGATTGAGAACTTACCACGGGTCAAATCAGCTGTTTCTCCTGCTCATGTCAGCCCGGAGCAGGAAGGTGAGGGGATGATTTCAGCGGTCATCCCGGAGGGCGCTGACTATCACTCTGAAGGAGACACGCATCAGCATGCAGGCAATATTGATGTAAATGCGTTGCTATTACCCTTAGTCTCTTTCTGCGTCGCTATTATTCTTTTCGAAGGCGGGCTTACATTACGCTTTAGTGAATTGAAAGAAGCTGGTTCGGCAACCTTTCGACTCTGTACGATCGGAGCCGGCATTACCTGGGTACTATCCACGATTTCCGTTTACTACATTGCGGGATTCGATAGTTGGGATATTGCGGCTCTGGTAGGCGCTTTTATGGTGGTTACCGGTCCAACCGTGGTCATTCCGTTGCTGCGGCATATTCATCCTTCCAAGAAAATGGGATCCATTGCCAAATGGGAAGGGATCATTATTGACCCGATTGGCGCAGTCCTTGCTGTTTTGGTTTTCGAGTTCATTCGCAACTACAACGAAACCGAACCATTTCTCGAAGTCGTGCTGGCTTTACTTATTACGATCGTTACCGGGTTGGTCATTGCGTGGATATCATCCAAATTACTACTGCTGTTTACTCGCAAATACTGGATTCCCGACTATCTTCACGGTGTGGTTTTTCTAGCCGTGGCTTTAGGTACCTTTGGAATCTCTAATTTGATTCAGGAGGAATCAGGGCTTCTAACAGTGACTGTTCTGGGCATCCTGCTGGTAAATCAGAAAGAAGTTTCGATTCACCATATTATCGAATTCAAAGAACATCTCGGAGTCTTCCTGATTTCCAGTTTGTTTATCGTACTTGGCTCTAATTTCGATTTAGCTCAGATACCTGAAGTCGGCTGGCAGGGCCTCGGATTCCTGGCCATCATGATTATCGTCGTGCGTCCGACAAGTGTCTTCCTGTCGACGATTAAATCCGACCTCTCATTGAAAGAAAGGGTTTTCCTTTCTTTTCTGGCTCCCCGTGGGATCGTCGCTGCTGCGGTGGCTAGTGTTTTCGCTTTGGAACTGGGGCATGTCGAGGGTCTCAATGAGGACCTGGTAGCCAAAATCGTCCCACTCACATTTATTCTGATTGTTGGCACGGTCGCAGTCTACGGACTTGGAGCCGCACCCCTGGCTCGCTTGCTGGGGCTCAGTGAAACCAATCCTCAGGGAATCCTGTTTGCCGGAGCAGACCAGTGGATAAGAGATTTAGCTGTCGCATTGCAGCAAACAGGACATAACGTCCTGTTGCTCGACACCAGTTTCACCAACTGGAGCCAATGTCGAATGATTGGGCTGCCGGCTGAGTGTGCGAGTGTACTTTCCGACTATGTTCAGGAAGAACTCGACCTCAGTGGAATCGGTCGCGTGATGGCGGTGACTCCCAATGATGAAGTCAATGCGCTAACCATGCAGGAATTCTCAAGTATCTTTGGACGCCAAAACATTTACCGCATGCCACCATGGGATTATAAAAAAGGCCGTCGTTCCAGTGAAGGTGGTCATGCCGCCGGCCGATGGATTTGCCACCCGCAAGTCACTCATAATCTGATGCGACAACAAGTACGTGACGGGGGCACCTTCAAAGTCACGCGGATCAGCGATGAATTCACCTATGAACAGTTCATCGAACGAAACGGATCGAACTGTATCCTCTTCTTTACGGTAGACTCAAATGACAACTTAAATATCAATACTATGGAAGACCCGCTAAAGGTCAAATCCGGCGAGACCATCGTCGCATTTGTCCCCGGGTCTGACCTCGGTTTTGACCCTAATGTCATTGAAGAACACTAAAGATCACGACTCTCTGTTGATGACCGTCGAAAGTCTTTTCCTGAGCTGAACAGAGCCTTTAGAATCAAGATATCGAAAACCGTTTGAATGTTCTACAATGGCCAACGAACACATTGATTTTCACTCGCTTATAGGTGCGACATGTCTACTACGAAACGAATCCCAACGCTAACGATCATCTGCGGATTAATTAGTATGACCTTTCTGGCTGGTTGCGGTTCCGATGACGAAACTGCGGAAAAACCAGACAACGGATTTGTCGTAGTCAACGACGATGAGGATGCAAATCAAATCACTGTGCCAGTGAACCCGGGAACGGATACCACTGCGGAAGAAACTACAAAACCACCTGTCGTCACTCCACCGTCTGACAACGTGCCCCCAGCACCGGAAAACACTCCGCCTAGTGTACTGAGTCTGTTTGCGGAACGGCTGGGCGAATCTGTACCGACTTCAGAATCCTCCGTTGAGACGCTACAGAAATACATCACGATTCTTAATGACCAACCCCGTGCTGTTGAAAATCAACAACAGCAAATGCAGCTCGTCGCCCGACTTGCCCCGGAAATTGCGAATCTATGTGACATGATGCTGAGCAAAGACCGTTTAACTCAGACTGAGAAACTCTATGCTTACAACGCCAAATACACTGCCTTGAGCCAGATGATTCAGTTAGGCGATAAGAAGGCTTTAGCACGACTCGGCCATTTGACGGCAACCATGTCAGCCGAAGAGGATGAGCTGATTGCCAAGAACGGACGACTACTGGGGTTGCAAACGGCTACTCACAAACGCCTGCTCGATGCTCAGGGAAATGGTGATATGGCAGGTGCAGCCGCGACAATTGCCAACGACGTGGAAAGCTGGATTGAAGGTAATGAAAACGACGCCGAGGTCTTTGCCGTTCTACAGGGCATCGGTTTAATGCTCGTCCAGGTGAGTCCGGAGCAGGGCAATGATCTGATGCACAAAATCGCGATAGGTTTTCAGGATAGTGAAGTCGCCTCGGTAGCGATCGAAGCGAAAGCCACGCTCGAACAACCTGCGATCGATGAATCTCAAGTCTATCCCACAGCCAACAATTACATCAACGCACCAAACTCGGAAGAGAATAAAACTGCATTTCTAGCGGCTGTAGATAAAGTCCTGAGTGATGAAGCCCGTGGCGTGGGAACCATTCGAACCTTGATGGATATTATTCAACGTATCGAAGATGCTGACATGGCATTGATGGTTTTAGATAAAACCGGTGCTGCCTTTAGTGATATCGAAGATGAAGAAGTTCGGGAGCAGACCAAGGTTCAGATCGAAACATTGGTAGGCGGTATCCTGTTCGAAAAACTGAAACTGATTGATAAATTCCGCAGCGTACTCATTGACCCAACGGAAGAAAACAAAGCCGCTGTGCTCGCTGCCTATACCGAGTTGTTTAACCATGAACGCATGAACGCGACGATGCTTTTGTCCTTAATGCAGATCATTGACCAGGTGGCGGATGCCGATAAAGAGCTCACGACTCAAATGCATGGTATCGCCATGCCAGCTGCCGAAGAACTACTGGATGACGAGCAGTTAAAAATTGTTAAAGACGCCTTCACAAAAATCGTCAATCGAGTCAATCTCCCCGGTACGACGATGGCATTACCTTCGAAAAGGCTTACAGGAGAGAAATTTGAATGGGCCTCGCTCAAAGGCAATTACGTCGTGATTGATTTTTGGGCTACCTGGTGCGGGCCTTGCCTGGCTGCAATTCCCCACATCGAAGAATTACAAACTAAATACGCTGACAAAAATCTGAAGATTATTGGCTACAGTATTGATGGTGACCGTGATCAACTAAAGTCCTTTCTTAGCGAACGTGAATCCAACGATCAGGGATTCAAATGGCCCGTGATCATTGATGATATTGATGTGGATCCGGCCGTTCTGGAAAACAACGAAGCGGTCGACGCCTCCTGGACTATGCCTTCAACCGTCTACTGTGGTATCCAGGGAATCCCGACCATGGTCATCCTGGATACGGAAGGTAAAGTTTTGAAGACGATTCAGGGAGCACAGACGCTGGAAGCGGAACTCGAATCCCTCTTTTCAGATTCCACTTCGACTGAAGAAGATGCTCCTGCCGCAACCGATAATTCGGCGATCGTCACGCCTCCTCTATTCCAGTTTGTTACCACCACCGTTTTGAATTCCATCGCCGGTCAGGCAGATGAAGATGATCAGAGCAACAAGCTGTTAAAGGGGAATCCTTATCAAGCACCGGCTGGGTTGGATAAACTGGAATTGATTGATTACTTGTTTGACATGCAGGACAAGGTATCAACCATTCGCAACCGTCCCGGATTTGCAGAAGCGGTACTGGAAGCATCACAGCGTCTTCTGGCTATGGATGCTTCTGATAAATTTCACCTCATTGCAGCAGAGACTGCCTGCTCAGTTTTGCATGAACAGGCCGGATTGGGAAATGATGAACTGGATCAGTTACTGATTAGATTTGTCGCGACTCTCAAAGAGGATCCGCGAAAGCCAATCCAGGCGATCGTTCAATTCCATCAGGTGGAGCGACGCATTCTGGAGGTTGACGAGTTGGAATGGAAAGACATCGAAACCATTCTCAACGAAACGCATGCTTACCTGAATGCGGAAACTCTTCAGGAGAGGCATCTACGGATGGCGGTCGCCGTGGTACACGCCATTAACCAATCGGATGAATTTGAAGTCCGGGCGGAACAGTACCAACGGTTTGGAAAACTTTTTAGCGGCAGTGAATTCAAACGACTTGCAAACTATGGAAAGAGCATAGTCAAAGCTGCTTCGAGTGGGCCGGCAGCATCTGATCTGGTAGGTAAAGAATTGAAAATTACCGGCCTCACTGATTTCGGCCAGCCCATTGACTGGAAATCCTATCGGGGAAAAGTAGTCCTAATCGATTTTTGGGCTACCTGGTGTGGGCCTTGCCGTGCGGAAATTCCTAACATCAAAGCCCTGTATGAGGAACTTCCTCGAGACGTTTTTGACGTCGTGGCCATCAATCTGGATCGTGAAGAGGGTGCTTTAGCTACTTTCCTAAAGGAGCACCCGTTACCCTGGAGCAATGTCATTGGCAAAGATGCATTTGGCATCGCCGAGGCCTACAACATTGCTGCGTTGCCCACGATGATGGTAATCGGACCGGACGGGAAGATCCTGGCTGTAGGTCACCGGGTGGCAACGCTCAAACCAGTCATTGCCACAGCGATCAAAGGACTACCTTAGAGTTGGCATGCTTACTAGCGAGGGAAGCGGTGCCCCATCTTGTCTCGCTTGGTCTCAAGATACTTTTCGTTGTGCTCGTTCGCTTCACTTACGATGGGTACCTGATCGACCACCTGCACGTTGTAGCCTCGCAGGTTGAAAGCTTCTATCTTTTTAGGATTGTTGGTTAAGAGTTTCAGCTGCGTCAGTCCCAGATCCTTGAGAATCTGCAGGCCTACTCCGTAATCTCGCATGTCAGCAGCATGTCCTAATGCATGGTTTGCTTCAACGGTATCAAGTCCCTGTTCCTGAAGCGAATAAGCCTTGATTTTTTCTGCCAATCCGATACCTCGACCTTCCTGAGGCAGATAAACTACGGTTCCACATTCATTTTTGCTGATCATTTGCAAGGCCAGGTGCAACTGATCTCCGCAGTCGCATCGCAGGCTCGTCAATACATCTCCGGTAAAGCAGCTCGAGTGCATACGGACCAGAGGTGCCTCATCCGCGTTGGCCAAATCGCCCATACAGATTACTACCGGCTCAACGTCTTCGAAATCAACACCGTAAACGATGATGTCAAAATCACCATACTTTGTTGGAAGCTTAGCTTCGGCAGTTCGATGAACCAGTTTTTCGCTAACACGACGATGTGCAATCAGTTGTTCTATGGAGATGATTTTTAGATTTTGCTGCTGAGCCAGTTTCAGCAAATCATCTCGTGAGGCTCGATTACCCGTTTCGTCCAGGATTTCACAAAGGACGGCGGCTGGATTTAACCCTGCCATTCGTACCAAATCCACACTTGCTTCGGTATGGCCTGCACGGCGTAAGACGCCACCTTGCTTGGCAACCAATGTGTGTACATGGCCCGGACGAACGAAGTCACCAGGACGACTTTGTGGATCGGCGATGGCCTTGACCGTTAAGTATCGTTCATAAGCGGTGACGCCAGTACGACAATCCACATGGTCCAACGGCGTCATAAACGCAGTACCGAGTTTAGTGCTGTTGGAGTCAACGATGGGTACAATCTCGAGCCGTTCAGCAGTCTCAGGTAGCACGGATAAACAAAAATCTCCGCGTCCACTAAGAACCAGGTTCATCGACTCGGGCGTTGCTTTCTCAGCAGCACAAATGTAATCACCTTCGTTTTCGCGATCTTCCGCATCCACGACAATGACCACTTCGCCGCGAGCGATCGCATCAACCGTTTCCTCAACCGATGAAAACTCTACAAACATTTGGTATTCGTTCCTTTGAAAGGCTTGCCAGACTGTTACGATTTTTACAAGTATCGAGTAACAGCTTCTAATATCAGATTATAGGTGTCGTTTGACTCTTTGCTGAGGGGCTAATATGTAGAATAATGAGAAGCAAATAGTGAATGCTTATCGAGTTCCGATTATTCCAAATACACGGAAATTACCCCCCCGAAATGCGGTGAGAAGCTCTTGCAAAGCAACATGCTAAAACGTGAAGAATACATCGAACAGGCCTACTTTTTTAAGGTTGTCGGAGAACGTTTACCTCAGCGAATTCCATTGCAGGATGTCATTCAACAGGTTCGTGATGAAGTTCTGGCAACGACCAAACTCCCTATGGCATTGGATTATATGCTGGCTGAACTTTGTCACAGCGGCACCCTGTATCCCGCTATGATGCAACTCGGGCATTACTTTACGCCCTTCCAAACTTATCTCATGGAAGAAGCTGAAAGTGATGACGGCCAATTCGATTTGCGAACTGCGGTGGAAGTACTCAAGAGCGAAGCTGAATACCGAGCGGAGTCTCCTACACGAACAGGGCTGTTTATGTTTCAGCTCGAGTGCCTTTGTCACAATCGCTTGAAATATGATGCCGGCCTCAAAGCCATCAGTGGTGATCCGATCTATGACGCTGACTGGAAAGATTGGATCCTGGTCGTACGGCGACAGATTGGAATCGTGGATCTGGCAGACCTGATCTACGTACGCAGTTGGCATCTATCGAACAAACAATCCCGAGGCGCTGAAACCGCCCAACCCGAACAAGCCATGTTGTTTGGGGATCAAGAAGGACGTATTGCCTTGGCGAATCGTCAAAAGGAGCCAATGTTTCTGTTTGCTGCACTACAGCGTCAACTCGGCTACCCTAAAGTCCCTCGACCAAAACAGGCAGAGGAATCTATCAATCGGATCCTGTTACTGGAACGAAAAGTGGATCAATTGACACAACGCATGAAGCTCATTGAGGACGATGCAAGAGATACTGTAGAACTCTCCAAATTCTATAAAGAGCCCGGCTAATCAGCGGGAATCCAGCTCTCACTTCCTTGTATTAGTGACGCTAATTTTAGTCGCGTGGCAGGTCAGACTAATCCCGTTTTCAGCGTTTCAAATCAAACGCCAAAAACTCTCTAATTCTTTGGTATCGGCAGTATTATCAAATACCTTGGGGTGGTAAATTTCAATTAATATGGTGTAAACTTTATGCGCCTATAGGTAGCTTGTAAAAGCACCTATTGAGGAAGAGAATTCTGGTTTTCGGAGAAACTCTTTTGACCAAGACAAACATTAGACATGGTTATAGAAAACGGAGTGGTGATCAGCGAATAGCCAAAGCCCTGCATGCTTTATGCAGCCTCATTTTCTCCGTCTCTCAAGACACTTAAATGGCCTGTGACCGGATATTCTCAAAGTACACCGTGACTCCTGAGATTTAGCTCTTACGATAAAAGATCCAATGGCATCAACAGTAGAAAATATCTCCCGCGCAACTATCCGATTTGCTGGTGACTCCGGCGATGGGATGCAACTTACCGGTACTCAGTTAACCAACACTTCGGCTCTGGCTGGAAATGACGTAGCTACCTTCCCTGACTTCCCTGCGGAAATCCGGGCACCACGTGGTACACGTGCCGGTGTCTCCGGTTTTCAAGTCCAGTTTGCATCTGAAGATATCTTTACCCCTGGTGACCAAGTCGACACGCTTGTCGTCATGAACCCGGCCGCGCTGGTAACCAACCTCAGTGACCTGCGATCTGGTGGCCTGCTAGTGGTCAATGAAGATAACTTCGTCGATAAAGAATTCCGACTGGCAAAACTCGAATCCAATCCACTCGATGATCCTGAAATGGATCAGTACCGGGTCATCAAAATCAAGATGACACTCCTGACCCGAACTGCGGTTGAAGAACTTGACCTAAGCAATAAATTTGCTGACCGCTGTAAGAACTTCTTTGCTATGGGATTCGTCTACTGGCTCTATAATCGTGATCTCCAGCCAACACTGGATTTCATCAATGCCAAATTCGGCAGCAAACCAGATATTGCCGCTGCCAACGAAAAAGCACTGAAGGCCGGATATAACTACGGTGAAACGACCGAAGCGGCCATCAGTACCTACCAGGTCGAAAAAGCAAAGCTCGAACCAGGTACCTACAAAAACATCATGGGCAATCAGGCATTAGCCTGGGGCTGTATCGCCGCAGCCAAGTTGAGTGATAAAGATTTGTTCCTTGGCTCGTATCCGATTACACCGGCTTCCGATATTCTTCACGAATTGAGTAAGCACAAGAAGTTTGGTGTGCGAACATTTCAGGCTGAAGACGAGATCGCTGCGGTGTGTGCCACGATTGGAGCTGCCTTCGGCGGACACATGTCGATCACCACATCCAGTGGTCCGGGAATCGCTCTCAAAGGTGAAGCGATGGGCCTGGGAATGATTCTGGAATTACCGATGTTGATTATCAACATTCAGCGTGGTGGTCCCAGTACCGGCCTACCAACAAAGACTGAACAATCTGACCTGCTGCAGTGCATGTACGGACGAAACGGGGAGTCTCCACTGCCTTTAATTGCCGCTCGAAGTCCTGCTGATTGCTTCGATGCAGCAATCGACGCCTGGCGAGTCGCGGCGAAATTCATGTGCCCGGTGATGGTTCTTTCTGACGGTTATATTGCCAATGGAGCAGAACCCTGGAAAATTCCGGATTATGATGCGATCGAAAAAATTGAAATCGTACACCCCGGGGAACGCAGTGAAGACGATCCTCCATTCCTCCCGTATAAACGAGATGAAAATCTGTCTCGCCCATGGGCTCTGCCCGGAACCAAAGGGCTGGAACACCGAATTGGTGGATTGGAAAAGGACCACGAAACCGGAAACGTCAGTTATGACCCTGACAATCACGAATTCATGTGTAAGATCCGTCAGGAAAAGATCGACAGGATCGCGGACTTCATTCCGGAACTGGAAGTGGATGGAGAAGAATCCGGAGACTTGTTGGTGCTCAGTTGGGGAGGTACTTATGGTGCCTGCACAACCGCAGTATCGCAATGTCAGGCAGACGGGCTGAGTATCTCACATGCTCACCTAAGATTCATCAATCCGTTCCCCCGCAACTTAGGCACATTACTGGGTAACTTCAAGAAGATTGTCATCCCCGAATTAAACCTCGGACAACTGCAGAAGATTATCTCGTCTACCTACGGCGTAACTTCCGAAGGAATTCATAAACTGAAGGGGCGTCCGTTTACCGTCTCAGAACTCACCGAACAATTCAAAGAGATGCTCGCCTAAGTCAAGGTGATCGCCGTTACAACGCATTTTAGGTAAAACTCAATGAGTACAGAACTACCAGTACTAAAGGCTGCTGACTTCGGCAGCGATCAGGACGTTCGTTGGTGTCCGGGATGTGGAGACTACTCCATTCTGGCACAAATGAAGAAAGCACTCGCTGCACAGGGATTCCCTCGTGAAAAGACCGCTTTCATCTCCGGCATTGGTTGCTCCAGCCGCTTTCCTTATTACATGTCGACCTACGGCATGCACTCGATTCACGGACGAGCCCCGGCTTTTGCTACAGGCCTCAAATCAGCCCGGCCCGACCTTCAGGTTTGGGTGATTACTGGTGACGGTGATGCTTTAAGTATCGGTGGAAACCACCTGATGCACGCCATTCGCCGAAATGTGAACATTAATATCGTGTTGTTTAACAACCGAATTTACGGCCTCACCAAAGGACAGTACTCACCAACTTCCGAAATCGGAAAGGTGACAAAAAGTACGCCGATGGGATCCCTGGACAATCCACTCACCCCATTGTCAGTCGCTGTAGGTTGTGGTGCTACATTTATTGCTCGCAGTATCGACACGAATGCAAAGCATCTCTCAGCAACGCTACAACGAGCCGCTGAACATCAGGGAGCTTCCTTTATCGAGGTCTACCAGAACTGTAATATCTTTAACGACGGTGCCTGGAAGTACGCAACCGATCGTAAAACCAAACAGGACAATGTGATTGAGATTGAACATGGTAAGCCGTTGATCTTTGGAGCTGAAAGCAACAAAGGGATTCGCCTGAATGGACTGGATCCGGAAGTCGTTGAATTGGGTAACGGAATCGCTGAAGATGATCTTCTATTCCACGATGAAAAATCACCGGAGCCGACTTTGGCTTACCTGCTGTCACGAATGCATCAACCGGAATTCCCGGAAGCGATTGGAGTCTTCCGTGCGATTGACGCTCCGGTCTATGACGATCAGCTCAATGATCAGGTCGCAGCTGCTCAGGAGGCAGCACCAGATGCAAAGCTTAATGATCTGTTCAACTCCGGAAATACCTGGGAAGTTGAATAAGATCTATACCATACAAAAAAGCCCGTGAGCAGTTCACGGGCTTTTTTTATGGAAACAACTGCTGGACTTTGTTTTGTTTTAGTTCGAGGTGTTAGTTCCAATCCAACGTCGGTTAAGTCCTGGTTTACATAAACTCCTGACTCAGCGGTTTGATCGTCACTTCAGGTACGTGTGCTCGAGCTGGTAAGGTTGCAATCGATAACGCCAGATGCCCCAGGTCTTCCGGCTGCAGCATTCGTGCACGATGCTCATCGGTTACCGGGTTGGGACGTTTCTCGAGGATCGGCGTCTCGACTTCACCTGGATAGATATTGGTGATACGGACACCGTCAACGTTGGCTTCATTGGAGCTCGCAATGCCTAACGCAGCCATTGCAAATTTCGAAGCCGAATAGGCAACGCCTCCCAGTGCCGTCGATCGAATCCCGGAAATTGAGGAGATATTAATCACAATCCCATCTCCTCGTTCTCTCATCTGAGGCAGGATCGCATACATCGTGTAATAAGCACCGCTGGCATTAATCGCCATGACCTGATCCCATTGTTCCGGATTCATCTCAGCAATCGTGCGATTCGGAATATTCGTTCCAGCAGAATTCACGAGGATATCAACCTGCCCCACGCTATCGGCGACCCAGTCAAAGAATTCCTGTACGCTGTTGAGGCAGGAAACATCCATGGTGTGATATTCAACAGACCCGGCACCTGTCCAATCATCTGCTACTTGCTTTAACGGCTCTTCCCGACGGCCGGCAATTACCACTCGGCAACCTTCTGCCGCAAACGCCTTGGCAATTCCTTCTCCAATCCCTGTACCACCTCCGGTGATCACAGCGGTTTTCCCTTCAAGTCTCATAGTCATTCGCTCTTTATGGTTCTTCTAACTCCGAGTGAAACAACGCTGCATCCACCCTGGTAAATACTAAGTTCATAGTCCTTGTTTAATCCCCGACAGGCCCCTTTTCAAGACAGGGCAGTGGAATTGGTCAAAGATTACACAGGGCCATGCCTCAATCTGCTACAAGTACGTCCGTGGCAACTTCGATTTGTAGTAAATCCAATAATTGCACAACGTGGTCGTATTAAAGATAATGACAGAAAATACACCTATAATGATGGGATACTCAACAGTAAATCCCGTTGATTTAGTCTGACGTCGCTATGGCCAACCTTGATAATGCAATTGAACCGATTGATGGCACGATCTCCATCGTGACGCCGGAGAATATTACGTTTCGCTATAGCGTCGCTGGCCCTTTTCAAAGAGCCACTGCTTTCTTTATCGATTTCCTGATACGTATCGGAATTATCGTGGCACTGCTTATCGCCACCGCTGCATTAGGTCAAGTAGTTGGCGAAGTTAGCATCGGCTTCTTTCTTCTCTCTAATTTCGTCATCAATTGGTTTTATGGCGCCGTCTTTGAAACTTACATGAACGGGCAAACCCCCGGTAAACGGATGATGGGTATCCGAGCCGTTACAGTCGATGGAAAACCAATCAATGCCATGCAGGCTGTAATGCGCAATCTGATTCGCACGGCCGATACCTATCCCTTAGTCACTCCGGCAATGTTCGGAATCGAATTCGGCGACAGTCCCGTATTTCAATCAGCAATCATCCCCACATTCATCATGGGATTGATCGTCATGAGTATGAATAAACGCTACCAACGCATTGGTGATTTAGTAGCAGGTACGATGGTCATCGTCGACCAACGCAAAGCAACCTATGGACTGATTGATGTCAGGTCACCTGCCATTCTGCAAATCGCTGCACTCGTCCCACCAACCTTCCGGGCTGACCAGGAGATGTCTCAGGCTTTGGCTCACTTTGTCGATCAACGGCCCCGCCTGTCAGATGCCCGACGGCGTGAAATAGCCGCCCACCTGACCGAACCACTTTCCAAAGAACTCGGACTCCCTACTCATCTCGACCCCGACCTTCTGTTACAGGCCTTGTATTACCGAGCCTTCGTTTCGGACGCTCAGCAGGAATTAGCACAGCTTACTCCAACTGCGACAGTGCAGTATCACACGCCTGCTCAACAACCCCTTGCCGGATACGGGCAGGCACCGGTGCAATTGCAGGGATATCGTCAAGCGGCACCTCAGCCTCTACAATCGCCAGGCCGCCCGCCGGGTCGCCCCAGAAGCGGAGGGACGCTACGGTGAAAGTTGCCGATTTACTCATTCAACGTCAACAGCAATGGCAGGAACTTGAATTCCTGTGCGATACGGTTAGTACTCGTAGTACAAAATCTATTTCTGCGGAGCAGTTATCTAGTTTTGCATCGCTATATCGCAGTGCCTGCGCTGATTTAGCGTTAGCTGATTCCTACAACCTACCTCCCGAGACGGTGGAATACTTACATCGACTCGTCGGCCGGGCACACAGTCGACTGTATCGCTCACGACGCTTCCAATTCGCTGCCTGGTTCCACGTATTGGTGTTCGATGTCCCTCGTAGAATCCTGCGTGATAGCTGCGTACAGTTCATGTTCGTCTTTTTCTACGGCACGTTCCTGTTATCGGCCTACCTGGCCTACGAAACTGAAATCTTCCCCAATTACCACGTCGATATCATTACGCAGGAACAACTTTGGTCGCTTGAAGAAATGTACTCTACCTCGGTCGCGGATGACGAGCGTGGGATGGGAGCGGGAGGGATGATGGCCGGTTTCTATGCCAATCACAACACCGGTATCGGTTTAAGTTGTTTTGTTACTGGAATATTGATCATCCCGGGGTTACTGGTGACACTGTTTAACTCAGCGTTCCTCGGAGCGATCTTCGGTTATATGGCGCGTGAAGACGTTCCCATGACGGATAACTTTGTCGAATTCGTCACAGCCCATGGCCCCTTTGAATTGACTGCTATTGTTCTTGCTGCAGCTGCGGGACTACGCCTCGGTATCTCATGGGTGAAGACAAACGGACTTTCACGCAGTGCTTCAATAAGAAAGTCCGGCATGGAGTCCATGCCGATTATGGGCGTTTCGATTGTATTCTTCTTTTTAGCAGCTCTGATCGAAGGATTCATTTCTCCTTCCGGCTTACACTACAACTTCAAATTAACGATTTGTATTGTATCCACGTTGTTTATTCTGGTTTATCTGGTTGGCTTTGGTTTGTTCAAAGGGGAACGCCATGCAATTTGATAAGACCCATATCCAGATCCGAAACCGCACCGAAAGTGAAATACTCGACATTTCACTTCATGTGTTTCGACGGTTCCCTCTGCAAATCTTCCTGTCCTTTATGGTCGTTGCCGTTCCGATCCTACTGGTCAATGATTTACTTCTGAGTCATGTTCTCTCGCTCGAATTCAATCTGGCCTCGTATGGGTCGATGTCGATCGTCGAACAGGAATACACAACTTCGGATTTGAGTTTTAAGACGTTTTTGTATCTTCAGGTCCTCCTAATCATCACCGAAGCACCTTTAGCATCCATCCTCTCCACCTTGATGCTGAGCAAACTCATTTTCAATGAAGAGCCGACCATCAAAGGGTTGATGAAAGATGCCCGGTCATGCCTGTGGAATATCATCATTGCCTTTGGGCTTCGCCGCGGTGTACTCATCATGATGGGTCTGCTGATATTGTTGTTCAATTACGATTCAGGATCGCGGGGAGCCTCCATCTCATTTTTCACGATCACTTTTATTGTGATTCTGTTCGTTCGTGGTTGTCGCCCTTATATGCTGGAGATCATTCTGCTCGAGCGACCCGGGCGTGATCCTTCCAAAGGAATGACACTCTCGCAACGCAGCAAAATGTTACACGCCGCCACTGGAGGTAATGTCGTCGGACGCAGCATGTTTGGTATGCTCGTAGGCGTCATGTTCTCGCTTAGTTTGTATGGAGCGATTACGTTCTTTTCGATCTCACTATTCACCGAATCCGGGACGATTGAAAGTGCCGTCTTTACAGCACGTTGGCTCTTTCCAATCTCATGCTGGCTTGCAGTCTGTTACACCTCGGTGGTACGTTTTCTCAACTACATCGATACACGAATTCTACTGGAAGGCTGGGAAGCAGAACTCAAAATACGATCCGAAGCGTACAAACTTGAACAACGTCAACAACTCGGTACTAGCTGGTAAAGAAAGGAGAAGCACATGATTAACAACCTCCGCATGCTGGTTCTCGTCCTGCTTGCCGGCACATTGCTTCCTTGCCTTGTCCAGGCTCAAAGCAATGACAACCCGATCGAGTCAGGCCGCAAAGCACTCACTCGTGAGAACCCGTTCCCCTGGTATGATCAGCAGGCAGATGAACTGCGACGAATCCCACTCGATACCGAGTGGATTGAAAGAATGAAGGAACGCATGGAGTCCATGGAAGGGCTGGAAGAGCGACTGAAAGAGTGGATGGAAAACGTTGAACAGGATTTTGATCCCAGCGACCTACCGTCTCCGGACATGAGTGATCTAGAGGGAGCTCTTGATGATTTCGATTCGGAGGCGTTTCGTGAACGCTTCGAGGATTACATGCGCCGACTCGCCGAAAACAACGCCGATCGTGAAGCGAATCCGAATGATCGGATGAATCCCGGTGGCAGGACAAATAATGGTGGTTCGGGCGATCCCTTCCGGGGCGACTCGGAAATGCGGCGAGGCGGAGGTGGTAGATCCAATAGTTCATCCGGAAGCCCGGACAGATTCAATCCTCCTGATTTAGGGTTTATCGGCGGAGGTGCGGAATTTGCCAAAGCCCTGTTCTATATCGTGCTTGGCATTGTTGCCCTCGCCTTAATCGGACTCATTATCTGGGCCATCATGAACCGGGAAAAAACCAAAAAGGATCCGGGTGTCGAGATGGAAGGCAGTGTCGTTACTGATGATCAACGAATCGAAGAATTGCCATTTCAATTGGATTCGGCTTACAAAGATCTGCTCGAGCGTGCCCGGGAATGCTACCAAAACGGAGATTTTGATCAGGCCATCATTTATTTATTCAGTTATGAACTGATCCAACTCGATAAAGCTCAGCTCATCAAATTAACTCGTGGAAAAACCAATCATCAGTACCTCCGCGAAGTACAACCCAATGCTTCCCTAAAATCACGTTTATCCACGACAGTCCGGGCCTTTGAAGATGTGTTTTTTGGTAACAAAGAACTCAGCCAACAGCGATTCGAAGAATGCTGGAGGGAAGTTAGCAGTTTCCAACAACTCACAACATCACCAGCTCCGATGGGGTACGCCTAATGAAAGCTACAAGACATGCTTCCCGGGCACCCACGGTTTGGATTGTCCTTTTTTTCATTTCAATCACGAGTAGCATTTCTGCCCAGGATGAGGATATTGATGTCACTTATGGACAGGGGAATCAGTCCGAAGGTCGCTACAGTATCAATGGTACCGGCGTGTTGGCGAAGATGTTCGAAGACCGGGGGCACAGTGTATTCTATTCCCGCGTCTTAGGGCGTCCGACTCGTAAAGCCGATGTCATTATTTGGGCCCCCGACAATTTCCATGTCCCCACTGAAGCTGAAGTCGCAGCCATTGAGCAATGGCTACAGGAACAATCAAATCGAACGTTTATCTTCATTGGACGTGACTACGATGCCACGATGGACTACTGGGTCGAAGTCGCAAAGGGTGCCAACCCGGAAGAAAAAACCATGCTGACACTGAAGTTGGCAGATGTTTGGGGAGCCCATCAGGTCAAGCGAATGGCCATCATTGATGATGAGGATTGTGGTTGGTTTAAAATCAACGCAGACAGCACCGTTCGAACCATTCGCTCTGCACGATCCACCAGCGACTGGCTCGAAGGTATTACACCAGGCGCACTAAAAATGAGATTGCAAAGCTACTTTGTTGAATCAGACAAAGGACGCAGCACTGGATATGGGCGATATGAATTTGATACTCAACTGTTCTACGAAAACATCCCGTTAGTTACTCGTATCCAAAATCGGTCGAAATTCAATCGCGGACAAATCTATCTGATTGCAAATGGATCCTTCCTTCTTAATGTACCGCTGGTACACCGTGAGCATCGTAAGTTGGCCAGCAAGCTCATTGAACGTGTCGGCAGAAACAAGACTATTTGTTTTCTGGAAAGTGAATTTGATGACTGGGAAGATGTGCCTGTACTGGAAAATGCTCCATCAGCAGCCAAACCACCAAGCATCGTCACTATTCTGCAAACCTGGCCGTTTGGCATCATTCTCATTCACATCATCGTGATTGGAATTGTTTACTGTTTCTATCGCTTCCCTATCTTCGGCAGACCCAGGGCGGAGTTCGAGGTAAACACCGTGATTGACGACAGTAATGAAAAGCAGAGTGTCTCCAATTTCGGAAGGCACATCCGTGCGTTGGGTGATTTGTTGCGGCGCGGTGGTAACGCTACGTTTGCCAATCATTGCCTGCAAATGTACCGCCAACGCTCCAGCGAACAAACGACATACAAACCACAAAAACAAAAAAAGAAACCCACTTAGAAAGATCCCAACATAGGTAATGCAAATGTCTATTGGTACTTTTAACTGCCCATCATGCTCCCAGTCATTAACTCTACCTTCATCGTTCAATGGAACGCAGGTGCAATGCCCGCAATGTCAGAACATCATCAATGTTCCCGGGCAGGGGGTTCAGGCAGTTGCTCCTCAGCCAGTGGCTCCGCAACCGGTAATGCCACAACCTGTAGCCTCCAATCCGGTGGCTACCAATATCGGAAAAATGTCGCTATCAGCATCCGCGGATACCGGTGCTGAGACCGCAACACGAACACTCTTCAATAAAATCACCAACGAAGTCGCCAAGGTCTTTGTGGGACAGGAAGAATTGGTACTCGGTACACTTGTGTCACTCTTCTCTAACGGCCATGTTTTAATCGAAAGTGTTCCGGGATTGGGGAAGACTCTCTTCGTGCGAACGCTGGGACATGTCCTTGGTTGTGACTTTGGCCGAATTCAGTTCACAGCGGATTTAATGCCTTCCGATATTACCGGCGCACCTGTTTTCAATGTAAAAACCCAGGAGTTCACATTCCATCCGGGCCCCGTGTTCACTCAATTGCTACTGGCCGACGAAATCAACCGCTCGCCCGCCAAGACACATGCCGCGCTGCTGGAAATCATGCAGGAACATCGCGTGACCGTCGACGGCGAAAGCTACAAACTTGATCCACCCTTTTTGGTCATTGCGACTCAGAACCCGGTGGAGCAGGAAGGGACGTATAACCTCCCTGAAGCTCAGTTAGACCGATTCATGATGAAGCTGATCGTGAATTATCCCACCGAGCAACAGGAAGCAGATATTCTCAAGCAGCACAGTCAACAACTCAACTTGGGTGAAGTCCTGGAGAATGAAATCCAAACCGTTTCTTCTCCTGCTGAAATCAACGCGGCGATTAAAGAGAATGCCAGTGTCCGTATTGATGACGCTCTGGCTGACTATATCAACAAGATTGTCCGGCTTACACGACAATGGCCACAACTGTACATGGGCGCGTCACCTCGAGCCGGGCTGGCCCTGATGCAGGGAGCTCGCACTTTAGCTGCGTTTCAGGGTCGTGACTATGCTATTCCTGATGATGTCGTCCAAATTGCACTTCCTGTCCTTCGGCATCGAGTGATGTTGACTGCTGAAGCCGAAGTGGAAGGGCAGGAGGCGGATCAGATTCTTACCGACCTAATCCGTACGGTGGAAGTACCTCGCCTCTAACGCGTCATCCAACTGTAGATATTCACAACGAACGAGTTCTTTATCGTGGACGAAAATTTCGACCAACTTCAGCAGCAGGCACAGGATAATCTGGAATTCCTCCAGATGTTTCCCTGGCTCACGCTCGTGATCTTTACGATCCCGCTGGTCTTCGTTGCGCGAAAACGGGTTTACCCAAATCTACTCTACGTTCTCGCTCTGTTTGTACCTGCGTTGATCACCATTGGGATCATCTTTTCACCCGAGTTGCTGCTGCCGGCGATCATCGTTGACGTGCTCATCTTTGTCATTGCTGCTTTCGACCTGTTTACGATTCCATCCCCCCAGTCCTTAAGTGCCGAACGTATCCATCAAAAGGTTGCCTCGCTCGCTAAAACAGCAGGAATCACATTTCAGATAACTAATCACAGTCGACGGACCATGAAAATCATGATGGTCGATGATATACCGGAACAATTCGAAGTCGACATTGTAAAATTCTCATCCGCCATTGAACCGGAAGAAACGTTGGAATTTGAATACACAGTGACACCTACCCAACGAGGAAAATTCCCCATGCACTGTGTCCATGTGCGTGTGAGGTCAGCGTTTGGCTTTTGGATGCGTCATTTAACACTCCCTGTGAAAACAGAATTGCATGTCTATCCGGACCTCAAGCAACTTTCTCACTATGCTCTGCTCGCGCGTACCAACCGCCTCGCATTAATGGGAGTGCGACGTACTCGAAAAGTGGGACAGGACAACGAGTTTGAACGGTTGCGGGAATATACGCGAGATGACCACTATAAGAATATTAACTGGCGCAGCAGTGCCCGACATAACAAACTGATCGTGAAAGACTATCAGACAAGCCAGAGTCAACGAGTGATCTTCCTTGTCGATTGCGGACGTATGATGACGAACGAGTCGGATGACATGTCCTTTGTCGATCATGCATTAAATTCCGCCTTAATGCTCAGTCATGTGGCCTTATCGCAGGGAGATTCGGTCGGCTTGATTTGTTTCTCTGATAAAGTCCATTGCTTTGTTCCACCTCGCAGTGGCACCGGGCACATGAACCAACTACTGCATGCCAGCTTTAATCAATTCCCGCGTATGGTGGAATCTCGCTATGACGAGGCCTTTCTGTATCTGGCGAATCGATGCAATAAACGAGCGATGGTTGTGTTGATAACCAATGTTGTCGATGAAGTGAATTCCCAGCAGGTCGTTCAATACATGCAAACCGTTTCCAAACGGCATTTGCCTGTCAGTGTGATGATGCGGGATTACGAAATCTTCGCCGAAGCTGAGCAAACCGAGAGCCTCTACAATGCGGCAGCCGCCGCGCAAATCCTCAATTGGCGACACGATGTGTTGAATACCCTCAGTCATCAGGGCGTCTTCTCTCTGGACGTATTGCCCGAAGATTTAACGGCCCCACTGATCAACCAGTATCTCGAGGTCAAAGCACGGCATCTGCTGTGATTCCAAACGGATACCGACAGGTTTTCCCATTCTCTCGATAGCATCCGGTTTCACAACCCACGATTTTGAAGTAATTTGGAAGTATGAAGTAAACTTCTTCCAATCTAAAAGTAGAGTGAAACAACTGAGGATGAGCGACCCATACTTCCAACAGCTATTTGCAGACCGTATCGGTGGTGAAAACTACGGAAAAGGAACTGAAATCTATAAATTCGAGAAGATCAAACGAGCCAAGCGAAAGGCTCTAGCTGACTTCCCGGATCGCTTGCTTTTAGATTTCGGCATTGGTGAAAACGACGCCCCGGCTGATGAAGCCGTCCGTGAAGTCATGGCCACTGAAATTCATCTGCAGGAAAACCGAGGGTATGCAGATAACGGAATCGCTGAATTTAAGGAAGCCGTTGCCCGATTCATGCAACGTAATTTCAATGTTGAGTTGGATGCAGCCACCGAAGTGAATCACTGTATCGGATCCAAAACAGCGTTGTCGATGATACCCGCCTGCTTCATTAATCCGGGTGATGTGACACTCATGACAGTACCCGGATACCCTGTCGCCGGCACCCATACAAAATACTATGGTGGCGAAGTACACGAGCTGCCATTGCTGGCCGAGAACAATTTTCTACCGGACCTGGATTCGATTCCAGCTGACATTCTGAACCGTGCAAAGCTGCTGGTTATTAATTATCCCAACAGCCCCACAGGAAAGCTGGCCCCTGCAGGATTCTTTGAAAAGGTTGTACAGTTTGCCAAAGAAAACAACATCGTCGTGGTTCAGGACGCTGCACATATTCTGTTGACCTTTGACGGTAAACCCACCAGTTTTCTGGAAACTCCCGGAGCTCGGGATGTAGGTGTCGAAATCCACTCGCTTTCCAAAGGCTTTGATATGATCGGCTGGCGAATTGGGTGGGTCTGCGGTAATCCTTTGTTGGTACAGGCATTCTCAGACGTTAAGGATAACTGTGATAGCGGGCAGTTTATCGCTATACAAAAGGCTGCGGCTGCAGCTCTGGATAATGATTCCATTCCCCAACGTATTCGAGAAAAGTATCGACGTCGCATGACCTCGTTGGTCGACACGCTGGCCTCATGTGGTTTCCAAACGGAAATGCCGGGCGGCTCTTACTTCCTCTACACTCCATCACCAACAGGTGTTGAAGGTGGCCCTTCTTTTGCCAATGCCGAAGAGGCTAGCCAGTATCTCATTACCGAGCATGGGATCGTCACGGTGCCCTGGGATAATGCCGGAGCATTTCTGCGATTCTCTGTCACTTACGTAGCGGATGATGAACAGCGTGAGCAGGAACTGATGCAGGAAACCATCGCTCGTTTGAGCAGCGTACCGTTTACGTTCTAAGCAGACTGGGCTGTATAGATTGGTCGATCCATGTCGCCGAGGTATTTTTCCTTAACGGCAGGATCGTTGATCGCATCTTCACTTGTACCTGCGAATAGAAATTCACCCTGATCGATCACATAAACGCGATCGACCACTTCGAGGATTTCAATGGCCGCATGGTCGGTTATGAAGAATGAGATGCCTTCGGTCTCTCGCAACTCAGAAATCGTTGCCTGAATTCCATCAATCGTCTTGGGATCGATACCGGCAAACGGCTCATCAAGCATGATGATCTCTGGTTCCAGAATCAGACAACGAGCAATCTCAAGTCGTCGACGTTCTCCACCAGAAACCCGGCCAGCCTTGTTTTTACGAATATGAGTGATATTGAACCGTTCCAGCAGTTCATCACAACGCTTACGTTTGGCTTTGCCGTAAATCTTTTGCAATTCGATCATCAGATTGAGATTCTGTTCGACCGACAGTTTAGCGAAAACGCTCGAGTCCTGCGGTAAGTACCCCATCTGCCCTTCACGTGCGCGGCGATACATCGGCCAGTCTGTTACATCCTGTCCGTGCAGTGTGACAGAGCCCTCATCAGGCCGTTCCATTCCACAAGTCATCTTGAACGTCGTGGTTTTGCCTGCGCCGTTAGGCCCCAGCAATCCTACGATTTCACCCGGTTCGACTGAGAAGCTAACTCCATTGACCACGCGTTTGCGGCCATAGGTTTTAACCAATCCGTTGACTTCAAGAATCGACATCCTGTCGCGTCTCGCTTTTAAGCTAAGAAATTACCGTAGGTATCTTACCGTATTACACCAATTCGTTGGAAGTTCGGAATGATCGGCCAATCGACTACCGGGGCTCCATGCGGGTGTGGCCAGTAAATCAAAAGAGCTTCGCCAATAAACAACTTACGATTGAATGTATTTTTTCCCATGTCGCGAAACCAGGTCTCACTTCGGGCGTCTGCACTCTGAGGACTGTTATCACCCATCGGGAAGAACTCGTCTTCGTGCACATCAAATTCCAGACTATTGCGGTCAGCAAACAGCGGTGAATCGTTCCAGGCTGGAAATGCCGAAAGGTGTAGCTTGATGTGATTATATTTGCTCGAGCTACTCCGATTTGGAGATAGCCAGATTGGATCAATTTGAGCAATGTCTCTTTGATACCGCATGATTAAATCCGAGGTAATCCCCTCTTCACTGAAATTAACATCGTATTCACCACCAATAGCAAGACTATTTTTCGAAGCGATATAGTAAACGTCTCTATAAACCCGGGCGTCTTCCAGTGTCATGGCTAATCCGGTTGAATGTAAGCCAATCGGAAGCAAATCTCCGGGGTCTTCTTCGGACCACTTGGGACCTAACATCCGTTCAGTTACAAAAGTTGCTCGATGATTCAATTCGACTAACTCATCATCCACCCACACTCGTAATTCATTATCGAAATTGCTAAAGCGAATGGTATGCTCGCCTTTTCCCTGAATGGTCGTCTGCCCTTCAACAATCGGACCTTCAAAACCGGTGCTTTCGTCTTCCCCGGCTGATACAAAATACTCTGCACCACCATTTATGGATAACACAAGCTTTCCAGTAGCGACATCGATTTCACCTTCGTAATGGACTCCGGCTTCAACAATATCAAATCCCAATATGCCGGCCTCACCTTCGATCTGAACATCGAATTCCACAGCCAGATCACCAACCCAGTATTGCCCTCGCGTATCCGCACCGGGCCAACTGGAACGTAGTCTTTGGGATATTCGGTAGACCAGCAAATCAGAGGAAGGTTTCTCGCCCTGCATAACCTCTCTAAATGTAGCCACATAATCCTGATCTAAAGCTAGAGTCTGTCCTCCTAAATCTGATTCAGATCCTTCGGCAATGTCATCTCCGACAGGAAGGGAAAACACCGAATACGCTGCGCTTTGAATATCATTCCTGGCGATCACGGTATTGTAGGCGTATACGTCCGTAATCAATCTGGGAAGCGGCCAGAAAGCTGTCCGCAACTGCTCTCGATAGCGTATGACATCCTCGGACCGACCTGCCGCTTCAGCCTGTTTAATGTGCCCCATGATCTGGTTATAAATCACCCAGAAGTTTTGCTCGGGCATATTGTGGTGATAACGAATACTCACCTTTTCCTGACTGGAACCATCTATTGAATACTGAAATCCCTCTGTCGTTGGTTTCCAGGCTCCCGGCTGGCCTTCTTCAGCAGGCGGGTGATACGTGTCTGCATAGGTTCCCACCATTCGCCAGGGTTGAGGCCACATTAAATCATCGAGTGCTTTGGGGCGATATTGTGTATCGTGCACAAGCTGCATCATCGCCAATTGCTTATGCTCCGGCTTCCGCTGAATCTGGTATACCGCATTGGTATTGGTCAGGGGCTTGGTATAAACGTCTCCATTGGTGACCAACACCTTTTCGCCCGGTAGCCCAACCAGTCGTTTAATGTAGTTCTGAGTGGAATCCATCGGATTCTTAAAGACGATTACATCCCAGCGGTTGGGATCGTTGAACAGATAAGAGAATTTATTAACCAGAATGCGATCACCGGAGAAGGCGCCCTTGGACGAATCGTTGGCTTTATCCAGAACTTCGGTAAAGCCACACATTGGACAGACTGTCGCAACGACTTCATTGTCTGAATCTTCGGCATTCTCTATAGACGCACCAGCTCGATATTGGTAGTCACAAACATGGCAATTATGTTCGACATGCGTCCCCTGCAGCCCATGAGCCATCGATCCGGTAGGGATGATATAGGCTTCCACGACAAATTCGCGAAAGATAAATGCCAGAATAAAAGCTAGTGCGAATCCTTCCAGCATGTCGCGAATGTACATCACGACTCCGTCCTGAAGCTCTTCCCTGTAACTTAAGTTACTCATTTTTTCGTTTAACTGCCTACTTGTTTTTGAATACACATCGAAGGACTCTATCGCTGCTAGGCGTATCTACCAATATACCTAACAACTAATAGTGTGATAAACCGCTGTTTGTTCACACTATTCCTGTCATTATTCTTTTATGACCACACCTATAATCGCCTCACGTGTAATTCCCTCGCCCCAATGTCGGCAATCACGTGATACCGGTTGATTATCACCCACCAAAAAATACTCTTCAGACGTCATCTTTTTCGCAGCCTGCCATCTGTCTGAAGAATAATCCATACCAAGCCAATAGATATCCCGCGCAATCATGATCAAATTGAGATCCAATACACCTTCGTCTGCAGCAATCGAAAACGGAGTCTTCCGAACAAGCGTATCGGACTCAAAGTCACCCGTTCGAATCAACGGATCCATCGGATAATACTCCGTATTCCCCTGAATCTGCACAACCACTCGACCATCCAGCCTCCCAATTCTCAGCGGTACTGCAGTACCGGTCTCTTCCCACTGAATAGGTGCCACTTTTGCTGAGCTTCTTAAAAAGGCAGACTGAGAAACCTGTACGTTAAACAAATGGAAGTCGATCTCGACCTCCACGTCCAGTAACCTCAACCGGACGACGCCAGGTTGGAAAATCTTCAATTCCAGGTTCACTACAAAATCATCCACGAAATTCAATCGTGAACGGGAAATGAATTGGTTGTAGGGGAGGTAATCAAAAATGGCCGAGCTGGACCCTCGTGGTGCCGGTGGAACAAACCCCGCCACAATATTCCATTGGTGATAATCCAGCCATTGTGGATGAGTTTTGGCCGGAGCATCAAAAGAGAAAGACTTGTCCAGTGTGTAGATCCAGCCCTCATCCTCACCGCGAACTCCAAATCGTCGCAACAAACTAAAAGTCGGGTCGGACGGCTGATACCGGCTATCAAACAGATCAACGCTCAATTGGTCAAACTCTTCGAGCGACTTTTGATAAAGCTGGTTATTGATGTATAGCTCGCCACTCTCGGTGACCACTTCTTCTCCGGGCAATCCTATGACCCGTTTTAGATACTTCTCAGAATCATACTCAAAGACTACTTCATCCCATCGTTGCAACTCCTGTATAGCCCGGGACTCAAAACGAACTGTATTCAATTGAGTGGGAATATCTTCGATCGCATTGGTCGCCCCACAGTTAAAGCAGATCGGTAGATTCGTTTCATTGACCGTACTTGCATCGACTCGAAAAGGAATCCGACAGTCATAGCATTCCAGAGCGTAATGCGGTCCCGGAGCTGCATCATCCATACTGCCCGAGATTACAGGCGCTTGTAGAACATCCGAGGACGACGAGGGAGTTAGCCATGAACCAACCAAAGCTCCGACCGCCACGATCCCCAACGCAATGAGGTAGACAGAGAGTCGGTTTTCGGCAGCCATAGGCGTTACTTTTTATCCTGGCCTTTATCAAGCACAGCCATGAATGCCTTTTGTGGAATATCCACACTACCGATGCTCTTCATCCGCTTCTTACCTTCACGCTGCTTCGCCCATAGCTTTTTCTTACGTGAGATGTCACCACCATAACACTTGGCAGTAACGTTTTTGCGTAGAGCCCGAACCGTTTCGCGAGCAATAATCTTGGCACCAATGGCAGCCTGCACAGCCACTTCAAACATATGGCGGTCAATCTCTGTCTTGAGCTTCTTACAGACGGCACGACCACGAACCTGCGAATCTGCCCGGTGACAAATCACACTCAAAGCATCCACGCGGTTACCATTAACCAAAATATCCATACGCACCAGATCAGCAGTCTGATAACCAATAATCTCGTAGTCCATCGTGCCGTATCCACGTGTGGAGCTCTTGAGCTTATCGTGCAAGTCATAAATCACTTCAGCCAGGGGCAGGTCATAGCTTAACATCATCCGTGTAGGCGAAATGTATTCCTGAGACTGCTGAACTCCACGACGCTCGTTACAGAGTTTCATGATAGCGCCGACATACTCTCCGGGAGTAATGAAATTCACCCTTACGATCGGCTGACGAAATTCAAGAATATCACCAGGTTCCGGTACTTCCTGTGGACGATGAATTCGCAGTTCCGTGCCGTCTTTCTTAGTGACCTCGTAGGTAACATTGGGAGCCGTTTGAATCAGGTCCACATCCGATTCCTGCTCAAGACGCTGCTGCACGATCTCCATATGCAGCAGTCCCAGAAATCCACAGCGAAACCCAAAGCCTAATGCTTCACTCGTTTCCGCTTCAAACTCGAAACTGGGATCATTGATTTTCAACCGTCCCAACGCATCGCGCAATTCCTTGAAGTCCTGACCGTCAGATGGATATAGCCCGCAATAGACCATTCGTTTAGGTTCCTGATAACCGGTTAATGCTTCCACATCCGATTTACTCAGACACAAGGTGTCCCCGATATGGACCATATCAAGTGACTTAATGTTACAGATTACATATCCCACCTGGCCTGCGTGCAAAACATCACACGGGGTCTGTTGCGGAGTGAACTGCCCAATCTCAATGACGTCGTGCATCGAACCGGCTCGCATGAACTTGATCTTATCACCTTTACGAATCGCTCCATCCATCACGCGGATGTAAGTAATCGCGCCGCGAAACTCATCATAATGCGAATCGAAAACCATCGCTCGCAGTTCATCATCCGGGTCACCCGTAGGCGGCGGGATGTTTTCGATGATGGCCTCCAACAGCGCTTCGATACCGATTCCTTCTTTGGCACTTACTTTTTGGACGTCGGCATCCCCCAGACCAAACTGCTGTTCAATTTCCTCGATGACTTCATCAACACGAGCGTAGTCCAGGTCGATCTTATTGATAACGGGAATGATTGCCAGATCATGATCAAACGCGTTATATCCATTTGCCACAGTCTGCGCTTCAACACCTTGAAACGCATCCACCAGCAACAGAGCTCCTTCACAACAGGTTAACGCCCGGGAAACTTCATATTGAAAGTCCACGTGACCCGGAGTATCAATCAGGTTCAGTTGATAAACTGTGTTTCCATGTTTGTACTCCACGCTGACGCTACGAGCCTTAATCGTGATTCCCCGATCCCGTTCCAGCTGCATATCATCGAGCATCTGGTCTTTGAGTTCACGCTCGGACACCGTCCCGGTAAATTCCAGCAGGCGGTCAGCCAACGTGCTTTTCCCGTGGTCAATGTGAGCAATGATGCTGAAATTTCTAATATTGCGGCAATCCATTGTTACCCGATCTATCCGTCCCTTACTCTTAGCTCTTCTTAAACTGATCCCAGTTGTCTTCGAGCGACACCGGCAGCGCCGATATAGCCACAGGCACTGCCAAGCGTTGCAAAATCAATAATCGTGTTTTCGACCAGAACAGGAAAGGTCAACTCGTATACTCGTTCGCGAATACGCTCCAAAAACATCCTGCCGGTCTGTTGCTCATGGCCACCAAAATTCATGGCACCGCCAAGCACGATAATGTCCGGGTCAATGATGTGCATGGCCGAGACAATTCCACTGGCTAGATACTCTGCCGTCTCTTTGACAATTTGCAGTGCCAACGCATCTCCCTGTTCTGCATGGTTCGCCACATCTAAAGCCGTTATGGTTTCCTGATTTTGCAACACTTGCTGCAATGACGACTCACTGCCACTTTGGAGTTGTTCCACTGTTCTAAGTGCTACGCTGCGGGCACTCACATACGCTTCAAGGTGGCCTGATAATCCACAAGGACAAATCCTGGCATCCGGTGAACTGTCAATGATAATGTGTCCGCATTCGCTACCATGACTATGCTCACCATCAAGTGAGTTATCGTGCACGATAATACCACCGCCCACACCCGTTCCTAATGTGAACATGATTAGGCTTTCATATTCCTGTCCCCGCCCCACCCAGTACTCGCCATAAGCCGCTGCATTCGCATCATTCACAAACGCCACAGGCTTGCCTGCCTGCTCAGACAAATAATCGCGTATGGGAAAATCATCCCAACCACTCATATTAGGCATGTGCAGAAGCATACCCTTTTTAATATCCATGGTTCCGGGAGTACCAAGTCCGATCGCAACGATTTTCTCCCAGGTCACTTCCGTAGTCGTCAGCAATTCCCGAGCGAAGGCAATAATCCGATCCACTCCATCCTGAGGTCCCTTTTCATGCTCGGTATCAATATTGCCATGCGCAAGCGAACGACCGGAATCATCAACGATTCCGATCTTGATACTCGTGCCTCCCACGTCTACCCCAAGGTAGACCGGAATTTGTAGGTTCTCTGCAGATTCCATCTACAAGCAGGACTCCTCTGAACTCGCATTCTCTGCCTTTATTTTAAACAACATCACACCATTCTGTAATTGTGATATCAACGAATGCGTGAGGTTACTTATCGCGTTTCATCACCATCAGGCCAATCACGGTCAATACGATACCCAATACCATCCAAACACTTACCGGCTCATCAAAAATCACTGCTCCTGAGATCGCTCCTAATGCCGCCTGACTGGCGTTTACAAGATTGTATCGAGTCACTGAGAGGATTTTGATCGCCGACACCAGGGCGACGAAGGCAATCGCATTGCAAATCCCTGCTAAGGTCATCTGGGCCAGGTTATTGAACTCCAAATTATGCTGCTCATCCCATGCTCCGTTTTGAGAACTAAGAACCAGCAAAAACAGGAAGCCCGTAACACTGATGATGGTCATAATCGCCGGCTGCGAGACGCCCCGATTACCTACTACTTTAATGACCGCCCCGAAGACCCCGTAATTGACTCCGGAAATAATCACGGCACCAATGGCAAACGTAAGTAAGTAGGGATTGGCATCCGGATTATCCAACAGCTTCTTTAATTGAGCGAAGGCCTCTTTACCGCCGGTTGATAGTACCACCACTGCAGTAATAAGAATCACCATAGATCCGATCGTGCGGGCCGATGGCTTGTCCTTCAAAAACCACCAGTCCACCAACGCTCCGGTCACAATCAGGACCCCCAGACAAATCGGAACCGCCAGACTCATACCAATTTTATTGAGCGACCATTGGAAACCGACATTGCCCACATAGTGAGAAACGATCGACAGGGTCACGAGCCCTAATACCAGTTTCGGTGGACATATTTTCCGTTCGACTTTCTGATATCGCCAGACCAGCCAGGGAAAAACGATCAGAATCGTGGGAACCGCTTTAATACAACTCACCCAAACCGGGTCACAATCATCTACGGCGCGCAGGAAAACGTTGGCTGCCGAGTACCCTACTGAGGATACAGCACCAAGGATAATTCCGCGTCGATACAGGTCCGCTCTCTGGGGAGCTAATTGGTTTGCCAATTTCGTTTCCGTTTACCGTAAGTCTCTTGAAGACACATCTTCACGAAATTCCTCTGAATCTACTCCCTGACAAATTGCCGCTAAAGTTGCGGGTAACGGCAGGTCAGCGAGTTCCGTAAAAGAGCCTTGATTACATGAGGACGTCAAAAATGAATCGTCCATTGTACGACCGAAAACTAAAAAGCATACCTCTAATTCCTGTAATTCTTGTAACGCTTTATCGCGACCATTTTCATCGGCATAATATCGCGTTTCGGCTATCCGACCAATGGTGTCAGCTCCAACCAAAAAACAGACTTTTCCAAGTAGCCGGGCCTTGCTGAGGAAAGTCGGAGCCCGCGACAAAACAATACTACCATCAAGACAAATCGAAAGTAATCTGCTGATACAATCGTCTTGCGTAAGATCCGGTTTATCAACATTCTCGACCGATAGTTCATAGTGAACTTCCCCGGACAAATGCTCGCGTCCAAACCGCACCATCTGCTGATGTCCCTGATGAACCGGATTGAAAGAACCAGGCAGTAATGCCAGGATCTGCGGGTTGCCGATTACATAATAGGGACGGGTACTCTGACAAACTTGCTGGACGGCTATCTGCAGCTGTAACACCCGGCCTAAACAGGATAGAGCCTTCATGGCCGCCAATTGCTGTCTCTCGGATCGAATGGCTTCAGGTAACTCGAATCTTGCAGCAACCGTCAACAACTCGTCTGACTGCCGTACGGCCACACCAATAAAAATAACTCCATCCATACCGTCAGGGGACTGGGGACCAAGGTGCCCTGTAATCGAGACCGAGATCTGAGCTTCGGGCGTCGCCAGAAGAGCTCCTTCTGCCATTTGAGTGGCCACCGATTCACTAACCGGCCCATGCTTCTGCAAATCATCTGCCTGAACATCTAGCCAACGTCGTTTGGAATCATTACGGTAGGTGACATGGGAACCACAAAAGAACTCTGAAATTCCCGGCTGGCTTCCAATGGTCGCAGCACACAGTCCACTGGTACAACTCTCGGCCAACACAAAACGGCAAGCTGCCTGCTCAGCCCATTGTCTGATGCTGGCTCCGGCTTCGGTGAGTTTCTGCAGATAGTCGTGATCAGACACTGGACTGTACTTATTTAGGTTCTGCCGGCTTTTCTGCCGCCTTGGCGGCTTTAGCCTTTTCTAACCATTGCTTACCGGATTCATCCCACCAGGTCTTCCACTTGGCGTGTGCCTTTTCACGATTTTCGTCTTCGGTGAAACCACAGGAATAAACTTCATAAACGTAGATGGGGCTGGGTCGTGAAAACTTAAATCCATAATCTTCCGGACTCTGTTTGGTCAGATGGAGCAACATGATCAGCACTGTGTCTCGCAACTGCGTCTTGATCAGCTTTCCACCTGCCTGAGGCGTGCTCCAGGAATGAACCAGAGTTTGTTGATTTAGTAACGGTATCAGTAATTCGACTTCATCAACTCCACCAAACCTCGCAGCACAAATCGCAGCATACTGTTCGCTCGTCGAAAAACTCTCTTTATTGCTGAGCATCTCCCGTGCGACTTTAATTCCTGATTCTTCAAAACCGTAATTCAGAATTAGCATCAACCCAAGAGTTTTACTTCTGGATTGACAGGCAATCTCTGCCCATTCACGTGTCATCCGCTTCCCAACATCGTTATCTGGTTTATCGATAATCTGTGATTTGATTTGGGAGTAATTCAACAGGTTGTAAACCGGTGATACTAACGTCTCGCGTTCAGCCGGAGTCAATTCCGAGGCACCAAGCATCACGGTGGCAATACTCTGAATCTGTGGAATTCGGGGACCGGAGGGAGTGTAATTGCCATAAGGCTGAAGTTGCTTCACTCGTTCCTGTAACAATTCGGCCAGGTTTTTCTTGGTTTCAATGGCTCGCAACACCTTCGATTCCGCTCGAACCATCGAAGCAAAAAACTTTCGATCCTCCGAGGTCGTACCAATTCTCTTTTGGTATAAATTCCAACCTGGCAAGTCGTGTTCCTGCTTGCCCTCAACATCATCAATAAATCGCTGAAGCTTTTGTTCAAAGTCTTCATACATTAAATCCACAAAAATCCGGCGGGCCCGGCTGCGAATCTCTAAGTCCGGACTTCGCAGGGCGGCTGCCAATTCACTACGAGCCGACATTCCAACCTTAACCAGTTTTGCATGAGCACGTTCACGAACCTGATAAGAAGGATTCCCCAACTGATTGATTAATGCCTGGTATTCCGGATTAAGAGCAGAATTATCCTGCGCGTGCGTCGAGACGGTCACCAGCATGGTGATCGCCACAGCCATAGTAAGAAATCCGATCCGGAGATTCATATCCTGTACCTAATTGGGTGGTGCCAACATCGACATTTTGATGAAATCCAATTACACCAACTCTTCTTATTATAGGCCAAACATAGAGTCTACCTCAGTAGTTCACAACGATTCTGAGTGAGTCATTTTCAAGGCAAACATCTGTTTTTCAGGCCTTTGAGGAAACAATAAAAGATTTGTCGTTTTTTTCATCTCAACAACCCAATAATCCAGTCTGCCTTACGAATACATGTGTAAGTACTGCTGGAAAGGATTTCAGCAATTAAGTTTTCAGGATGTAACCTCCAACTGGAAATGTAATCCAGTTAGGCATGCAAAATTTCAATCGAATATTCTCTTGAAAGGAGATCGAACGATGAAAAAGAAAGTTATGTATGTCGGAGGCGGTGCCGCTGCAGTCATGCTGCTACTTGCACTGCTATTCGGCAGCGACGCAACAAGTTATGTAACCACTTCAGTGGCCAGTGTTCGCGACTCAGTAAAGAATTCCGTCCCGGTGGAATTTGAGCTGGAACGAGCACGCCAGGAAATCTCAGATATCACTCCTGAGATTCGTAAAAACATGGAGCTGATCGCTCGGGAAGAAGTCGAGATCGAAAAGCTCGAAGCTAACATCACTGAATTTGAAGGGAAGTTAGCAGAAGATGAAAAGTCGATTAAACGTCTGAACGCAGACCTTTCATCTGGTGTTGAGTATGTGATGTACCACGGAATCGAATATACGGCCGATGACGTCAAGCGAGATCTTACCAATCGCTTTGAGGAATTCAAAACGGATAACGAAACCCTGGACAACCTCAAGAAACTCCATGTCACACGAATGGACAATCTCAAGACTGTTCGAAATCGATTGGCAGCAATGCAGGCTTCTCAGCGAAAGCTGCGAGTGGAAATCGAAAATCTTGCTGCCCGCAACAAGATGATTGAAGTCACTAAGTCTGCCAGTGAGTTTGAAATCGACGATAGCCAGCTGGCCAAGGCAAACGCCTTACTCGACAACCTGGACTCTCGTCTCAGCACTGAGGAAAAGATGTCTAACGTCAAAAATCAGTCACTGGATCGTATCCCAGTCGAAACTGAGTCGACAACAGACATCCTCGACGAAGTCGCTAACTACTTCGGATCTCAGGAAACTGACGCTCCTAAAGCTAAGTTAGCTCGGAAATAACGAACTCCGACTTCCGGGAATGGGGTTCACGCAACAGGCGTGGGCCCCTTTTCCTGCGCCTACGAGCAAAGCTGATAAACTAATAGTGAGCCAAGTCATGAATACAATCTGGAAAAAACGACCTGGAGTGGTCTCAAACTCCACGCGTGTTCTGGCTGCACCACCTCGGAATTCCTCGGTAAATAACCGCCACTTTTTCAGGACCAATCGCAAGATCATGAAATCTGTCTCTGATCGATTTTTGATGTGGATCGACGCTGTGGGTGGTTATCTGGTTTGTCTCAAGGATCAGGTCATCCTGGGACAAGCTCGCCCGGGATCAAATACTGATATACCACTGGTTGCTGATGTTGCCGGTAAGCATGCCAAAATCACTCGGCAGGGAGATGAAGGCGATTATGTGCTTGAGCCACTGGCTGACGTCAAAATTCAAAATGCTGTGATTACATCACCAACATTGTTGCACCACGGAGATTTAATCGTACTCGGAAGTGCACAGCTCCAGTTCACAAAACCACACCCCCTGAGTACCAGCGCACGTTTAGATTTAATTGGTAGTTCACGTACTAACCCGTTTGCGGATGCCATCCTACTGATGTCAGAAACACTAATTATTGGAAATAATATGACGAATCATGTCGTCTATCATGGAGAGGACCATCAGATCGTCCTTTTCCGACAAGAGGACAAGCTTTGCTGTCGATCCGACCAACCGGTCAACCTAGATGGTGTGATTGAACAATCGGAAGGAGAGCTCTATTACGGATCGCAAGTAAAAAGTGATCGGATGTCCTTCAGTTTGGAAGAGGTACAATAACTCAGTTCTACATTTTCCGCACGGTTGACAGCACGTAATTGTAAGACTGTCAGGCAAAACAAAACGCAACTAACCACGACTAACTAACAGTATCATGAAATTTACTTACTCCACTGGCGATACTCCTCTTGATGGTTACACCATCAAACGAGGATTAGGTAGAGGAGGCTTCGGGGAAGTCTACTTCGCCGTGAGTCATGTAGGTAAAGAAGTCGCTCTCAAAAAAGTCGATTTTATGGAAGCGGATCGTGGTGACAACTTAATACTCAATATCCATCATCCCAACCTCGTTCTGCTTTATGACATCAAACATACAGAGAACCATGAAGAGTCCTGGATCATTATGGAGTACATGTCGGGCAATAGCCTGCGAGATGTACTAACTCGTAATCCTGAAGGACTTTCAATCGAGCGAGCGGCTGCCTGGTTCTTTGCTATCGCCAGTGGTGTCCATCGTTTACATGAAAATGGCTGTGTCCACCGTGATTTGAAGCCAGGTAATGTCTTCTATAGTGAAGGCCGTATTGCAGTTGGTGACTACGGTCTGTCGAAGCTTATTTCTCATAGTCAAAGGAATAATCACACTCGGTCCATAGGCACTTGCCGCTATATGGCTCCGGAAATTGGCAAAGGGAACTATGGTCGTCAAATCGACATCTACGCGTTGGGAATCATGCTGTATGAGCTGTTAATTGGTGATATCCCCTTTGATGGGGAATCTGATGCAGAGATTCTGACCAAACATTTAACGCAACGTCCCGACCTATCCAAAGTCCCGTCCGCTTATCGACCGGCGATCGCCAAAGCGTTGGAAAAGGATCCAAATCGACGCTATCAAAGTGTTGTGGAAATGATGTTGAATGTCCCGCAACCTAACTACGAACTAATTCCCGAATTACAACGCCCTCAACTTCCGTCAGAATATCTCGCCGCACTGGATCAGATAAATGCCTCGGACGATCGGCCTACATTGGAAGCTAAACCGGTTGACCCACAGAATGTCGTTGCTCCACCGCCAACGGTAAATCCACCTCAGTCCGAGTCGACAATCACCGGCACTAACATCCCTACACAACAGAATGTTCCGGTCAGACAACCACAAGTTCAGACAAAGTCTCCAGTCGTAAATCCCTATCCCGTTCCCATTAGTCAGGGCAAACCAATGACCTGGCAGGATATGGCCATCAGAGAACTGACATTAAAAGATAAATCACAACGAATTAGTGAATTAACGTCTTCAATGATCCGTTCGGTCGTTGGTGCGGCGGCCAGTACGACTTTGATTTTCGGAATCTATCTCAACAATCAGGGGCTTTCGAGTGTCGAGTCAACTCAGTGGTTCATCTGGCTAATGTCGATCATCATGCTCAGTAGTTGGACAGTTCTGGTGGTCGGAAAATTCTGGGAAACCTCCCGTGATGAAATTGGGACGAAGCGTCTGGTAATGTTTGGTGTGGGTGCTGGTTTAGGTGCACTCTATTTAGGCATCGGAAACTTTTTGAAGTTGGATTTCAATGACTTACATTCCTCCAATAGCTACTGGCCCTGGATCCTTGAGCACTGGAGGTTTTCAACCGGTGAAAGCCCGTCCTATGTACATTTTGCCGTGTTTACCGGTTTGCTATTTTCAATGTGTCGATGGTGGAACCACGCGACACCGGTAAGGAATTCCCGTTACGACATCATGTCCGCATTTCTGTTTGCCATGGTGGCCTGGTTCCTCCCAGTAGCTCCACAACCATTAATGCCGGGAGTAACAGCATTAACGGCTCTAGTCATCCAATTTGCATCTCCGAGCTACACAACTGCTCAGCGAAAGGAGTTTGAAACTCAGGCCAGCACGTGGTGGCAACATGGTTAATCGATTCCTCCAATCCGTTTTACTTCTTGGGTTGTTAGTCCTGACACTCTCCGCTCAGGATTCCACTTCGTCAACCAATCAATCCAGGTACTTTCGTTTCGATCTCGAAACGCAAACCAAGGGTGCCGCCACGACCGATCCGGCTCTGGTGATACCCACTGGAAACGATTACGCATTCCGGATCGAGTCAGAAATGAGCGTCGACCTGCCGGGTGTCCGTGATAGCTTTCTCATGAAAATCGACGCGGCCATCAATAGGATCATTGCGGAAACCACCGAAGGCCATGTTGCCGGCAGAGAGTTGCTTGTCGACAAAGGGCTGAAAATCGACCTATTGGAAATTGCAGCACCGAGTGACATTTATCTCGAAGAGCACACGCCCATTCTCAGTGGTCGGCCATCAGATATCACCAATTATCATTTAATCGCAATCGTTGACTTAAAGCCTCTGCAAGCAGAAATAGAACAGCGATGGCGAGAAGTCTTTCTTGGCGAGCGACTCGTTCAATACATTATGATCGCCAGTGTTGTACTGATCTTGCTATTTCTGTTGCGTGGAAACCAGGTCATGCGTAGTCGTGAGACGGTGCGGACAGTACAAATCGTTGTCAATGCCGTCATTTTGTTAGCAACTCTGGCCGCACTCTCCGTCATCGCAACCATGCTCCACTGGGTCTAAATTCTTGTGGGGCCCCCCTTCGGCAAGTTACAATTCGCTTAGTACTCTAATAAGCCGAGATAAGTAATGGCCGAAGTTGATAAACTGCTGATCGAAGAAATTCGCTCGGGATCGGATGATGCCTGGATGCGATTCGTTGATCGATTTGGCGGGCGATTACAGGCTTTCGTTCGCAAGAAGATCCGAGACAACGCAACCGTCGAGGATATCGTGCAGGATACCTTGATTGGTTTTATCAACAGCCTCCCAAATTTCGATGAGGACCGGCCGATCGACAGTTTTCTATTTACGATTTGCCGTTACCGAATCATCGATCATTTTAAAAAGATCGGAGGCCGGCCCACGATCGCGTCACTAACCGGTGATGACTCAGAGCAGGTGATCGACCTGCCAGGCAGAGCACGTGGTGCCTCGACGATCTATCGAAGTGGCGAGCGTAAACGAGCAGAGGAAAGTGCATTATTGCAAATTCTGCAAAAGGAAGTCGATAACCTGATTGAAAATCAGGCCTGGATAAAGCTGGCCTGCCTGGAACTCTTATTTGTGAGTGGTAATCCGAACAAAGAGATTGCCGCATCTCTCGATATCACTCAACAGCAAGTCGCCAGTTACAAACATGAATTTGTAGATAAAGTGAAACGGCACATGGTACGTCTGGGAGTCAACGCAGATTTATTCCCAGAACTTTATGCGGACCCACAGGGATAAGAGAACAGAATGCTCCATATTTTTAGCAATGCCGAATTAGCCGCGTATCTGGAGGAAGATCTGGATGCAGCCCGGTCGTCACAATTAGAGCAGGCTTTGGCAAACGATGTGGAACTCAACAATCGCTTAAACACGCTCCGGCAGCAAATTGCCGTGGGCGAACATTCGCTGGGAGCTATCTGGCGACAACATAATCTTGGCTGTCCAAGCCGGAAGACGCTGGGAGCTTACCTACTTGGAGTTCTTCCAGGTGAACAGAAGCTCTTCATTCAATCGCATATTGAGACTCGAGGTTGCCTGACCTGTCAGGCCAATCTGGATGACTTAGAAGAACAGCAAACACAAAATCAGGCAAACATGACCGCCCGTACAACTCGTTACTACCAATCAAGTATTGGCTATCTCTCTCAACATAGAAATGACTCTTAGTATGACACGACACTTTTGGATTCTACTCCTTGGACTGACACTCTCGCACTCTGCAGCAGAAGAACACTCCGTCAAACCCATCACTACGATTCATCAAAAAAGCGGGAGCTGGAAAGTACCTGAGAAAAACTATGTTGTTCTAAAGCGAGGTGACGTTGAAATCGTCGTCGTTAATAACGAAGCGGTCGACGATAACGTACTGCCCGGTCATAAAGCCGGATATAGTGGCGTTGCAAAAATCTCGCACAAGAATCAGGACAAAAATCTATTTGTACCAAGCTACGCCGGACTCAATTATGAACACATCCACGACGGTAAGACTCGGGACCGTGACATCCTGTTTGAGCCACGTAAACTACCGATTCAATTACGACAGGTCAGTGAATATGCGGTCGAGCTTTATCAAGCACCTGCCGGACATTATCAGTTAGAAAGCTGCCAACGCTACGAGTTGCTCGAGCACGGGACAATCCAACTCACCTACGAATGCACTCCACGAGCGCGAACATTTGCGAACGACTACATCGGTCTGTTTTGGGCCAGCTACATTCATCAACCAGAAGACTTAAGCATTCGTTTTCCGGGATTTGAAAATGTCGAAGGGAAGTCAACCAAAGACTACCCTGAGCCTCAAATGGTGAGAGGCGTTACACCTCAACACGGTACTCAGGCCACCCATCGCGGAAAAAGTGACAACCGCATGTTTAATCACGACACGGATTTTCCACTGAGTCTGGTTTTTGGTTACTCTCGCCATCGATTTGACCAACCCTGGTATTTCGGAGTCAGTCATTCCATGGGATTTGCACAGATCTTCCGGGATAACGACCTGATACGATTGACTCAATCGCCCTCCGGCGGCGGATCGGGAAATCCGGCGTGGGATTTTCAGTACTTTGTTCCCAAATATGAAGTCGGAAAAACCTACCGCTTCGTGATGCGCGCGGTTTATCATCCGTTCAACCTACGAGCTGAATTCTTTGATCGTATTGCTGAGGAATACACCCGCCTGAATGCGGGCCAGTGATCAGATTGACCAATACCGATTAATTGTCCTGTAGAAATTCCGGCTTTGGCACTTCCCCTTTTCTACGATCCGGATTGGACGGGGAAGGGAACTGAATTTTGGATTCCGGCGTCACAGACATTTCGTTCTCGGCCAATTCAACCAAACTCTGTAAGGCAAAATCCTCCGGAATGTCTTCGTCAAACTGGCTGAGTAGTTCCATGTAGTTGGCGATCGACGGCATCAGATTTTGACCGGTATCCTTTGAGATCATCGTTGGGTACTTCTCAAATATTTCCGTCCACATAGTCCAGGCCTGTTCGTACTCTTGCCGAGCTGGCTGTAATCGCGCTTTCACAAACAGATCATCGGCTGCTGCGGTGGTTTTACGAGCATTGATGGCCAGATCCAACTGTTCCATTTCACACCGCTTCAACCAATAGTCATAGTTGATCATCGAACGCATGTAATGAACTGCATCTGCTTTCATCGCCATCTCTTCAGCTTCTGCCGCTATTTTCGCTGCTGCTTCTTTGACATCCTCTGGCATCGCTTCTGCCACGTCGGTCTCAGAGATAAACATCTTTTGATTTGCTTCCTCAACCAAACGCGTGTGATATTCGGTTCGCAATTCAGGCGCCAGATTCATGGCATCCTGTTCGGGTTTAGACAACGCTTCAAATCGTTGTTCTCGTAATTCCTTACGTACATTTGGCCCCAGAGCATTCATATCCTGACGCAATTGATCCAGCTTACTCTGAAATTCCATTCCTTGATTAAGTCGCAATGTCGTACCTGTGAATGTCGAGAGGATATCCAGCGAACCTAATTCTTCCAGCCCCGCATACGCAACGGCAAATGCCTGCTGAGCATTCGAATCTAAATAACCTTCATCTTCCAAAGCAATTGCGTAATAAATGAGTGCTTGTGGCTTCCGCTCGTAGAACATCAACCAGTCACCCCGAATACCGGCGTCACTAAACTTCGCCACGTCTTCACTCTTTTGATACCAACGATTCGACACCTTCCAGTTGTCAGGTTTACCATCGACGCCCGCAACCAACTGCGAGTCCATTTCAAGACCGTAGTTTTCCATACGCTGATGGAAAGGAGCATCTTCTGCAAACAAGTGACGGAATTGACGTTTTTCATCGGATCCGCCAATCTTGGAGCCTGTGTAAGCACCGACTTCCTGAACCAGCTTGGCATCCTGACTGTTGTACTGAGTCCCTTCCATAAGGAAGTCGATCCCACGTCGCACCCATTGATATCGGTGACGGTAGTTATCAAAGTCAACCGAAATGTTGTAAGCCAGGTTGTGTGCCTGAAACTTCCAGATCGATACAAAGTTAGGCTGCAACTTAGAAATCTGATTCACCGTGGCAGTCACGTTGTCATAGTCTTCCATTTTCTGGAAACGAGTCGCTTTCTCCCATAGCACGATGACAGCAATAGGCCTTAAGCCAAAGGTTGCCAGCTGCATGGTCGAGCTGACCGGGTCGATTTCGCCCAGGTTCGACTGAGCCAGATAGTTCTCCGATCGCAGTTGAGCTAGTTTTCCACCTCGACCACCATCGGTATCACTCGTCGCCGGCTGCCCCAGATAAAACAAGGGAAACAACAGCAGCACAATACCACTGATATAGCTGACTTTACGCTTGAATGAAGTTTCTAGGTTCACGCTGCAATTTCCCTCGATGAGATAACAAAATAACCCGCAAACAGGAGGACAAAAAAGTACACCAACGTAGTCGTTATCTGTTTCAATATTAAATCCAGTTGGATGTCATAACCATAGGCTACTTTGGAGGCCATGTTGAACTTAGGAAAGTCCGGAGCCAGATTTGCAACACTCTCCATCGTATTCAGATAGAACTTGTCCATCGCTTGAATGACCGATGTCGCCGTTTCTCCCATATCCAGATCCACCGTGGCACCCTGCTGCGTAATATTTCGAATCAGCGATTCAATCGGACCGCCACCAGGAGCATCACCTGACTGCACTTCACCGATAAAGCCCGAGGAAATTCCCATGACGACAATCGATAGCGTGGCAACCATTGCCACAATTCCATTGAGAAACGTACTGAAGAATACTCCAAAGAGTGTCACCAAAACCAGTTGCATCCAGATTCCTAAATAGCACTTTATGAAGTTCATTTCAAAGGAACCCTCTGGTGCTCGTATGTAAAGATCTGCCTGAGCCATACCAAAGAACTGAGCATGATCACGACAGCGAACATGCACTTCCAATTTTCCATTGACTACCAAATCTCTAAACAGGTTGATCTTTTCAAGCTCCGCAGTACTTGGATTCTGTCGGCGGATTTCGCTGTAATCGATATCAACCTGAAACGTCTGAAATTCTTCCGCTTCAAACGGGATCGGAGCACTATAGCGTTCAGCCGGAGGTAGTGTCTTTTCCGGATTCACCAGTAGAATCTCGCCCCGCACTTTGCCTTCGATATCACCCTTTGTGGTTCTAAAGACGCGTAAATTTAACTCCAAAGGTAATGTACCTTCCTCCCCACCAGCACCAGAGTTAAACATCTCTGCGGATAGATTGTCAAAAGTCCAGATGGCCGTGTTCAGCGTATTACCTTCGATATATTCACGATAAGTCCATTCTTTACCAACACTCAGACCACCGTCTCCTCCATCTTCACTTTCACGTCCGTACCGATCTAAAAACCGTAAGTTGCCATAAACCGGCACGCGTGCAAGCAAGTCACCGGTCGGGGGACCTAATACGTAGTTATCTCCTTCACGGAAAATTGCATGCGAATGCCCCTGAGCGACTTCAGCAATACCGACCGCACCATCACCTGTTAGATTTCGATTTATCAGAAAATCATGACGATGATGAGAATCGACGGAGGTATACCCCGTACCTAAACCGGTTTCCTCATCCCATTCAATCGATGCCGTCTCGATCGTATGCTTGTGATCTAAACCTCGAACCACAAACGCGTAACTAACCGCCGCCATCAAAATCAACAGGATCGTACCTACTAAACCAAATCCCAGCACACGCCCCAGAAAAATTTCATGGGCACGGACGGGTTTGGTCGTAATCGTATAAATCGTTTTGTTCTTGATATCATTAGGCAGACTAAATGCACTGACAAACATAGCCAGAGCGAGCAATAGATAGGTACTCGTTGAAATCACAAACCCTAAATAGAGTCGTGCAGGATGATCGTTTTGGACATCTAAGAACCACCCTGCAAACAGCAGCAACACAACAAATAACGCAAAGATGATTAGGACTTTGTTACGAATTGCTTCCTGCACCGCTAATCGAGTCATACCAATGATTCGACGTAAAGATGAACGGGGAAAGTCCTCAATGATGGCTCGCTTTAACCCACCACCCACAATCGAGACGGCTTGCTTTGGCGTGTTGCGAATCGCAGTAAAGGCAAAGGCAATGACTGTCCAGGCAACAAACATAACCAGTGCCAACACAACGAATCCGCCAACGGCATTCGCCAGCCACTCGCCGAAAGGAATAAATTCACTAGGGTCTATGACCATTTGTCTGTAATTCCGTTAATACTTTATTGAAACACCAAAGACACGTCCTACCGATAGACGCTTACGACTTATCACTCGCTTCTGCAGATGCAGTTTCTGCTTCCGAGGAACCATCTTGATCACGCTCACGCTTCCGGTTGTACCCGGGACGGGCTTTACTATCCCGGACGATACTCAGGAAGAGGTCTTCCAACGTCGTGGTGGGATTCTCCATCGATACCAAATCAGCCTGGTCGCCTTCAATGATTTTTCGAATCTGTTGCTGAGCATCATCGCTCAGTCCTTTGGCTTGAATCTGAGTGATGTCCCGCACGCTCAGGAGATTCTCCACGGCTCCCATTTCCTTTAGTTCACCTTGATGAAGAATCGCAATACGGTCACAAACGTCCTGCACGTCGGCCAGTAGATGGCTACACATCAGAATCGTCTTGCCCTGATCCCGCAAACGCACAATCAGATCTTTCATTTCACGAGTACCAATCGGGTCTAACCCTGTGGTTGGTTCGTCTAACACGATCAACTCAGGATCATTAATCAATGCCTGAGCTAAACCAATTCGGCGAGTCATCCCTTTGGAGTATTCTTTCAGTTGTCTCCGCTTTGCCCACTCGATGTCAATCAACTTAATCAAGTCACGTACACGCTGTTTTCGACGACCAGCCGACATGTTAAACAGGCGACCATAAAAGTCTAATGTCTCTTCCGCATTGAGAAATTTATACAAATAAGATTCCTCGGGAAGATAACCAATACGTTCGTTCTTAGAAACATCCGAAGCATCTTTGTCAAACACGAGTGCCTGACCACTGGTAGGGAATAAAAGCCCCAGGATCAATTTGATGGTCGTTGATTTCCCTGAGCCATTGGGCCCCAACAACCCAAAGATCTCGCCACGTCGCACTTCAAGGTCTAAGGACTCCAGGGCGTTGACTTTGGGACGACCCCAAAAGTCTTTATAGACTTTGGAGAGGTTGCGAGTTTCAATGATGACATCCTTCTTGTCGTCGACTGATTTGGACATCTAAAACCTTTCTTATGACAGGCAATTTGTGCGTGCAGGCCAGAGCTGGCGTTTCAATGATCAACAGCTCAGGGTAATTAATTTGGTACGTATGATTCCCGATGGATGTTCGCTCTATTCAAACAACAAACCCATCTGGTTTAGGTATATCAGTAGATTTTAAAAAACCTATTGGCATGGTCTTAAAGTATGCCGCTTGAACACTATAAATAAGGAATAGGAATGCTAGCAAAACAGAGATTTTAGACCTGGATGCAACACCATTTGACGGTCGTGCAGATTGTAACAATTGACGGGCGGATTCAACCATTCCGACACAACTTCAGGGTCACCGCACCTTCATTAACTGAACAGATTCATGGCACCCATTACGAACATCCAGTCCTACGCTGATGCCCAGGCATTTCTGTTCAGTCGGTTCGATTTAGAACGAACCATGTCTGATGCCTCCCCCGATACGTTTAAGCTCGAACGTATGCGACAACTAGCCGAACTTCTGGACAATCCGCAATCCAAAATTGCGACTGTACATGTCGCCGGCACTAAAGGTAAAGGTTCTGTTTCTTCCATGCTCAGTCATATCCTCTCAACCGCAGGATATAAGACCGGCCTGTTTACTTCACCCCATCTGGAATATCTCGGACAACGTTTCTGTATTGATAACCAACCATGCCAGGAAGCTGATGTCATCAAGATTATTCAGCAAATCATTCCCGCCGTTGAAGAGATGGACCGTAGAGATGCAAAGCAATCTGACATCGATCTGAAACCAACATTTTTCGAAATCACAACTGCTTTCGCATTCCTCTACTTTCTGGAAAAGAACGTCGATGTCGCTATCGTCGAGGTTGGATTAGGTGGAAGACTCGACAGTACCAATATTTGCGAGCCATTGGTCACCGCCATTACCAACATCGGTTTGGACCATACGGAGATTCTGGGGGATACGCTGGAGTTAATTGCTGCTGAAAAGGCCGGAATTGTGAAGACCGGAATCCCCTTAGTCAACGGATGCGAATTAGAAGGCCCTCGAAATGTCATTGAACAGATCGCTTTGGAAAGAAACGCACCTGTTCTTAGTCTTGCACGGGATGTTTCAGTGGAACCGGCTGGTGCTCAGTCCATTCATTCGAAGCTCCGTTCAGTCAGTATTAAAAACGACGTTTGTTGGGAAGACCTGACGATTGGCCTGCCTGGGAACCACCAAATCAATAACGCAGCTGTTTGTCTGGGAGTTATCTGGGAGTTAACCAGGCAGGGGTTTGCTGTGGAGCCCGATTCTGTAAGGCTCGGATTATCCAATGTTCGATGTAACGGTCGGTTGGAACTTGTTGACCGTCAGCCTCGCACGCTGCTGGATGTGGCTCACAATCCCAATTCAGCACAGGCTTTGGTTGATTTTCTCAACCTTCACTTCGCAGATACAAAGTTACACCTAATACTCAGCTGCAGTGAAGATAAACAAGTTGAGGAAATCGCAGCACTGCTGGCTCCGAATTTTCATAGCATCACACTCACAAAATATCAAAAGAATCCACGATCTGTCGATCCACAACGCCTGTATGATTCGGTGGTAACACCCTGCAATAACCTGGCGGCCCGCACTCAAATAGTTGCCGATCCCCGGGAAGCACTTGAAAGCGTAAAGCGGGAAGCAACAGCAGACGACCTCATCGTCATCACCGGATCCTTTTATCTCATCGCGGAACTGCGTCCTGTCGTCCAGGGTTTGCTTTAAGCCAGAATGGGCTTAATCACTTCGCCTGCTACATCCGTTAACCGGAAGTCACGACCCTGATACTGAAACGTCAGACGTTCATGGTCCAATCCAAGCTGATGCAACATCGTGGCATGGAGATCGTTGATATGCACGACGTTTTCTACCGCGTTGTACCCCAGCTCATCCGTCGCTCCATAGGTAACTCCACCGCGAATGCCACCCCCAGCCATAAACATACTAAAGGCCCGCATGTGATGGTCACGACCGACCGGCCCTTTGTTGGTTTGAGCCATCGGGGTACGGCCAAATTCACCGCCGAAAATTACCAACGTATCTTTCAGCATGTCGCGTTGCTTCAGGTCTTTAATCAATGCGGCTGTGGGCTGATCACATAACCCACTACAGATGCCCATGTAACGCACTAAATCATTGTGATGATCCCAACCTCGATGGTACAAGTGAATGAAACGAACGCCACTTTCGGCCAGCCGCCGAGCCAACAAACAGTTATAAGCGTAAGATCCATCCGCACCGGAAACACCATAAAGATCCAATGTCTCCTGAGTTTCCTGGCTAATATCCATCAACTCGGGAACCGACTGTTGCATTCTAAATGCGAGCTCGTACTGCTGAATCCGAGTGCGTATTTCCGGGTTATCTGTCAGGTTATCCCTTAACCCGTTCAAGCCGTTGATCACTTCAATGACGTGCTTTTGTTGCGAGTTACTTACCCCCAACGGATTTCTGACGTAGTGCACGGGGTCGCCCGATGAGTTGAACTGAATCCCCTGAAACCGTCCGGGCAAAAATCCACTGTGCCACTGACGTGTTGCTATCGGTTGAGGATTCCGGCCACCCTTGCTCGTAAGGACGACAAAACCCGGAAGATTGGATGAGGCACTTCCTAACCCATAGGTAATCCATGAGCCCATGCTGGGGCGACCTGAAATCGACGTACCGGTATTCATCACGGTATGAGCCGGATCATGATTGATTTGATCTGTATGCAGACTGTTGATGATACAGATATCATCTGCCACGGAGCCGATATGTGGAAAAATCTCTGTTATACGCTGGCCGGATTCTCCGTATCTCTGGAAGGGTATCAATGGCGCCTGGCAAACTAGCTTCTGACCCTGCAATTGAGCGATCGGTTGATTCGCTGTGAAAGAAGTCGGCATCGGCTTGCCATGCATCTCTTTCAATTTGGGTTTATAGTCAAACGATTCCAAATGCGAGGGCCCGCCAGCCATACATAAAAAGATGACTCGTTTGGCTTTCACCGGTAAATGTGGCGTCGTACTAATGCCCGGAGCTAATCCAGCAGGATCGGCCTGAACCACATCCTCTGCCTGCAACAGGCCTGTCAAAGCTGCCATCCCGAGTCCCCCGGACGTCCGACCAAGGAATGCTCGTCGATTTACACTGTCTGTCCAATCGTGATTGCTCATTTCCCTGATCCCTTAATTCCGAAAGATCGCTTCATTAACATTCAGTAAAGCCCGGCCAACCATCGACCAGGCCGACGCTTCACTGATATTAATACCTGCTTCAAGTTGGAATTGACCGACTTTTTGTAACTCGATTGCCGATTTAACGTCCATCGTAAACTGGGTCCGACAACTTTCAAACAAGTCGGCGACTGTAGGTAGTTCCTCTGCGGTCGGATATCTCGACAGGACTGTCATGAACAACCAATTGATCCGTTCCACATCGGTCGAGCCTCCCTCTTTAATCACTCGCTGCCCTAATGCTCTTGCTGCCTCCACGTACGTTGGATCATTAAGCAACGCCAAGGCAGCTGAAGGCGTATTAGATACTGACCGTTGAGCAACACATTCTTCACGAGTCGGAGCATCAAACGCCAGCATCGAAGGATGAACAAACGTGCGTTGCCAATGGGTATAAAGACCTCGGCGGTATTGGTCATCGCCATCATCCGCATTCCACTTCCTTGTTGGAAAATTGAGATACTGCCAATACCCTGTAGGCTGATAAGGAAACACACTGGGACCTCCAATGGTCGGATCCAGTAAGCCTGAAGTCTTCAATGCCGTGTCACGTATAAACTCAGCGTCCAATCGCCAACGCAGCTGTCTGGCGAACAAAGTGTTTTCCGGATCAGTGGCTGCAGCCGTTTCACTCACCAGGGAGCTCTGCTGATAGGCATGCGAAGAGACGATGTACTTAATCAAAGCTTTGACATCCCATCCTGACTCGACAAAACGATAGGACAGGAAATCCAGTAATTCAGGATGCGTCGGTGCTTCACCCTGAGCTCCAAAATCATCCAACCGGGGTGAGATGCCACGCCCAAAAAGAAGTTTCCAAACTCGGTTAACGAAGACCCGACTGGTTAGTGGATTGGAGTCTGCTACGATCCAGTTTGCAAGATCCAACCTGGATAACCGACCCTGCTTCTCAGTGGGAGTGGTCGTCAATGAAGTTGGGAATGCCGGCTCAACCACTGGCCCTGATTGGTTCAGCCAATCCCCACGAGGTAAGACTCTGATTTCCTTCGGAGCAACACTCCTGGTAATCATCGTACGAACAAATTGTTTTTCTAAAGCAGCTTTGGCTTTCGTTAACTCCGCTAACTGCTCGGTCTCATTGTCCAGGGTGGCCTGTTGAATTTCGCTTTCCAGCCTGGCCAATTCAGCTCGCTGGGGCAGAGTGGGCACTCTAATCTCTGGCTCTCGCCGACCACCCGTGTACTGCCCTACTTCCTGGATATCCGCAAAAAAGGCACCGAAACTATAAAAGTCCCCGGCCGTGAATGGATCGTATTTGTGGTCATGACATTCGGCACATCCAAGTGTGATTCCCAACCACGCACCTGAAGTGGTACGAATACGATCCGCAGCATATTTAACGATATATTCACCTGGTTGAGCACCACCTTCTTCTGTGGTTTTATTGAGACGGTTATACCCAGTAGCAATAATCTGCCACTCAGTCGGTTCCGGCAATAAGTCTCCTGCTAACTGCTCGATTGTGAATTGATTAAACGGCAGATTGTCATTAAACGACTTGATAACATAATCGCGGTAAGGAGAAATATGAACTGTCACATCACTGTGATAACCGCCTGAGTCGGCATAGCGGACCAGATCAAGCCAGTACTGCGCCATGCGTTCCCCGTAACTCGACGAGCTCAGAAACGAATCCACCAGCTCCTCATACGCTTGTCCTTCACTTACAAAGGAAGTTACCTCTTCAATTGTCGGGGGAAGACCCCGTAAGTCAAAGCTAAGCCTGCGAATGAGCGTGACTTTGTCAGCTAAGCCATTCATTTCGAGTTGAACACCACTGATCCTCAGTTGATGGATTAAAAACTTATCGATGTCATTTTGGATATGATCAGCTGGAACTTCCGGGACTACAGGATTCGTCAAATCATTGAATGCCCAATGAGATTCCCACGTCGCTCCCTCGCGAACCCAGGTTTCCAAAGTCCGTTTTTGTTTTTCTGTTAATGGTTTTTGGAAATGCAAAGGGGGCATCTTCAAATCCGGGTCCGCTTCATTGATTCGCTCAATGAGCATACTCTGTGTAATATCCCCCGGTTTAATGGCAAAGCTCCCGTCACGATCTGCTTTCGCTGCCACTTCTAAATCCAAACGCAGATCCGCTTCTCGTTGATCAGCATCCGGGCCATGACATGCAAAGCAATGATTCGCCAATATCGGTAACACGTCACGATTAAATGAAATCGAGGCTTCTGCGTATGTCTGAAGTGACGCCAATAAGAGAATTGAAGTCGATGCAAATAGTATCCGTCGCATTTACTGGTCTCCTTTCAGCGTGACCAGGAAACTTATCACATCAGCCAGCTCCTGTTCCGTTAGATTTTTGATTAAATCCTGAGGCATAATCGAAACATCATCCGCTTGTTTTACATCAATTTCTGACGGAACAACTGTGTGCTGCTTCCCGGATGAATCTACGTAGAACTGATTCCCTTCGCGATCTTCACCCACTTGCATGCCGGTGACTAACCGTCCATCTTCTAAGACTATTTTCCAGGATTGAAATCGTGGTGCGATATTCCGACTTGGCTGGATAATCGACTCCAGTATTTTCTCATAGGAAAGCGTAGCGGCAATACGACTCAAATCAGGTCCTACTGAGTTACCACGCCCTTTGACCTGATGACATTGAAAACATGTGCCAGCCTGACCGTTATAGAATATTCGCTCGCCTCTTTGAGGATTCCCCGGTTTGAGTATTTTTGACCACTGTTCGAGACTGCGATTCTTACGTTCTTCGGTAATATTCGGTGCCGAGAGAATTCGATCTAACAGTTCTTTGGTATATTCCGTGGTCGCATTTCGCTTGAGAGTTAATATTTGCTCCGGCAGCGGTATGTATCCGTTGATAGATCGATACGCTTCTTCTGCCACTTCCAGTTCCGTGTCACCCGAGAGCGAAATAAGTGAATCGACGTTTTCTTTCGATCCTGAGTGCATGGCGGCGACAGCTAACGCCCGGGTATTAGGAGTCAACGCTCTGTTCTCCGCAATTCCCCGAATAGCATTTTGAGCCTGACCATCAGGGTGTACTTGTAGCTTCGCGATTACTTCCCGAGCAATGGCGTCTTCATTATTTGCCAGCAGTTCAGTAAGTGCCGGCACAGTCCCTAATGCATGTGTCGCCGAAATATTTCGTATCGCATACTGTTTCAAATCCAGTGAGGCATTTTGGTTTTCAAGAATTCGTTGTGCAAACAATTCACTACCTGTTTTATCTAGCTCGACAGGGGATTTGCCTTCTAATAAATCGATCGTTGCTAATGTGGTTTGAATGAGCTTTTCACTTGTCGCTATCGAGAACAGCTCATCATTCAGCACGTCCAACCACTGAGTTAATACGTTATCTCCAATCCACTTCAACGCAACAAAACGTAAACGCTCATCCGGATGCCGCAAAAGACGATCTAACGAAGCCGTTAATGTGTCAGGAGCTTTCAGTTGTTGATTTAAGATGACGGCAAGCTGCACTTCGATCGACTGGTGCATATCAAATGGCTTCGTCAAATCTATCCCTGAGCCTTCGTTAAGCATGCTTTGACGCGCGGCCTGTCTCAAAAACGAATCGGAGCTTGCCAAAGTATTTTCTAGCAGTTGGTAACTCTCACCACTAGCGGCTACTTTCACCTTCCTCCAGGCTGCGGCTTTGACCAAGTCATTACTGGTGCCCGCTAAGACTGCGACGAGCTGACTATTTGTTAAACGCAGACGAGTCACCGCCACTTCCCGGATTCGCTGGTGTTCATCCTGAATAAGTAAATCAGCCAGGGCATCCGAGACACCGCCAATCTGGTCCAATGCTAAAATCGCATCCACTCGTATTCGTTCATCCTTATAGCTACGGGCGATCTGTTCCAGATATTCCAACTCGGCTTCTGAACCCCGAGCCAGCCGTTGTGCTGCCAGCCGTCGGGATGCCTGATCATGATGTAGTAATCGTTGCCGATCAGATGCTGTAGTTTGAGGAAGCCCACTGGTTGCTTCTCTGGATCTAATCCGCCAAACCCGTCCAAAACCATGAATGTTGTAACTCTTATCAACCCAATCTGTCATATAGAGGCTTCCATCCGGAGCGGTCGTGATGCTGATAGGACGAAAGTTGTCATCACCCTGGATAACCGTTGTCATCTTTGTTCGAAAAGATGCTCCGGCAGGCACGAGCTGATGAAACTCCAAACGATTGTGAATCCACGCAGCAGTGACAAACACTCCACCTAAATAATCGGAAGGTAAGTGAGTGGACTCATATGCCAATACTCCTGATGGACCGTCACCAACACCGGAGGCCATCGGCAGCATTCCGGGGTTTTCGCCGTTCCAGGCAGTATAAGGATGCAATCCCTTTCGTCCGTACTTAAATCGATAGCCATAATCTCCGTTGGCAACCACGTGATTCAGACGACAAGGCGGTCTCGAATCGGCGTCGTTATCGACCATGAACATCCGGCCAAAGGCATCGATGGTCGTACGGTATGGGTTCCAAAAACCGGTCGCGTATCTAACCAGACGCGCGCCGTCTGCTTTCATACGGAATATGCTTCCACCTTCGCCTCCCCCGCTGACCACCGAACCATCTGATCCCACCATGGAATAGTCTTTGCCTAGATTTTCCCCTAACCCAAAAAAGACATCTCCGTCTTCATTAAATGAGAAACCGGAGATTCCGTTATGGGGATAATTACCCTCAGTGATCAGATGAACAATGGTCTTGTTCTCATCCGCAATGCCGTCCTCATCCAGATCACGTAGAATCAAAACGCTACGCCGAGTCGCCAGAAAGACATCTCCATTCGGATGCACGGCGAGATTCATTGTTTGGGTCGTGCCTTCGAAGAAGACAGTCTTTTTATCCGCTTTCCCGTCTCCATCGGTGTCCTGAAACCAGAGAACCCGATCATGCTTCAATCCCTGATAGTCATCCGGTGGAAAGTGAGTGTGGCACTCAACAACCAGTACTTTACCGTCACTGGTCACAGCAATTCCGGTGGGAGTCGTTAGATCGGGATGAGAAACAAATTCTTCCAGCACCAATCGGTCGTCCAGGACGTTGGGCGGAGCAGTACCATCTTCCAGTTGGCCAAAGACGGACAACGGGAACAGAAGATAAAAGAAGAGAAACAGACTACGGCGCATTTAAGAAACTCCTTTAGTATCGAGTTTCAATTTTAACGCATCCACTACGCTGGAAACACTTAGCGTTCTGAAGAGAATGAACGTTTTAGTGCAGAAGGCAATCTGGCGGGAAGCGGTTTTTCCTCACGGGGCAATAATCCTGCCGCCCGTTTGGCTTCCATTATCTGCTGGCCTTTCAAAAACGTCGCTTTGTCCAGTTTTTCAAAATCGTGAATGCGGACGCCTATGTAAATCTGCGTTTCACCTTTTTGAGAACCAATGGCCCGGTGATTCAACAGTGGAGCCACACCAATAATCGGGAATTGTGAGAGTCCGGGGATTCCCCGCTGGATCATTCCTTCGGCACCGTAATGGACGTTACCCAGTAATACGAAGCCACCGTCCGGGACGTTGACTGTTGTGCCAATCGCAGTCGCTGAGCCTGTCGGCAGGATAATTACCTGAGCATCTGCCCGTGTCGCAAATAGACTAATGCACAACACAGTGACAGCAGATACAAGGGGTTTATTTAGCATCTGCCGGCTTTGCTTCCAAGCGACAGATCTGTGCCGCCCCGTTCGAACTTGCCAGTGCGACTTGAATCCCGTCAGGATGAACTGCCAGTTCTCGAGCCACATCGCTCACTTTAAGTCGGTGGAAATCTTTATCTTCCGATGGATTAATAAAGACCAGATGGGCTCCTGCTGAACCGCCAACTCCGACGACTAGATAACCATCTTCGTGCTGGTAGAGTTGCCAGGCAATTGCCTGCAGGCCCTCAATCGACCATGTTTTGCCAGCCTCTTTTGACTCCAGATCAAAGGAAATCACTAGAGGAGTCTGAACCGCACCCAATGGGTTGGTCCCTTTATGCAGACCACAGGCATATAAGGTTTTGTTATCCGGACTCAATGCCATCCCGCGAATCCCGCCATAGCTCACCTGTTGCCCACCGTTGTAGGTATGCAGAGCTTTACCGTCATAAGCGGATACTTCTTTGGCCTCAGCGACATTCCAACGTTTGATTTGCCCCGTCAAGTCTCCGCTGAGCAGAGTACCATCGGTGGGATGCCAAAGCAGGCTATAGACATCGCGTTCATGACCGACCAATTCAGCTGTCAGTTTGCCGGTATCCATATCCCAAACTTTGACAATCCGATCGTTACCACCAGATGCCAACAACTTCCCGTCGGGACTGCGACTAATCGCACGGATCCAGCCTTTGTGAGCGACAATTTCGCGGATCGGTTTTGGTTCCTCTCGATCATCTTCGACATTCCAAAAGAAGAGACGATCATCGTAGCCACTGCTAACAACGGTCTTGCCATCCTGAGAGAACTCTAGTCCACGCACCCAGGAATTGTGCGCCTTGAAGACTTTCATCGAGTCGTCTTCCAGTGTCCAGCGGATCACTGAAAAGTCCTGTGACGCAGCAAACAGGTAGCGTCCGGACGGATCAAATCGACATGAGATCAATGGCTTCTCATATTTCAACGTTTTAGAAAGATGAGAGGCCTTGGGATCCGTTTTAGCAACTGGAAACGTCATTAGATCAACAACTCCTCGATTGGAGCGTAAGCCGGATCGGCAACAGGGATATCCTGACCACCAATGTTAAAGTGACCCTGGGAGTCAACTCCAACTGCTCGCAGATAAGTATGGAACAAGTGCCCATGATCCACTTCGCGGTCGGTAACCTCTACACCATTATCTCCGGTGGAGCCAATCACTGCTCCGCGTTGAATTCCCGCACCACCTAAACAGATCGACCAGGAGGATCCCCAGTGGTCTCGTCCATAGCGTTGATTGATACGAGGCGTACGGCCAAATTCACTAAGGACAACAATCAACGTGCTTTCGAGCATACCGCGATCAGCAATATCCTGTACAAACGTTCCGAATGCACGGTCGAATTCACCAAGTTGTTCAAAGTGGAAATTAAAGTTTTCATTGTGCGTGTCGTAATTCGAGTGCGTAACCTGAACCATGGTAACGCCATTTTCGAGTAATCGACGTGCGAGCAATGTGTGTTGGCCAAGCTGATGATCACCATAACGCTCGTGATCTTTCTGTGGCTCCTTCGTAATATCGAAGACATCACGTTTGGCCATCAATTGCTGTGCCTGTTCAAAGCTCTGAGTGTAGGCTTCCGTTTGAGCACTACGACGACGAAGGGAAAAGTCATCGTTGGCTAGCTTACGGAAATCATTTCTCAATACATCTCGCTTTTCATCAAGCGATGTGGGTCGTGCGGAATTAGCAGGCGGCTTACCACTGGCAATTCGAATACTTCCAAACGCAGGGCCCAGATAGGCCGCATCGTTATTCCGACCGCCCGTGCTGGTTGAAACCTGAATGTATCCCGGTAAAGCGTTCTTATCTGCTTCCAGAGCTTTGGCCATCACCGAACCAATTTGCGGGAATTCCTGTGCAGGCGTCTGGCGGCGTCCGGTGAACATCATGTACCGGCCTTTACCATGATCGTTTTCTTTCGTGTTAATACTTCGAACTAGTGCCAAATGATGCATTTGTTTGGCAGTGATCGGCAATAATTCCGAAACGTGGATTCCCGGAACAGAAGTCGGGATCGCACGAAATGGGCCTCCCGTATCCTGACCTGGCTTGGGATCCCAGCTTTCCAGCTGACTCAAACCACCGGACATATTGAAAACCACAACTCGCTTTTGCTGACTTGAAAGTTCTTTGGCAATCAGCGGATCCGAGAATACACCTAATCCACCTACCACGGAAGAAGCTGCACCTGCAGCCCCCAGCATTCCGCCGAGGAATCCTCGACGCGCGATGCCATGTTCTGCGGATTTACATGAATAGTTACATTTCATTTTCGTTTTCCCTTCAAAAATGCCAGAGCCCTAGTGATTAAACCGGAACTCGGAGGATGCCAGTAATGCCCAAACCATATCCTGCAACGCCTGTTGCTTCTGGTCGCCAACACTCGCCAGGAATTCCCCGACTCGCTGGGTCTCTGCCTGATTCGGCTTACGAGACAACACACTGATATATAAATCCTCTGCTATTTGAGCAGAGTCTTCAAGTTTCAATAATTTACCTACCAGATAACTGTTCGATGTCAGCCATCCGGTAACTCTTGATCCGTTGTTGAGGTACAGTGCCTGATCAATCGTAGCAAAGAAATCCGTCTGAACCTGACCGGCTCCGGCACCAAACAAGCTGACAAAGTCCTTACGAATGGCTGTAATCTTAGCTTCCACTCCCTCACTAATTTCCCGCTCTCGCTGGATCATCTTAGCACTATCATTTTTATCGGCATCTGAAAGCGGTTTAGATTTGTCTAATTCGGCGATCACTGATGCACGAGTATTGCCTGTCACGCCAATGGCTTCCATCATGGCATTGGCTAATTGTTCTGGCGATAACGCTCGCAAGTCACTTACAACAAAGTGATTCACCAGCTGGCGTGAAAGTTTCTCGGTCGATTCGTCGTACTGACTGTTCTTATCAATCGAAGTTTGAGTCGCGGTAGATAATGTTGTTTGTAGCTGCTGGTAGGCTGTTTCTGCCACCGCCAATTTATTGACCATCGCCTCTTTCTTCTCAATCGACGCATTCGCAACCTGAGTCTTGGCAGTAACATCTTCTGTCGCCTGACGAACTTGCTGATCAATGACGCCCAATTCAGCTTTCAGTGCTTGTTGGCTGGACGCCAATTGCTTTTGCGTCGCGACAACCTGTTCGTCTTCAGCAATCACGGCGGTTGCTGTCGTCGTCGAAGCAACCACAGCGGAAAGTAACTCGATCGCTTCCGACTTTTTGGTGCGAGCAGCAGTCGCATTCGTCAATCCGGTTTCGGCCGCCTGTTTCGCTGTCACAGCAACTGTTAATTCCGTTTGTGCCTGAGCGACGGCTGTCTTCATGGCCACTACGTTGGCCTCCGCTGCTGCCAGCTCTTTACTCAGTGAATTAACACTTTCGCGTGCGGCAATCATCTCGATACGCAAATCTGCATTGGATTTTATCTTGCCAAATTCATATTCCTGAATTTCGTAGGCAGCCACTAACGTCTGCAAGCGTTCAAATTCATTGCGTAACGTCTGCTCCTGCATCTCCAAAGCATAGATTTCTTCTTTGGCTGGCTTCCACGCTTCCCAGGCTTTATCTAATGCTGTTTGCAATGGTGCGATCGCTTCCTTTTCTTTCGCTCCCTGAGCATCTGCTTTGGCCTTCGCATCCGTCTGCTTTTTAATTTCTGCGAGAGACGCATCTAACTTTGTTTTGAATTTAGCCGCTGCATCTTTAGCAACCGCATCGTCCGGCAAGCTCTCTAACACTTTGGTGATACTGGCGTGGGCAGCTGAATACGCATCTCGTAAGGGGACTTGTTTATCAATTGCCGCCTGTGCTGCGAACGATGCTCCATCCTGTGCAAGGTACTTTTCTAACTGAGCTGAGGCGGCTGCATCCGCAGAAAAGTAGGCTTTGCTGAGGTCAGCACGCTGTACCCGCATCGCTTTAAGCTCTGCAAGTTTGGCTCCCCATTTATCTAAGGCTTCATATACCTTTTCGTTTGTCTGTTTCCGCAGCTGAGTCAGCTGATCGATCTGGGTCTGCAGATTCGCTGGCGGAGCCAGTAAAGCCGACCCCAAGTCAAAGCTGCGTTGGTACGTTTTAGACAATGCGATTTGCTTGAGAAACTGCTTCACATCGAAGTCCAGGTCAACAATCGATTGCTGCAGCACAGCCATCAGAGCCGGGTTAGATGGCGGGTTGGCAGGATGATCCAAATCCACAGGCATCACGAGTGCCCGACCATTCATCATGCCCCATAAGCGATTGGCTATGTTTCTGTTAAAGGCAGTGTTTTTTCCATTTGTCGCCAAATCAGCCAACTGTTGACGGCGACTAAAGACAGGCTCACTCACTCGATTTCCATGAGGTCGCACATTGTATTCTTCCAGCTTCTGCAGGTAAGGCTCCACCACTGGATTGTCACCGGGAAGATGAGGACCGGTCTCGCCTGCTTCTTCTGTAAACACACTTTTGAAGCTAACGTTACCGACGCTCTTTTCTGCAAAGAACACTTTCTTCGCTGTGTCTGTAAAAAGCTGACTGCGATTTAGAAAAGCAAATAAGCCGTAGTAGTCATCCTGATAGTAAGTCTCGATTAGTGGATGATCATGACATTGAGCACACTGCATGTCGCGACCTAAAAAGATCCTACCTACATCACGTGTCAGGCGATTGGTTTCCCCTGTGCGATCCAGGTAAAACTTGGCTGCCACACGCGTCTCAGGATCAGCACCGCCGGACGACAGAATTTCACGAACTAAAACGTTGTAAGGTTTGTTGTTTGCAAACGATTCATACAAGTACTGACGCCACTGTGGAGATTTAACAGCCGAGTCTGTTGTACGTTCCATCAACATCACATCAAATGCCGTGGCAAGGTGATGATTGAGCCGCGGGTCATTGATTAATCGCTCAACTAACCGCTCGCGACGATCCGCGGACTCATCATTTAGAAATGTCTTGGCTTCTTCCAAAGTCGGTACCGTGCCAAGCAAATCCAGATAGAGCCGACGCATGAACTCAGCGTCGGTTGCCAATAGTTGCGTCGAGACTGGCTGCTGTTGCGTAACGGCTTCATCAATGCGTTGATGTAGCGGCTGCTGAGCCTCAAGGGCCGGACTGGCAAGCAGGCAGATGCCAAAGATAATTGCGGAAATTGGTTTAGATGGTCTCATATCTATCTCTGATCGAATCCCAATTTCATCTTATGCGATGAATCGTGGACACACTGTTCCAATCAATATCATTTTGCCAACGAAAGGTGGGCTGTGAAGTTGGCTCAGAGTTGCGTGTGACTACCTTCCATGGTCTGTCTTAACGACAACTCTATTCTAATTTAGGCTGTTTATGACGGTCAAACGCGATTCTCTTGTAAAACACCGCTAAAACTGCCCCCAACACCCCTAAATTGACTACAAAATTGCCGTATAACCATACATGGAATGAACAGCCGGATTGCACAAACCAATTTGATCGAATGGATTTATCAAGTCACGAATCCTGGCCTCAAATAATCCCGGTTCACTCAACTTGCCCGAGCGTCCTTCTGAGCAGGCTAATTGAAATCCCTGTTCAATCAAATCTACCATCTGAGCATCATCTGATAGGAATATTCCAGGCGGTGCTTGATCGACCTCGAGTGCCATTCGTTGCGTTTCATAATTATGAGCTGCTGTGAAATACAACATGCTATATGCTTCAAAATGACGCTTACTCGCCATCAGCTTGTAACAGCCGGAAATCAACATATCGATGATACGCAATTCGTTAAATACTGCATCTTCGTACTGCTTCAGTTGGCCGACCGGATCGGTATCCCGGATCAGGATTTCCGCGACTCGCTCAACACCACTTAAAGAATGAGCAATTCCCGTACTGTGTAACGGATCGACAAACCCGATCGTATGAGGCAATGCCACCCAGCCCATGCCACCGCCACTCGATGCCAGACGTTGTAAACGACCGGATTGCAGAAGTTGTGGAGTCGCCATAGCTGGGGAGGCCTCACGCAACATGGCTTGTACTGCCGGATAGCGTTCTAGCATTCCTTGCCAGCCTGCCGGTTCGGATGTCGCATTTAAATTCGAAACCAGACCAAGACTGGTGATCCCGTTATCAAATCGCAGGCTCCATAGCCATTGAGAATCAAACACATGATGTTGAGCAGCAGCATCGGACGAAAATGGAAATGTCGAGACATCCATCTTGGCCCCGGTTAACAAATCGTCATACGCTCGGACATTTTGAAAGTGACCAAACTGCGCCGAAGTATTCGTCGTCAACTCAAATCGATCTGCAGTTGTCTCTCCTGTTAAACGACTCATGACTTCCGCGGCTCCGGAAGCATCGATCACCCAATCAACTTCATCGATTATCAGCTCACTGCTTAGACGGATCGTCCACGTCTGTCGTTGGTGGTCAAAGTTCGCATCAGCGATCTCCGCATTAGAAATACAACGCACGCCATTCTCCGCCGCATAATCAAATAGAAACGCATCGACATCCTGACGATACCAATGTGTATCAGAGGTGGCATTCGAGCTGCTAGCAGCGACTAATAATTCCCGAGCATGGTCAGCAGTGGTCTGTGGTAAAGCTCCCGGTTGATGAAAGAAGTAGCTAAATCCTCGCTTCAGACCACAACTGATATGCGGGTATGTTTCTTTCCACAGACCGTACTGCGTCAACGGCAGTAGTTCCGGCAGATTATATTTCCGGATCAGTGCTTTTAAAATGAAGCCAGCCGTAGGCGTCGAAGATTCACCGATGGTGAAACGCGGATGCTGGCCACGATCAACAATCGTCACCGTGAAGCCTGCTCGAACCAGAATGGCACCCAGCAGCGAACCACTGAAGCCTCCGCCAATGATAACGACAGATTTCGCGTTAGCCACAGGTGTCACATTGCACCTCTGGCTGTACTTGCTGAGTCTGATTCATTTCCATCAGGCGGCTTAGACGCTGTTGCTTACAACACTCGGGAGCCAAAAACTGATCACTATCCCAAAGGTCCATAAAGACTCGTCCAACGCCCATTTCCAGTCCAGCCACAAGCACCTGTTCCAAACTGGCAACGGTCGGCGGCGTGAAATCTCCATCTTGCTGCAAACGATCCATCAATCCATTTCCGCCACGGACAGGTACCATGGAGCAACACTCCACGCCACATTCGAATGCAAACCGCATCGATTCCATGGCCCAGAAAACACCCTCTTGTTCGTTTAAAAAAGGTGGTTTGACGAGGATGAATGTACGCACTCGTACATCATGGGCCACTAAATCTTCCACCGTTGCTCGATACTGCGGCAACGTCATTTGTTTATTGAGCCACGGTAACACTTGCGGATGGACGGTTTCCAATCCGAGTGCGATTTCAAGTTGCCCCGCTAACCCATGTTGGAATTCATAGACTCGTTTCCCGCAAAGCCCGGGGTGATTTTCAACAATCACCGTTTCGAAATAATTCGTCAAACGCTGAATCTCAATCCAGTCTTCCAGTGGCACAGCTCTCTTATCAAAAAAATTACTGCTATTGTACAGTTTGATCGCGGTTGTACCTGAATCCGCAGGAGCCTGCCAATTGATTCCTAAATCCTGTAACGCAAAATTGATTTGCTCGATGAGAGCACCCGGGGGCGTTGGTATATCCAGCGTGTGCTTCCAGAGATCGCACATCGTGCATCGGAATCGACATTCCGCTCCGGTTAAAAATAGAGTGACCACCTGCTGCAGGATGCCATTGCTATCACACTCCGGTTCGATCATCCAGGCATAAGGCCGATCCGGCCGCACTTCATGTTTTGCAGGCCGTTGAGCAAGAATATGCTCTGAATTGAAGACTGGCAGGTCCATTAGGCTTAGCGATCGAATACTTTTGAAAAGACATCGCGATATTCCTGATCGGTTGCCGGAAAGGCATGCTGGAATATATCCCGGGAAGCAGCCCCATGCTGAAAGCGTCTTTTCTCAAACACCGGCATGGTCACGCCGGTCACGGCTTCGACACCGAGGCGTACGATTTCACCTTTAAGCTGATAGAGCTTTTCATGATCCCAATCCGTCAATTCGATAAACGGAATACCTTCGGCTACATCAATGACCGATGGCAGAGCAAACGGGCTAAATCCTTTGAATCCCAGAACAGCTGCTGGAGCATAGGTTCGGACATGCCCCCGGCTTTGACCACCGGAGTATGTAAGCGAATGCTTAATCGATTCAACACCCCAACCTTCCTGATAGAGCATTAGGTTATTGAGGACACTAACGATGGTGAGTTCCGGATTGTCTTCGATTGGATAATCTTTGAGATTCTCATCTCCGCCGTCACCGTCAACCAGATGTTCCCAGTCGGGATAGAGTTTTCGGATTTTCTTAAGCAACGCATAAGCCATCGTGGCCGACTGTACATCTAACGGCTTGTAGTCCTCGATGACTTTGATTGTTTCCCGGAAGTCGACATCATCACGATCCACATCGACGATTTCAAGGAACAGACTCATATCCGTTTCATCAACAAACTGTTTGGCCTGGCTGGCATCCGCTGATGTTCCATCGACATTCAGCGTGAATGCTTTCAATCGATTCGGGGCCTGCCCACGCTGAAGTAATAAATGACGTAGCACAACGAGTACGGCGCCACTGTCAATCCCGCCTGAGAACAGCACGCCTAAGGGAGCCGCTGGATCGATCGTGTCCAGCCACTTGTCCATTTCTTCAGCGAGCTTCCCAATATATCGTTCGCCAATGATATTTAAATCTGTACCCAGATGGTTACGTTCGGGAGTGAAGAATCGAGTATTGACCGGATTAGGATCGGGGCAGCCAATCAAAGCTATTTCAACGACATAATGTGCCGGGACCATGCGGGTATAGGACGGATGGAATTGATCTTCCAGACCTTCCTCGGCTAGCGCCGCTCGTAGTTGCTCCATACGTTCAGCCACAATCAAGCAGGGGCCTTCCGCTCGTTTTGCCAGAAAGTAACGCATGGGTCGACCGATTGACCGAGCCATACGAACAATGTTGCCGCGTTTTTGAATGATTGCAAATTGCCCGTCAATCTCGCCAACCCGTTGAGCATCACCACTGGCAACCCGCTCGGCCGCATCTTCGTACGACATATTGAGAAGCACATTGTCTGTCGGATCCATCAGATCCACGACGCGTTCGACATAACGATGTTGATGCACAGTGATATTCCTTCATAAAGAATTGGCTCCCTTTCACGTTCCGTATTCTAACGAAATCCGAAGAGTTTGTGGTTTCTGAAGAATCTTTCCGGAATTCAGGGCGCCTTTTGACTCGTTTTCGCAACTTAGTTTATGAGCACTCATTGTTTTGCTTAGGCCAACGTTTTGAAAAACAGGAGGTTTCCAAATGGCTTTTATTTCCAACATGCCCTCGAGATATACAGGACGCGCTTTTCAGATCGCCGAGCATATTCGGACCGGGTCGCGAGTCACCGCCGATGATCTGGCACAGAGATTTAATGTCAGCAAGCGTACGATTTACCGCGACCTCGATTTATTACGGAAATCCGGGATTTCTGTTCACTTCGACAATCTGGCTGAAAGTTACTGCATCATCGATGAATTACCAAATCTCAATGACGGAGAGTTTCAAATTCGAAGACGATGTAATGTCGATCACCTTCGTGATCTGGTTTTGGCAACCCGCTGCTCTCCCTGGATGCACATCGATGGAGTCAAGGAGGGGTTGGAGACAATCGTTAATATGTTTCTGGACAAGCTTGATTCCACTCAACGTGAAGCCATCAAACGGCTCTATGACGCCTGTAGCTATGAATCGCATTTACCGCGTCATTCGACGTTGGAACGGGATCTGTTACGAGCACTCGCTCATAGCCTGATGCAACAGGTTTCGATCGAAATCCTCGTAGTCGACGATCTGATCAGCAAGAGCTCTGATATCCAGCTTGATCACTGGGAAGACTACGCTGTCTGGTTTCGATTTGATGTCCGTGAAATCTATGCTCACGAAGGGAAGTGGTATGCGTCTGGGTTTTGTCATGAACACCAGGAAGTACGCTGCTATGCCTTACAAAACATTATGAACGTCGTTTACAGCCAGTCGGAGCAAATTCCGTCTGCACTGAACTGACAACCACTCCAGGACTCCACTCACAATCGTAGGCAGCCAAACAAATCCCATTAGCTTTTCGGACACGTCACCCTTCCGCCAGTAATTCTCCTATAGTTGCTGAATACCTTAGAGCAGTATGGAAGCGGTGGCGTGTCTGCCTGTACAAGACGAACCGGCCACTAGAATTTTCCATCCGTAACCTGAAACTTGGTTGGTTTCCCAAGCGACTCACCATTCTGCTGTAACCATTGAACCGACCAACGAATCATGGTTTCTAAAGAAATCAGCGGCGACCCCAGAACGTCATAATTATGTGCTGATCGGCTCAATAACGCCTGCTCCAGTTCTGTCCCTTCAAACGTCACAGCGTGTCCAGTCAGCTGACCAACCTGCCGGGCAACTTCCCGAACGGAAATCACGTCCGGACCGGTCATATTCAACGGCCTGGCGGGGACTTCCGTCAATTCGATGGAGCGTAATGTCATCGCATTGGCATCACCCAACCAGATGGCATTGAGAAAACCCATAGACAGAGCGACTGGATTTCCCTGCAGGACCTTCGAAGCGATGTCGATCAGTACGCCATATCGCAGTTCGGTTGCATAATTTAAGCGTAAAATAGCCACCGGTAGATTCAGCTGTTGCGCGTAGTATTCATACATTCGCTCTCTTCCCAGGGCAGCCATAGCGTATTCGCCCTCGGGGCATAACTCGGTATTTTCTAAACTTCCCCCCGATGTCACATCCACCATGCCATACACGTTACCCGTGGAAAATGCTGCGACTTTGCTGTTGGCATAGCGACGACAAATCGCTGATGGAATTTCACAATTCGTGGCCCAGGTTAAACCAAGGTTATCGGCCGCTCCAAATTTGAATCCCGACAGATTGAGTACATGAGTCGCGTCGGGAAGGGTCTGTACCGAGGGGGGATCCAGCAGGTCACAGGCCTGAGTAGAAATCCCCCAGGATTCAAGGCGTTCTCGCACCGTCGGATTCGAGAAGCGGGAGATCGCAGTGAGTTTCATCTCCGAGCCACTAGCAGTGATCGCTCGCTGAGCCATTCTGGCCATTGTCGGTCCCATCTTACCGCCAACACCGAGCATGACCAGATGGCCTTCAAGCCGCGCGAACATCTCGATCACACCATCGGTTGGAATACTCAAAATCTCTTCCAATGCGTCTGTGGATAGCGGCGCATCTGCCTGATTCAAACTTTGTATTAATTGATTGGACACGATAACCTCTCGCGTTAACGACGACTCAGCCAGAAGGTGGGCGAGAAAAGAATCAGGATTGAGAAAATCTCGAGACGTCCTAACATCATCAACCAGGTAAACACTAATTTCGAAAATGGAGAATAAGCACCATAATTCGAAGTCGCACCAACAATTCCAATCCCTGGGCCAATGTTATTCAACGTTGCAATCACAGCGCTTGAGTTGTCAATCATCTTGTTCGACAGATCTTCCTGATGCCAGGTCGTGTCAGGCTCGACGGCCATCACTAACAGCCATGTCAGCATGAATAACACAGCAATAAATCCAAAGTAAGCAAGGATACCTCGACGCATATCCTTATCGTCAAATGTCTCGCTTCCGAACTTTAGCGGACGCACGACGTTGGGATGATACAGATGCTCGACTTCCTGCCTAAGAATTTTGACGAACAGAATATGGCGGATCACCTTCATGCCACCTCCTGTACTGCCGGCACATCCCCCAACAAACATCAGGCCCAACAACAGTGCACGTCCAAACTCATTCCACTGATCAAAGTCATGCGTTCCAAAACCGGTCGTGGTAATGATGGCCACTACCTGAAATAGGCCGTAACGTATCGATCGCATGAGCTTTTCGGGCAAGCCAACTCCGGCAGCCTCATCGCCAGCCAAATCCCAGTCCCCGTACGACAATCCGTACAGCATGACCAATAGAGTGACGACCGTAATGATTCCGAGATAAACACGCAATTCGTAATCACGAAAGACCTGACGAATCTGCTCTTTCCATCTGACAAACCGGCTTTCATTTCCAGCTCGTAAGATAACCAACAAATAGAGCAACGCGAAATTTGTCCCTGCCAAAACCATAAACAGCGTAATGGTGTAGTCAACATAGGCACTATCAAACGCTTTCACACTGGTATCGTAAGTACTGAATCCACCTGTAGCCATCGTGCCAAACGCATGGCAGAGCGCGTCGAATAAATTCATATCAAATAGGAGCAGAATCGTCAGCGCGGTATTGAGCGCGATATAGAGTCCCCCAAAACGCCAGGCCGCGTGCTGCATCCGCGGAGTGTTACCTTCCTTCGTTGGCCCGGGCATTTCAGCTCGCATCAAAGCTTTCCCTGCGGAACTTCCACCCAACAGAACAACAAACAGAACGATAATTCCTAGCCCGCCCAGGAAGTGTGTTGTGCTTCTCCAAAACAAAATACAGTGCGGAACAAATCCGGGGTCTTCCAGTTTGCTAATCACGGTCGCTCCGGTCGTGCTGAATCCGGATTGCGATTCAAACATGGCATCTCCGATGCGCATGGAGATCCATTCCACCAGAACACGGGCTGACGCCTGATCGATGTCTCCCTGTACATCGAGTTTGTCGCTGATCGACGGTAGATTCTGCAGCTCAGCAATCGTGGTCTGCACGACAGCCACCTCCAGTGCCGTGGACTCGCTCAATTCAGCCACGGAGATCCCTTGAGATGGATAGACCGGATCATTGATGATGGAATCTAAAACCTGGAACTGTCCCTCTGTTAGCTCAAGATCATACGATGACCAGTTTTGACGCCAGTGAAAGGCATGCTCATAAACTTCGACATACTGCGCGTTCTCCAGTCGAATCGTCGGAGCGTACTTTACGCCGGCGATGATGTAGGGCAGGCCACCAAGGATGGTGACAATGACCCAACTCAACCCAACCGTAGCCATGGATTCCTTACGATAAAGTCCGTCGCCACGATTATCCTTCGCCCAGTGACGCAGGAGAAATCCGACAAGCAAACTAACAGCCACACTACTTAGAAGGCCACGCACTCCGTCTGATTCAAACGAAAGTTGCGAGTAATCTTCGTTGCTGCGGTGACCCAGCCAGGGCATAGCAAACAAACAGCAAAACGTCATGGCTGCTGCAACAAAGAAACAGACAATGCTCAGGAAATAACTAACAACACGATAGTTCATAGCTGCCTACCGACTCGACCCGCTAAATTTCTCCACCACTTCCTCTACAGCATCTGCATGTATCAATGCGACGACGTAATCGCCTGCGCGAAAGTGATCATCGCCTCGTGGAACGCGCGCCTCGCCCTGACTCGAAACAGCCGCGATCAAACACTTACCCAACGGCAACGCCAAATTGACCAACACGTGTTCTTCGGCAGCCGACCCGGACTGGACTTCGATTTCGTAGACACCGATGTCTGTATCCGGAAGCTTATTGGTGGAAATAACTGCACCTTTGGTCAGAAACGTTTGAACCTGTTGAACCATCGCTGTGCGGGGACTGATTGCCCGGTCAATTCCAAGCCTACTGATCACCTGAGCGTAATCCGGACGGGAGACCACACAGACGATCGTCTTGTCATCACGCTCAACACCGTCATTTTGATTGATGATATCATCGACTTCGACGCTGGTCATGATGTTACTTTCATCGTCACCCATGCAGGCCACAAAGAAGTCTGTCTTTTCAACGTGTTCTTCTAATAATGTCTGACGATAAGTTGCATCTGCGTGTAACACCGTGACGTCCGGCAACTGCTTGGCCAAAGCTTCACTACGCTCCAGATCACGCTCAATCAGGATAGCGTCATAAGGACCGGATTCCAAAATAGTCGCCAAATAGACTGCGACATTGCCACCACCGGCAATGATGACTTCTTTTTTCTTTTGGTTATTCAACGACTTGTCGAGTAACGCATCGACATCCTCGTCATCGCCGATCAACAGAATTTGATCCTCCGCCTGCAGGATGTCATCGGCATTGGCCAGCCGAGTCACTCGTTCCTGTGATTCTTCATCCAATCTGGTAATCGACCCAATACGCACCGAACCTGGCAGTTTGAGTTCCTTCAGTGGCTTGCCCAGGATCGTGGCCTTTGAGCTTAGCTTCACACTCTGGACTTTGATCGATCCTCTGGCGACATGTTCCACGACCACAGAACCCGGAGTTCGAATTTCCTGAGCGAGTTCAATCGCCGTTAGCTCTTCCAGGCTGATCAGTCGATCAATACTGAATTCGGTTTCGTAATCAAACGTGCTTTTATCAAACATGACCGGAGAATGAATTCGAGCGACCGCTCGGCGACATCCCATCCGTTTGGCCATGCTGGCGGCCAGTACATTTTTCGACTCGTCACCGGTCACCGCCAGACATAAATCCATCGTCAGGGTTTGAGCCTGGAACAAGAGCGTTGAATCGATGGCCGAGCCTACAAAAGCCTGCACATCTAAATGGTCATTTAACCGCTGAATCACTTCAGGATTTGTATCAATGACAGTCACGTCATGATTTGGACAGAGAGTCTCGGCAATCCAGCTACCTACTGTGCCACTGCCAAGAATAATGATTCTCATATGAGGTGTGCGATTAACCTCCTGTTAGTATTGGATAAGACAGCTTTTATCTTACTAAGCCAAAAGCAGAAATGCCAAGTAACAGATTCATCAGATTCTCGGACGAAATCCGGTTAGTTAAAGAAACTAAATAACAGGACTACAACAAATACACAGCCGGTGAAAAAAAGAAGCCAGACAGCCAGCTTCAGAGATTCCTGACCAATGATTTTCCAGTTTTCGTGTCTGGTAGCACCATAGACAAGACTCGAACAGACAATCAACGGGATCATGTGAAGTACTTTTTCCCAGCCTGCCATCGCATCAGGACCGTCAGCGAGCATGATTAATTGAGTGAGAAAACTAATCATTCGGCACCACCTTCAGACAATTCTGGATCTTCATCCTCATTATTCTCGTACCAAACAGCTGGCCCCCCATAGGCATCGAAAATGGCAAACATGTTCAATACACCTGCAATCAATGTGTATAAAGTGCCAATATCAAAGTAAGCGTGATAGCTAGATAACCACTCCCGTCGCTCGTAGACATGGGCAGGAGGAGCAAAACGGCCACCAAAATAAGGATCCTTGTCATCGCGTACAGCTCGATTTTGAATCACTGCGGGAATCGCTGCCGAACCGACGAATGCCTGACCAAAGAATTGCCAGCGGAAATCTGCTTTGGTTAACGAGCAGTAGACAACTTTGCCACCACCCATTTGCAAACCAACAATAAAGAGGAAGGAAACACTGACAAAAATCGTAATCCCCTTCGAGATCCTTCCCTGATACATGTGCCCCATTCCAGGAACCAGCCAGGCTAACAGCGCAGCAACACCACGATTCTTTAGATCGATATTGATATCGTCTTCGGGCTGCTCTTCAATCGCCATCTGAAACTTGCCTCGTCTCTTTATATTGATCACCCCTGTCCGAGGGGCTGTTTATTGTAAACAACGATGTTCAATTTCGATATGGGATAATTATCGACCAAGCAGGAGGTGCGCAGCCACGGCGATCGCTGCTGTCTCAATCCGTAATATCCGCTCGCCTAAATCCAATGCTGACCAGCCGGCACGTTCCGCAACTGCAATTTCAGTCTTACTAAATCCTCCCTCCGGGCCAATGGCAACAAATGCCTCACCGGCCTTAACCTGCAATGACTTGATGGAATGAAACTCAGAAGCACCACCTGCGGAACTGGGATGAGAAATCCAGCAAGGACCCGATTTATTTTGTAAGAATTCGTCGAGTGATTGGGGAACTGTAATTTCCATTAATTGATTACGACGGCATTGCTTACTTGCTTCAATCACCTGTCGTCGTAAGCGTTGCATGGCTTTTTCGACAGGCTGAGCTACACCATTCTCGGTAATCAACGGTACGACACGGGCTACTCCTAGTTCCACGAGTTTCGAAATCACCCACTTCTGCCTGTCACCTTTAGGTAAGGCAATGCCTAATGTAAGTCCAATGGCGGACTCGCGGGAAACGCTGACGGGCTTCTCGAGAGCAAGCGTGGCTTCGTTTCGTCTTACTTCCGTGACCGTGGCTTGCCATTGCATTCCCGAACCATCAAATAACTCGACTACGTCCCCCGGCCTGGCACGCATAACTTTGATCAAATGCTGCGCTTCAGATCCCTCCAATACAATCGCATCGGCATCTTCTCCCGGAGCCGAGTCTAGGTAATATCGTTGTCCCATACTGTTCTTTATTCTGAGGAATGCTTGAGGATGGCGATGTGACAAGCCTCTCTTTCGATTCACTTAAAAGTCGAGGCTTAGACCGGTTGTGAAGTAGTTCGCTTGAAAGGCACCAAGATGGAGGTACTCATAACCAATGGAAAGTTTGATCCGTTTTATATATCTGGAATAAGTCGTTTTGATACGAGTCAGGTCGGCATTTCCAAGGCGTCCCAAATCGATATCCAAGTCGAGGACACTCGGTTTGTTCAAAAAGAACGTGGCTCCATAGGTGAAATTAAATCCTTTGCCGGAATTGCCCGAATCGGCCAGCCAATTATAACCCAGGCCTGAGCGAAATTCCGAATGTTCAGACTGAGCGAAACGCCATGTCAGATTGATATCACCAATCCATGTTTGGTCATGTGCACCGGACCCTAGTTGTTCCCGTAGATAATCAAAGGATGTGTCGATTCCTATTCTGGTTGTGGTATCAAATTGCAAGCGAGTGGTGATCTTCTGCTGCCGGTCAAAGTTGTCACCGTACTCCGTTCCAAATCGCAATCGCGTTTTTTTGAGATCCGGGCTCCAAAGTGGCTCTACGACAAGATTGCCCGAATAGTGATCTTCGAAAGGATAATTCGTAAAGAATACTTCCTGACCTCTGTCCTGAAGATAAAATCTGGGAGCGGTAAAAGGAGCGAGTAAGATTTGGCCAATGGGATTCCAATCGCCAATGGAATTATTCGAAGTACTATTGTCGTCTTCGTCGTTCTGCCAGGGATCGTCCTCACTTTGTTGACGCCGTTGGTCTGACCTGGGCAAGCGATGTTCGGCGGGTGGTCTTCTGACAGACTGCCGCAAACCGCTAATGGAATTCTGAGCGCAGAGGGGCATCGCTGATCCTAACAGTAACCCCAAAGCTAATCCCGGTACCAACCACGCATAACGCATTACCGCTCTACCACTCTCCTTTCGACCCGAATACTAAAGCCTTTGGCTAAACCAAATCAACCCGGTAAATAGGGGGAGGGACAGTTAGACAGTT